>NZ_JAVAYN010000168.1:0-269 GCF_054863025.1 Bradyrhizobium sp. 23AC
GAGCAGCAACGTTGTCAGAATTATTGTGAGCGTCGATACGGCCGCGATCGTGGGATTGAGTTGGAAGCGCAGATCATCCCACATGCGTCGCGGCAGCGTGACGGCGCCAGATCCAGACAGAAAAAGGGCTACGATCACCTCGTCGAACGAGGTGATGAAGGCGAACAGAGCGCCGACGAGGACGCCAGGCCGGATCAGCGGTAATGTTATTTGCCACAAAGTGGCACCAGGTGTCGCACCTAGGCTCAAGGCGGCATGCTCAAGCCTGG
>NZ_JAVAYN010000169.1:0-269 GCF_054863025.1 Bradyrhizobium sp. 23AC
GCCGCGCCATAGCCGGTACCGACCGGCGCCACCACGAGATAGCCGCGCCGTGCAAACCACATTGCGGCATCGCGAAATTCGACCAGCGGGAAGAAGCTGCGATCCCTGGCATTCAGTGACACGCCGTGGTTCATGATGACCAGTGGGAAAGGGCCATCGCCGAGCGGACGGACCAGATAAGCGAACATCGGCAGCGGGGTAGGCAGCGCCCAGATCTCTTCCTGGATGCGCTGGGACGTGTCTTGGTCCTCCGCGCGCGCCGGAGCGAT
>NZ_JAVAYN010000170.1:0-269 GCF_054863025.1 Bradyrhizobium sp. 23AC
TGACATTCCGGAGATCTGGATTGAACCGGGACGCTCGCTCGTCGGAGACGCCGGAACGACGCTTTATACCATCGGTTCGCAAAAAGAAGTGCCCGGCACCCGTAAATATGCAGCGGTTGACGGGGGCATGAGCGATAATATCCGTCCTGCGCTGTATCAGGCGAAATATGAAGCCGTATCGGCAAACAGAATCGGAGAACACCACGATAAAACGGTATCCATTGCGGGTAAGTGCTGTGAAAGCGGTGATATGCTCATTTGGGATATAG
>NZ_JAVAYN010000171.1:0-269 GCF_054863025.1 Bradyrhizobium sp. 23AC
CTGATGGAAACTACCTGCTTGGTATGGATGGACAAAAAATAACGATTCCAGATGGCATTTCAAGTGTGAGCGTTGGTTCAGATGGAACAATCTCAGTTGTTGAAAACAACGTATCTAGAAATGTTGGACAAGTATCACTCGCATCTTTCAGTAACGCAAGCGGACTAGACAAAGTTGGAGACAACCTTTACCGCCAAACGCTAAGCTCAGGTGCACCAAGTAATGCCATTGTACCTGGTGAACAAGGAACAGGTGTCATCCAAACAGGT
>NZ_JAVAYN010000172.1:0-268 GCF_054863025.1 Bradyrhizobium sp. 23AC
GAGGAACTTAGTGCAGACGACAGCGCCCGCCGAGTGGGCGAGCACTTGCTGAAGTGGCATGCGCGCATGCCGTTCGCCGCCGAGAATTTCTTGCCGGGCTCGGAGGCGCAAAGCTATGCCGCCGAGTGGCTGCCCGCCGCCGATGGTCGCGGTGCGGCGCATCCGGCGTTCAACCAGCCGCTGCCCGCCGAAGCGCTGCAGCAAATAGCGTTGGATGAGCTGCTGCGGTTTTATCGCCATGCGATTCGTGCCTTCTTCCAGCTGCGCT
>NZ_JAVAYN010000173.1:0-268 GCF_054863025.1 Bradyrhizobium sp. 23AC
TCCGCTGGCAAGCTGCGCTTGATGCCAGCACAAGTTGCGCGCGCGCCCTGACGTTTCTGGACAATGGGAGGTCGCTGCTATAGCTCCCCAGCCGTGCGTGAACCCCAGACCTTGAAGCGGCGGAACGTCGGCGCGAGAACATTTGCGCGGGACAAGTCCAGAATCCGTTTCGTGATCCTGGCGATACTTGTCGCGGTATGTTCGGTTTCTGGCGGGTCGTACAGTCCCACCATGCCGACGCTGCTCGTGTTGCGTCCCGTGCTGGTGC
>NZ_JAVAYN010000174.1:0-268 GCF_054863025.1 Bradyrhizobium sp. 23AC
GCGGATTGCGTCCTGTCGAGCGGATCTCCTCGTCATGGGCGCCTATGGCCATTCGCGTTTCCGCGAATTCATACTCGGAGGCGCAACCCGAAGCATCCTGACGAGGCCGCCGATTCCCGTGCTGTTTTCCCACTAAACGGGTCGGACGACTCCGCAAGTGCCGCCTACTCCGCCCAAACGCACATGGACGCCAACCCGATCAGAGACGATAGGAGAATAGTCCCGGTGTTTCGTGCCCGGGGGCTTTCTAAAACGTATCTGATGGGAG
>NZ_JAVAYN010000175.1:0-267 GCF_054863025.1 Bradyrhizobium sp. 23AC
TGCGCGTGCAGCACCATGCGGCCCGCCGGATCGATCGAATCCCGCCCGGCTTGCAACAGCGCATCGATATCGGATTGCTCGACACGGTGGCCGCCCAGCTCGAACTCGATTGAGGCGACATCGGACACCAGGCCGCCCGCCGAAAAGCTGACCCAGACATTCTCGATATTGGTGCCGGCAATGCGTTCGGCCTGCTCGACCGCCTCGCGCACCGCGACTTCGGTGGCGGCGGCGTCGGCGATATAGCCGCGCTTGACGCCCTTGCTC
>NZ_JAVAYN010000176.1:0-267 GCF_054863025.1 Bradyrhizobium sp. 23AC
TTAGCTTTGGTATCCCTACCGCACGGCAGTGTTTTGCAAACGGGCTTCCAATGTCGCCGGCAAACTCACTACTAAATCTGCACTACGGCTGTCCGAGTTGTGGAGCAGGACCTCCGGGGCACATCAAGGAGCGCGTAAGCATCCGAATTTGCCCAATTTTTGGGGGCTGAGCCTAGAGTTGCACTATCCGTCCAGATGTGAGACCCACCAAGTACAGTACCGCGTTGAACTGCGCCGGTGCGAGGGGGCCATGAATGAGCTCCTTTT
>NZ_JAVAYN010000018.1:0-198380 GCF_054863025.1 Bradyrhizobium sp. 23AC
AAAGTGCTCATAGCTTGGCCTCGCCTCGGTTGAGCTTGCGGTTATAAATCCTCATCGGTTGATCCTTCTCTCTCATTGGGAGTTTACGTTGACCCTGTTGACTAGGCTTCGGCCGGGCCGCGCCGCCGGGTGAAATCGATTGGAGTTTCACGTGACTAAACCTGGTTTCAAACCATTGCGGTGGTCGTCTCCCGCACTATCTACCCTTCCAAACGGGGGGGCGCTTTTCCGCAAAGGCCCGAGCTCCTTCAAGGCTGTCCTCCGACCCGTAGAGTACGTCGACGGTCGCGAGCTGACGGCGTGTCAACCGGTTCATGGCGTCCTGAAACGAGAGCGCTTCAGATATGCGCGCCGTTTCCTTGATAGCCGCAAAAACCAAGGGCGGGCCGTTAGCTAGCAGGCGTGCGACCTCCCAGACCCGCGCTTCGAGTTCTTCCTTGGGCAGCACCTCGTTCACCAGGCCCCAGCGATGCGCCTCAGCAACATCCATCCAGCGCCCCGTGAGCAGAAGCTCCATTGCAATGTGATAGGGCATGCGCTTCGGCAACCTGATTGATGCCGCATCCGCGAGCGTTCCTGCGCGGATCTCCGGTAGCGCAAAGGAGGAATGATCGGAAGCGTAGATAAGGTCGCAGGAAAGCGCCATCTCAAAGCCGCCGCCAACCGCCATACCGTTGACGCAAGCGATCACAGGTTTGTCGAGGTCACGCAGTTCCTGCACCCCGCCGAATCCGCCGATGCCCCAGTCGCCGTCCGCCGTCTCGCCCTCGGCCCTCGCCTTGAGGTCCATCCCCGCACAGAAAAATTTGTCACCGGCGGTCTTGAGAATTGCGACGCGCAAGTCCGGATCGTCGCGAAACGCCTTGAATGTGTCGCCCATCAACCGCGACGTCTTGGGATTGATGGCGTTGGCCTTGGGCCGGTCCAGCGTGACCTCGAGAATCGAGCCTTCGCGATGGGTCCTGATCGCATCAGACATTTTTGTTTTCTCCGTACACAAGCAATGCATCCGCAATCCAGGCACCGTTGCCTTCGGCACAAACGATCAGCGGGTTGATGTCGAGTTCCTCGATCTTGGCATTCTGCTGCACGAAGGCAGCGATGCCCGCTATGGCCTCGATTGCTGCCGTCACGTCGGCCTTGGGCCGGCCACGGTACCCTTCGAGCAAAGGGTAAAGCTTAAGGCTGCGCAGCGCTGCCTCGATGTCATTGTGTGTTGCGGGCAACATCAGCGTGGCAGTATCGCGCAAAAGCTCGACTAACACACCGCCTGAGCCTAACGTCATGACCTCGCCAAAGATGGGATCACGAGTGAATCCGACGATAAGCTCGGCGACACCATCGCGCACCATGCGCTCAACATATAGCTCACTGGCGAGAGGCAGCAGATCGCATGCCGCGCCGTTGATGCTTTCAGCGTCCGTGAGGTTGAGCCGCACCGCCCCGACCTCAGACTTATGGCTGACGCCGAGCGCCTTCAGTGCGACTGGGACTCCAAGCGCCTGGGATGAGTTTACCGCCTCGGCCGTACTACCGGCGCGCAGGCCTTTGGGCACTGGCAGTCCGGCCTCGATCAGCCGCGCCTTCGCCTCTGCTTCATTAAGCGTGGTACGGTTGACTACATGTGTGCCCGAACCCTTGGTGTTAACCGGTTGGGCCTCTGGCTCACGCCAAGCAGAACCAACGAAAGCGGCCGCTTGGGCGGCATCCAAGGCTTCCGGAACGCCGAACAATGGTGTGATGCCCCGCGTCATCAGTTCGGCGGCATAGTCCTCAGGCATGTTCTCGTGCAGCGACGTGACGATTGCTCCGTTCGCCTTGTTGGTCTTCAGCGCGGCTTCGAATGCGCGCACGATCGTCCAATAGGGACCAGCGTTCGAACAGCGGTCAGGGCGCTGGAAGTCGAGCACCGCCATGTTCAGGTCGAAGCCTCCCGACACCATTGCGGTGAAGGTCGTGGTCAACGCCGGCTCGTCGTTCCACGCGAATGTGTTGTAGTCGAGAGGGTTGGCCACCGCCACCAGGGGCCCGAGCGTTGATCGGACACGTGCGCGGTGCTCCTCGGTGAGGCCAGGGAAACGCACCAGGCGATCTTCCACAGTGTCGGCCATTATTGAGGCTTCGCCACCCGAGTAGCTCATCGACGACAGGCGGTATCCCGACAACGGTCCGGTGACGTGCAACAGTTTGAGCGTCTCAATAAAAGTGGGAAGGGAATCGACCCGGGCGATTCCGAGCCGCTTCAGGAACGCACCGGATGCGGCGTCGGATCCAGCAAGCGACGCAGTATGCGAAATTGTCGCTTGGCGCGCCTGCTCCGAACGGCCGGCCTTCATCGCGATGATCGGCTTTCTTAACTCTCGCGCCCGTGCCGCTAGCCTTTCGAAACCGGCCACTGAGTCGAAGCCTTCGATGTGCAGGCCGAGCGCGGTTACGCGCGTGTCTTCGATGAGGCCGAGCGCAATTTCAGAAAGGCCGGTCTGCGCCTGATTTCCAGCAGTCATTAGAAACGCAATAGGTAAACCGCGCTTTTGCATCGTCATGCTGATGGCGATGCTGGAGGACTGCGTGATGATGCCGACGCCACGTCCCCCCTCGGCAAGTCTGATACCGCCGTGCTGATCGGGCCACAAAAGCGCGCCGTCGGCGTAATTGATCAAGCCGTAGCAGTTTGGACCGATGATCGGCATGTTGCCGGCTGCTGCGACCAGTTCGGCCTGCAGTCTCTCGCCGTCCGCATCATCGGCTTTGGCCTCAAGGAAGCCGGCGGCAAAGCAGACAACACCTCCGGCATTACGCTCAGCCAGCGCCCTGATCACCTCGATGGTGATGTGTCGGTTGACGCCGACCCAAGCAGCGTCTGGAGAGCCAGGCAACTCGGCAACGGAACGATACGCTTTGCGGCCGGCAACCTCGTCTTTAGTGGGGTGGACGGGCCAGATCTCGCCAGCAAAACCCATCTTGATCGATTGCGCGACGACAGTGGCCGCCTGCTTGCCGCCGAATACGGCGACCGATTTAGGTCGCAGAAGACGCTCAAGCTTGTTCATTGGTCAGCCCCTTTGCGCGACATCGCCAGCGAAACGAGATAGAGGCAGTTTCGATGCTGCTCCCGATTGTTCTTCGATGCGGCGCATGCGCCCGGCCGGAAGGTGTGATTGCGCAGACGGGAGGGCTAAGCACGACATTCGAATTCAAGAGGTTACCGGAGTTGTTCTTCAATTGACTTGCTCGGCGCTGAGCCCTCCCAGGCTGGCAAGTCGCTTCAGATGATGATCGGCATCGCCAAAAAGCATGTCGAGCATGGTCACATGCTTGAAATAGTGGCCGATGCTGTACTCCATCGTCATTCCAATGCCGCCATGGAGCTGGATCGATTGATGGCCGATGGCCTTCGCAGATCGGCCGACCTGCACCTTTGCGGCCGAAGTTGCACGCTCGCGTTCCGTCGCGTCGTCCTCGCCCACCATCATCGCAGCATACATGGCCATCGAGCGCGACTGCTCCAATTCGACAAACATGTCGACCGCACGATGCTGCAGCACCTGGAAAGTACCGATCTTCTTGCCGAACTGCTCTCGCGCTTTCAGATAGTCGAGCGTGATCTGCTGCATTCTTTCAAAACAGCCGACAGCTTCCGCGCAGAGCGCTGCAACCGCCTCGTCCACTACCCGGGAGATGATTGGAAAAGCCCCTTCCGGATCGCCTATGACGTCAACATTCTTAACGCGTACATTCTCAAGCGTGATCTCGGCCGCACGCAGAGCATCCTGGGTCGGATAGCCACGGCGGCTAAGCCCATGTGCATCGGCGTCGACAAGGAAGAGACCGATCCCATTCTTCTGTCGTGTATCTCCGGACGTACGCGCAGAGACGACAATCTTATCGGCAGTATCGCCGTGGAGGACGAGGCACTTGGTGCCGTTCAGTATCCATTCGTCGCCGTCTTTCTTCGCCTGCGTTTCGACGTCGAAAAGATCGTAGCGCGACTGCGGCTCGGCATAGCCGAAGGCGAGCTTCAATCGACCTTCCGCGATACCGGGGATCAGGTCCGCCTTCTGCGCTTTGCTCGCTCCAAGCCGAAGTAGCCCCCCGGCCAGGACAACCGTCGCGAAATAAGGCTCGAGGATCAGCGACTTCCCGAACGCCTCCATCGCAATCATGGTCTCGACGGCGCCGCCGCCGAAGCCGCCATGCTTTTCCGAAAATGGCAATGCAAGCAGCCCGATTTCGGCGTACCGCGCCCACATTGCGTCGCTATAGCCTTTCGCGTCCGTCTGATAGATGCGGCGCTTCTCAAAGCCGTAGCTGTCCGCCAACAGGCGCTCGATGCTGTTTTTCAGGAGTTGCTGTTCCTCCGATAGATCAAAATTCACGGTCGAAATTCTCCTGAATGAGAGGCGCCAGTTTCTTCGAGCATCAGAGGCCGAGGATTGCTTTGGCGATGATATTCTTCTGAATTTCTCTGGAGCCCGAATAGATTGACGCCGCTCGGCTGTAGAAATAGCCGGGCGCGATCGTCGCGGCCCAATCGGGGCCGATTGGCGGCTCGTTACTTTCGAGTTGATCTTCCGAACGATAAGGAAGGGCGTAAGGACCGACCACATCCATCAGAAGCTCCGCAATCGTCTGCTCGATTTCGGCGCCCTTGAGCTTTAGGATGGAGCTTGCGGGATCCTGCGCACCTTTCTGCTCCTTCGAAGCGTTCGCTAACACGCGAAGCTGCGTCATTTCGAGGGCCTTCAACTGGACTTCAACAGCGGCGATCTTCTCCCGAAACGAGGCTTGGTCTATTAATGGCGCCCCGCCGGCGCAAGATCGCGCGGCAAGGTCCTTGATGCGATGGATGCTTTCCTTGGAAGAAGTTACGCCGGCATCGGAAAACCGCTCGTTGGCGAGAAGAAACTTTGCGTAGCCCCAGCCCTTGTTCTCCTCGCCGACCAAATTCTCGACCGGAACACGAACGTTGTCGAAGAATATCTCGTTGACTTCGTGACCACCGCTGATCAACTCGATCGGGCGCACTGTAACGCCAGGTGTCTTCA
Organism: Bradyrhizobium sp. 23AC; assembly: GCF_054863025.1. Classification (NCBI taxonomy): domain Bacteria; kingdom Pseudomonadati; phylum Pseudomonadota; class Alphaproteobacteria; order Hyphomicrobiales; family Nitrobacteraceae; genus Bradyrhizobium; species Bradyrhizobium sp. 23AC. The sequence continues at coordinate 5,046 of NZ_JAVAYN010000018.1, forward strand.
CGTCGACCAGGAGGAAAGAAATTCCCTGCTGCTTCTTCGCTTCGGGATTTGTCCTCACCAAGCAGAAGATCCAATCAGCGTATTGCGCCCAGGTCGTCCAGGTCTTCTGACCATTGACGATATAGTGGTCGCCCTCACGCACGGCTCGCGTTCTGAGTGAGGCGAGGTCGGAGCCGGCACCCGGCTCTGAGAAGCCTTGGCACCACCAATCCTCAGCATTGGCGATACGTGGCAGATAGTACTTTTTCTGCGCCTCGTTTCCGAAGGTGTAGATTACGGGGCCGACCAGAGACTCGCCGTAGCCAAACTGCGTCCAGGCGGGAAACGCTCGCACCTCCTCTGTAAAAATGTAGTATTGCACAGGGGTCCAGCCTGCTCCTCCGTATTCTTTTGGCCAGGTGGGGACGCCCTTCCTGTAGAGGATGCGCACTCCGGCGGCCTTTTCGTGTTTCGAAAGCTTACGCCCTTCAGCCAGCTTGCGCCGTAGCTTCGGCGGCATGTTAACCCGCAAAAGCTGGCGCACTTCTTCGCGGAACGCCCGCTCTTCTGCTGTGAACGCGATATCCATTGATCTTTCCGGTGAGCAGATTAGCTTTGATTTCAGCGCTGCCGGATGCTGGCGCCCACGCGCTCCGGACGAGGCAACTTGGCGTGCCGCTCGGCAAGCTCCAACAATCGCTCGCGCACAACAGCCCGCACCGGCGCGCTACGTCGGCTGGTGGCATCGACATGAATGAGCATTTGCTCGGCCATGGCGACCGGCTTGTCGTCATGCTCGCGAATGACAACATGAAAGACATGAAGGCGCTTGTCTTGGGCGCCGAGCACCTGCGTGAGCACCTGAGCGCAGTCACCAGCACGCAGTTCCCCGAGATGGAAGAGGTGCGTCTCGACTGTATAAAAGGCTCCGCACTTGGACCGATACTCGCTATCCACCCCGACGTAACGTTCTAGGATACCGGTGGCCTCGCTGCAGAGTTGGAGGTAGCGACTTTCATTGACATGTCCGTTGCTGTCGAGCCAATCAGAGGGCATCTGAACGGGCGGCATCCGCAGTGGTCCTGAGCCGCTGTCGATCTGGACATTGTGATCGCGTAGTCCATGCTCCCAAAGCGCAAGTGTCTTTCCAGCACCCTGTCCCTGTGTACGCAAGCCCTGCAGTATGGCCACATAGCAATCGTCGCGTTTCTGTTCGAACTCGAGACTAGCAAGCTTCTCGCCTCTCGCGTCCGCTTGCTCAGCGAGCTTATCAAAGAGGGCGTTTGTGAGCTCTGGTACGTCAGTGAGCTTCGACCACGGGCACTTCAGCGTACCCCCCCATTGCTCCATAAAGCGGCGCATGCCGCCTCCCCCGCCGGCAATGCTGAAGGGACCCGTAATCGCTCGGCGTAGCCCGAAGGAGTAGCGGACGGCGTCATCGACCTCCTGCACAGTGGCCAGATCATCGTTCACCAGCCACATCGCCTCGCGCCACATTGCTTCCTGGAGCCTGTTTGCGATAAACCCGTCCACCTCCTTGCGCACGACGAGCGGGTGCATTCCGAGCCCGCGGTAAATCTCCGCGGCCCGCGTCAGCGCGTCAGGTGGCGTGCGCCGTCCGGCGCACAACTCGACCAGCGGCAGCAAGTACACTGGGTTGAAAGGGTGCGCGACGAGGAAGCGCTCCGGCCGATCCATCTCGACCTGCAGTAAGGAGGGACGCAGACCTGACGTCGACGAGCAGATCAGGGTCTCCGGTGCAGCGGCTCGGCTGGCAGCCGCGAGTAGCTGCTGCTTCAACTCCAGCCGTTCCGGCGCAGACTCCTGTACGAGTTCGACGTCGCGCACCGCGTCCGCAACCGAATCCACAACCGACAGAACACCTTCCGGCGGCAGCGGGAGGCGCGTCAATCGCCGATATGCACGCCGCGCATTGGATATCTGCTGCTGCACTTTTTCAACAGCGCCAGGCGCAGGGTCATGCAGGCGCACGCTCACTCCATTAAGGATAAAGCGTGCGGCCCACCCGCCCCCGATCACTCCGCCCCCCAACAGCCCCACCGTTCGCGGCCGCTTTTCAAACATGGTCCCTGGCCTCTTCAAAGATGGACTTTGAGCGCGAGCTTCTCGCGTACGAGCGCGCCCGCCATGTCCGTCCGCCTGGCGTCCGCGAACTGGGGGAATTCAGGCCCACCCAGCACGACGTCTCCGCCTAATCGTCTCGTTAGGTTGATCTCGGGATCTAAATCCGACCCTCGGATGCGCCGCACCACCTCGCGATGGAGCGCCGGATTGCGGGTGCCTGGGCGGGTTTTGTGATCACCGACATGAATGTGCACTACGGCTGCCTGTTCGAGCGGCGCCTCGATCGCCGAGTCCGCAATCTGCTCAGGGACCGCCGTCACATGCGGGCGATGCTCCACCGCCTCCCCAGCCCCCACAACAGCGCAGGTGATGAACACCTCGGAAGTCATTCCCGCCCTCTCCCGTCGCTAAAGATCTGGGCTGTCCAAAGCCCGGCGGCGATAGGGTTTTATCGAAAGAAAACGTACCCCGGCCCTCGATCTGGATTTGACTAATAAAGCTGCGCGCCAAGCAGAAATTCTGCGCTCTATCGACAAAGGATGAAGTTTTGTCGCGCAGGTCCCGAGGCTGATGCAAGGAAGCAACCGCCTATCGATCGGACTTGGCCGATGTAAGATCAAAGGACAGTGGGGATCTCTGCGATGGGTTTCTCGAGCCGAAGCGCGTGCTCGCCCATCTTAAGCACCAAACAGCACTGGCAGGGAGCGCGCAATGATCCGTCGACGCGAGAGGCTGGTTGCGTATGTCCAGATTGGAGGCCTCCCATGCCTCATCGAAGCAGTAGCGCGTCAACGCCAGCGCCAAACACCGAGCCAGCGTGAATAAGTCCAGCGTCATCTTCGCATGACGATGCACTGCTTCCATTTGCGCGAACTGGCCTGTCCGATGAAACTCATCGGCTAGCGACTTGGCGACGGAAGAATCGACCGGGCCGAAGAAACGGGCCACTCCCGAAGGAGTGGCCCGCAAGTTTGGGAGGAACGCCCCCGCGCGAGAACCGCTGAAATCAGGCCGCAGCCTGGTCAAACGGCGAGATGCAGAGCGAGCACTCGCCTTGAATCTCTATAGTCAGTACCCTCGCGTCAGATCGATCACATTCTGCAATGGCTTCTTCTCGATGAACCGTTGCAGATTAGCGGCGAATATCTCGAACAGGCGCGCGGAGTAGTCGCTCGGATACCCTGAAACGTGGGGAGCGACGAGAACATTAGGCATTGTCCAGAGCGGACTGTCAGCCGGGAGCGGTTCTTGCTCAAATACATCGAGAAGGGCCCCTGCTATGGTCCCTGCTTGCAGTTCCTTCACAAGCTCGCTCTCCGCAACGACAGACCCGCGAGCAATGTTAACCAGAAATGAACTGCGCCGCATAAGACGAAGCTGTTCACGGCCGATTAGCTTGGTCGTTTCGGGAACGAGGGGAACGGCAAGCACAACGAAGTCGGAGAGTTGCAAAAGCTCTGCAAGGCCATCGGGCGGGAGGAGCCGGTCGACGCCCTCCACTGGCGTGCTGACGTCGCACTTCGTGCCGAGCACTGTCATCCCCGCGCCTTTGCCGCGGCGGGCGATGGCGGCCCCGATCGACCCGAGCCCGACCACGCCAAGCGTCTTCTGCGAAATCGGCGGCACCGGTCGCGTGTGCCATTCCTTGCGAGACTGCTCCTGCATGAACCGCGGGAAGTCCCAGTGCATCATCCCAATGCCCGTCATTACAAAATCCGCGATGGATTCACCATGGACGCCTCGAGCATTGGTGACCATGAGATCGCGGATACGGCTGCAAGTCGGCAAGATCGCGTCGATCCCTGCGTCGGTTGACTGGAACCAGCGCAGCCGACGGGCCTTGTCCAAGACATGGGGAGGAAAATTGATGCCGGAACCCACAATGACATCCGCATCCGCCACTTGGGATTCTAACGACGCAGTATCCTTGGCGCTCAAGACGCGCAACGCGGGAAAGCGTTCACGGGCGAGGCGAGCAACCTCGGAACCATGGACCAAGACAGTGACGGCATCGCTGGCCGAAGATGTGGAGGATGTCATCACCAATTCGTCCTTGTTACTCGAGTAAACCGAAACGATTCTTGAGCACTATCGTGCCCTGCTCTTCCCTCAGCTGCACAGGTGATGAACACCTCGGAAATCAATGCACCTTCTCCTGTCGTTGGAAGCCCGACCTGTTCCCGATCCGGGCTCGGCGATAAAATTTGTCGGGAAAGTTTTAGTCTGCTGAGGGATCGGAAATTGACCAATGTGGTCGGTTACAAGCCGAAATTCTGCGCATTATCTGCAGAAAATGAAGCTTTTATCGCCTCGGGCGATAAGCTAGCGAAAACAAGCGTCATGAAGGCTTAGCCGCATCCATTTCCAGATGGCCACCGCATCCATCACCAAGCGCGCCAGGGCCATGCCGGCCGGCCAGATGAGCAGCGCACGTCATCCGGCGCACCAGGTGCGCGCCTTGAGGATAAAGCAAGTACCGCATTTGCGCAGCCGGGAAGACGTCGCTTGTCCAGACATCGACATCAGTTGAACCCGAGCCGTGGAAGGGGGCGAGGTCGGGAGATCATCTCAGCCGCTTTGCTCTTCTCGATGCACGCCAACCACTCTCGTTTCTGCTGCTCTCCATCGCGCCAGAAGGCATGAGCGAGCAAGGCCCCGCGGCACGGCCCAGATCCGCGTGGCCAGCAAAGCAGCAGCCGCGCTCCATGCCGGCACCAACCAATCGCGCCAGACAGGACGAAGGCTGGTGAGGGCATTAAGGATCATCGCATTTCACCGCTGATCGCTCTCTTTACTACTCCTGCTTGTATAACGTACAAGTCTGCCGGTTCGGGGAGAACGGAGACCTCGAGCCAATTGGGTTTGGGGGCCTGAGATCAATGCAAAGCTCAACCGGCCGCTTCGAAGAGGTGCAAAGTCAATGCTCTGGCGGCCTACGACTTACGGCGAGCGCGCATTTCTACATATCTACGAGGCGCTAGGTCGCCACGTGAGCGTCGATGCATCATTCGGCGCAACGCTGGACTTTCTGGTGAACGAGCGATCGTTCCAGGAATTCGCGAAGCTTCATGCGACGATTGAAACATTCATCAGATGCATGCGGGCGGCGGTCTATCTCCAGCCGGAAATCGGCCACCTTGCGCCAACCGACTACGGCAAACAACTGGGCAAGCGCGACTACGTACCTCGCAGGCTTTCGTCCGACCGCCGATTTTGTGAATTGCTCAAGCAGACCGCAATAGTCAGCTTCGAGGCAAAAGACGCTCCGCCTGCCGTCGCCAAGGATATCAAACATGAGACCTCACGATGCTATCTATGCGGAATCAAGCTGGCGAAGACCGGGCCACAGCATTCCAAACCAACCGTGGAGCACTTGTGGCCTTTGAGCCTGGGCGGCGAGTCGATTGAGGAAAACCTCATAGCCGCCTGCCACGATTGCAACACCAAGCGCGCGAATTCCATAACCTGGGCTTGGGGGCCGGTACAGTCCACCGACTATCGACATGATCCGAAAATCAATCCGGACGTTCAACTACGCATCTCATTGGCCATGGCCAAACTGATGCTGGAAGCCTCCGGAGAGCGTCGGGGTGGTCGTTGTTCGCTGAAGGAAGCGGCGCTGCGGCTCGCTCCGCTATTTCCCAATCTCGACATCAAAGATGGCCGGCATCGGGTCTATTTCGAATTATTAGATGAAGTGAGGAAAGCCGGATGAAAAGTCCGTCAAAGACCAAGACATTTGATTATTTCGCTCTCAGCTACTCGCAACGAGGAACAAAGAACTCTCCAAAGTTCATCATGTTTCACGCGCCAGCGGCTGAGATTATCGAATGGGCTGATGTTGATCGGCTAAAGCCAGACAACCTCACCGGAGCGCAGCGCCCTCTTCGAGATCTGAAAGTTAAGAAGGTCGCAAAATTTCTCGACGCAGACCCACGTAACACCATTCCGACCGCTGTTGTGGTCGCTCTCGATGCTGATGCGGTCAGCTTTACTGGAAATGCCGACAAGAAGGATCGCGGGCAATGCGGTAAACTCGTCATTTCACTCAAGGGTACGGAGAAGCCGGGCCTCATCATTGATGGTCAGCACCGCGCCTTTGGCGTGGCAAAGCACAGCGCGATGCTTCAACTGAACGTGATTGCATTCATCGGCGGAGATGATGCCGAACGCGCATTCCAGTTTGTCGTGATCAACAATAGCGCAACGCGCGTTTCCAGAGATCACATCAGGGCACTCAATCTCGCGTTCGATAAGGACACGCTGAACGATCGACTGGTGCAGAGTGCTGGCGTCACGTTGGGAATGAAGGATGCTAAATTCGAAGATTACACGTTCGTAGATAGCATCCCGCCGTTCAAGGGGCTTTTGGACTGGCCGACCAACAAGCATGGCTATATCGCGCCGAACGCGATCGAGAGTGCCTTGGCCGAGACACGGGACCGAGCGACGTTGCTAGGTATCGAAGACCTGGAGCGCGACTTCTTTCTCGCGATCTGGATGCGAATAAAAGAGCGGTTCGGCCCCGCCTGGCGGGCGAACACGCCGGACAAGCCCAGTCACCTTTTGCAAAAAGTCTCCATTATTGTCCTGACCATATATGTCTTAGACAGCCTTGAGGCAGCACAGCGGATGTCCGATCAGCCGCTGGACTTCGCCAACGAGGAGATTTTTGCGAGTTCGGTCGATCGCGTTCTGAAGCGCATTCCACTCGAGTTCTGGACAGTCGAATGGCAGCAGAAAGAACTCGACACCGGCGCCGGGCGCGATGTCTTGCTGGAAGCATTGAAGACCATCGATTCAAACGCTCGTTATGGCCGTCCGTGGTACGACCGTGTCGCACTCGTTGATCCCGGAGACCTAACAGACCAATATGATCGGCCACACGCCCCGAAGAAGAAGGTCAAGAAGGCGACCAAGAAGCGGGCGTAGGACGAGATGTAAAGAGAGGCCGGGCCCACCGGCTTCTCATTTTTTGGTACAAGGCAGGCGCGTACGTCTGGACCATCGCACAGCAGGCCCGACGGCGCCGACCTGGTGTCCTCGCCTCTCCGGATCAAGCGGAGGCCGAAGCTTCCAATGCTGTAGTATTTGCCTGCATTTCTCGACATGGAATGCATCGTTCTTCGTACTTTATCGAGGGGACGCGAATTCAGCCAACGTTGGACGACCGGCGATCTGCTGCGAAGACTGCGGATTAAATTCAGTTGCTCAGCCGGCAAGTGCGAGTTCACCTGTGATCCGCTGCTGGCGAGCGAGCCGCAGTTGGTATTAGCCCCCTTGAGGTCCGGTCCATCGACCTCCTCCAGGCTCAGTTCGCGACGACCTCTGCAACGATTTCGTCGAAGCGAGCAATCTGCCGTGTGCTGCTTGCATCAATTCCCGTCACCCAATAAGGCTCAAAGTCCCGGGAAAATAGAATGCCAAAAAACCGGCCGCCATTGCCGACTGCACGTCGCGGTCAAACTGGTCCCCGACCATGAAGCATCGCTCACGCATCCAGCTTTTCGCTTCAAGTCGAGGTAGACCTCCACGCTCTTGCGTACCGAAATCACCTCAGTGATCAGGCTATCGAGCCCATGCTCTGCGAGGAGCGATGACATCGCTCGGGTCGCTCCTGCGTCACGATGGTTATAGGAATAAGAACTGCCGAAATGGCCTGTAGCCCCGCGCGCCTCCCCTCGCGAAGAGACGGTATTCGCTTCACCGAGTCTAGAAATTGTGCTTGCACCCGCGCGAATTCCCCAGCGATCTTGGCATCTGGACGGGTGACAAGTTCCACCACCTCCGCGATATCCTTCCCCGCAAGCACCAGGGCCAAGCCTTGCGCCAACAGACCCGGAGGATATCGCAAATGGTCCGGATGAACCGCAGCGATTCGTTGATCGACGATACGCAGGAAAGCAAGCCCTCGATCTTCGTCGTCTGGCGCGTCGTAGCCCGTGACTCCGTTCCATTTCTCGCAACATCTCCAATTGAGCAGTCGCAAACACGGCGTCGGTATCCCAAAGCGTGTTATCGGCATCGGTAAAGAGATGAGCGCGGTTTGCCACAGGGCTCACTTTTTTAGAGTTGGTGGGGCTGCCGGCTCGGCCGGAGACTCCGGCGGCAAACCAAAGTGACGTAGGCTTGGCTTAGCCCGCCTACCAGATAAGCTTTCAAGGACATTCACAGACGCCTAAAAAGTAAACGAAGCCATTCTATGAACTTTGCGACGCCCGATAGTGCGGCCGAGCGCTGTTCCACAACTCGTTTCTCGACAAAAGTCCAGGAGAGATACGCGGCTGCACCTGAAGAGACGACGCCATAGGCGATGTTCGAAAGCCAGAAAGTCCCGCCTGGAAGCAATTGAAAGGCTGCCTGTTGGAACGGGAAGGCATAGATGTAGATACCGTATGAGTAATCGGCGCCGCGCACCAGAAGTATTCGCCTTGGATTCAGTAAACCCAGGTACGTTGTTGAGTAGGCGACGAAGGGCGCCTCGAGGTAAGATATCGCTCTGGAGTAGAAGAGCACTAAGGAAAGTGTGAAGCTCAGAACGAATAGCGGAAACGAGAACGGCAGCATGTTCCGGAGTAGATAGATTGCAACTCCGAACATGAACGGGAGAACCATCTCTCCGTGGCTAACGCCGTAACTGGGGGAAGTGATTCCCTTCGCTGAAAAAGAGAGCATCGCCAGGATGGCTACGCTCGTGAAAAGGATCGGCCTCTTGGGGAGCCCAGCTATTCCCAAAACTGCAATTGCTACATAGCATTCTAGTTCAAAGGGAATAGTCCAAATTGATCCGTTCACATAGTTCGGAGGAGATCGGTTCTCGAACACGCCGGGAAGGTAGATGTGCACCCAGCCTACTATACTGCCCATGTAGCGCCAGAACTCTGCATGGGAAAAATAGTCGGTTAGAGAGAGCGACGTTAAGAACGCGCCCAACAAGAGTGCGGAAATTAGCGTCGAAACGGAAAGGGGTGGAACAATTCGCAAAAACCTGAGGGTCAGAAATGCAGGGATTGTGTTGCGTTCCAGACTTCCCGCGACCAGGAATCCGCTCATGGCAAAGAAGCTTGGAACGACAAATTTCAACACCGGGTGCAACGGACCATCCCACATCCGCAAATGAATCTGCATCCCGTAGCATATTGATATGCTGTGGACCGCGATGACGATGATCGACAGAAAAAGCCGAAGATAATCGAAACCGGATGGCCGATTCTCTGCTCGGGTCAATTGATCCGAGATCGTCTTGTCGCGCAAGGAAAACGGTGACCATCTATTCATAACTTTCCGATCCCCGTCGTACTTCTAACCTTGTTCGTCTTTGTGAAGTGGCGCATATGCCATGGCGAATGGACATCGGAAAGCCGGCGCGACGCGCGAATTCCGCGTCGCGACGAAACGGATTTCGCCCCGGTAGACAATAGATCAGTGCCTGGTGGGTCAGATCGACATATCGACTAACCTGTCCGGCGCGCGTGGTGGGTACTTCGTTCGGCTCGGGCAATCCCTCTGATGGTCCGCCAAGCACACCCTCGGCTCACGCAAAGGTCGAGGAACCGGTGCTGACATTCTTATCAACTCGCCATTCTCTTTCTCTTTGCCCTTGTCGTACACACCGCGCTCGCGCATCCTGGTCACGCTGATCGCGACAGGCACCAGCTTATGAAATGTGATGTCGCGTTTGCCATCAAGAAGGATAACGCCGTTGAGTTCGATGACTGCGGGTCTACATTTAACAACACTCGACCTCAGTCAGTGTTGATACTCTCAGAAGCAACGGTCATGCCAACGCCGTTTAAGCGAATTTGATACGTATTTCGACGGCCGCAAACGGCGGCGGGTGTCTTGAAGCCGACAGCCGTCGCAGCGCTGTCAGGAACCCGACAATGATCATGGGCCTCCTCCGAATTGATGAACACCTCCTCGCTCAACTGTCCATCAATTCACTGGAGTTGGTTCAGTGGTCACACCACACCAAGCGACGGCGTAATGCGGCATGAGGGAATATCCCACCCAAAAGTTGCGCACGGAGTTCAAACTGGTCGGCTTCGTCTCGGTGATACCATCGTCGCAGATTGCGAAAGCTGTTTCAGGAAAGCCGGAAACGGGAAGGCTGTACGTTCAGTTTGTGTGGCGGGCGGAGGAAGCCTCTTCAAACGGCGCCTCCTCTGGGCCTGACAGTGATCAAACCGGGTAATTCAGCAGGAAGAAACGGTCCCTGGCTTCAAGTACGCTTTTGAACATGGCGAGGGAATGGATCGATTGATCATGAGCCCAAAACACTCGATAACATCAAGAGCCTTCAGAGGAAGCTTCATAAGACGAAGGCGGAGCCGCCTTCCGCCTTTATGTGCTGCACGACAAACTCTGCCGTGAGGATATCTTGGGCCTGCCCAAGAACTAGCTCGCGCCAACGCAGGTACCCGAGCGTGGATGGAGCAACTTTCGAGCAGATCGAAGCGTCAGGACTCGAACCATAGTTGAACGCGCCTCCCCTCGACTCTACCCAAGCGAACAAGACGGATGCCGTAGGTGCAGAAGCAATTTGTGAGGCTGTTAGCCCACGACAGCGCAGTTCAGCTGCCATTATTGTGCGAACGCGAGAGGTGCTGGAGAGGCGGCGCAGCCAGCGTTCATATGGCCGAATAGGAACCTGTGGCTAGCGCCGGCATGGCAATCATCGCCAAGCTCCCAGCAGTTCATCGGGACGAGAGAGACAATATAATTTCCATGTGCCGCCCGCTTTGCTTCGTCCAATTCGCCAAACAGATTGAGCTGCGCACAAGCGGCTTAGAACCAGCCGATGTGCAAAAGGGGCGGATCGCATTCGCACGCACCGCAAGTCGTTGATGGGTAGATGCCGCTGACGTCTGGAACACGCCAAACTGTTTGAACCGCGCGACGTGACTCATAAAGAGCCTTCCGGCTGCCGCGCGCGACGCTGGCCCAAATCCTGCTTTGTCTTCGGTGAGACAAACCAGGAGGACGCTATGCCACGCGACAACCTTCTTCTCATTGTCTTCGACAACGTGAGAATGCGCGTGTCCTTTTACCGCGACCTCCACTGCGCACGCTGCCATATTCCCGAAGTATATCGAGATCAATTCATATATCGAGATCAATTCAAGAGGCTCATGGGGCTATCGCAATTTTCTCTAGAGGAGATGACGGCTCTTACCTGCAGGTCTTGCCTGAGAAACGTCCCAGTGACCGGTGATGACCAGGCCTTCAACATCGTATTTCTACGTGTAGTCGCAATAGCACATGCCAACAAGCAAGGCCTTCAGGTCCAGAACCCAGGCGGGCTCGGTCCGCTGCCGATTGCGGATGTCACCTCGATCTTCGACGATCGCGAGAGGCTCACATTCCTACTCAGCTTTGATCGTGCAGAGGGGGAGACTCTGGACCGCTTCCGCGGCTGGCCGAGCGTTTGGGCCTTGGTACTCCGCCGGAAGGCGGGGGCAGTCAACGGCCTGGCGTCGGTGCAGGCCAGGATGACGGTCAATCGGCGCAACCTCAGTGAGGCTCCGGATGCCTATCTGGGGCTCTCATCAATTGGCATCGACCCCTTCGGCATCAAGCCGATGTTTGCCACCAGGCGTCACACTCAACAAGCCGGATACGCTTTTGTCGCACTACCTTCATTGCAGTCAGCTCTGCCGCGCCCCCGATCTTCCTGCAGCAGCCGCCTGCCAGACCGACGTGCGTTTGCTGGGCAAGGTACAAGCTGCGAATCAGCTTTGGCAAGTCCTTCCCAACAGCATCACATGTAATGCACAGCAGCCTCACGTTTCTTTGGCAGATGCAGCCTGAGCGGTTTCGGGGATCAAATGCCAATGCAGTACGAACCCCTCACAGTGCGGCGCCGCGATCTGCTCTCGCTGATCGGTACCGTGGCCGGCAGCGCCGCGATGTACCACACGATGACGGCGCTCGGCTTTGCCTCTGAATCTCGTTACACGGGGCCGATCCGGCTGGATGGTGATGCCAAAGGCGCTTTCGTGCTCATTCTTGGTGCGGGCCTCGCCGGCATGACGGCGGCGCTGGAGTTACGCAAGGCCGGCTACAAGGTGCTGGTGCTGGAGTTCAACGACCGCCCCGGAGGGCGAAACTGGACACTGCGCGGTGGCGATATTTTTGTTGAACTCGGCGGCTTCAAGCAGACCTGCGCCTTCGAGGACGGACTTCATCTCGATCCGGGGCCGTGGCGGATTCCCTATCATCATCGCGCGCTGTTGGATTATTGCAAACGGCTTGGCGTTGCGCTCGAGCCCTTCATTCAGGTCAATCACAACGCGTATCTACACGCTTCGCGCGCTTTCGGAGGCACGCCGCAGCGGATCCGTGCGGTAAAGGCCGACTTCCAAGGCCAGATTTCGGAACTGCTTGCGAAAGTCGCAAACCAGGGCGAATTGGATCAGGGCCTCTCCAGGGAGGACAAGGAAATACTGCTGCTTGCACTGAAATCCTGGGGCGCGCTTGATCACAACTACAAATACAAAGAGGGCCTGATTGCCTCCGGATATCGCGGCTATGCCAAGCCGCCCGGCGGTGGGCTATCCGCGGCTCCTCTGCCGAGCGAGCCGCTAGCGCTCTCGGATATCCTGAAGTCGCAATTGTGGCGCTACTTTTGGAATTTCGCCAGGTACGAATTGCAGACCACGATGTTCCAGCCGGTCGGCGGCATGGATATGATCGGCAAGGCCTTCGGGCGCGAACTCGGCGGGCTCATCCGCTATAACTCAAAGGTCACCGAAATTTGGCAGAATGATAGCGGCGTTACCGTGACCTATGTGGACGCCAAAGATCCCGGGCAGTCGCAAAAGGTCACTGCCGATTGGTGCCTGTGCACCATCCCGTTATCGATCCTGAGCCAGTTGCCGATCAATGTCGGCGCCGCAATGAAGGCGGCGATAGATGCCGTGCCTTATACGGCGTCGGTGAAAGTCGGGCTGCAGTTCAAACGCCGCTTCTGGGAGGAGGACGACGCAATCTATGGCGGCATCAGCTTCACGGATCTGCCGATCAGCGAGATCGGCTATCCCAATACCGACTACAACAAGAGCGGACGCGGCATCCTGCTGGGCGCTTATCTGTTCGAGGGCCCCAATTCCTTCGAGTTCACCGCAATGCCGCCGGATGAGCGCGTGGCGCGCGCGGTAGAGTTTGGCGCAGCCATCCATCCTCAGTACAGGACGGAGTTTGAGAACGGCATCGCGGTCGCTTGGCACCGGGTACCGTTCGCGCTTGGCTGTAGCGGCCACTGGGCTGACGAGGCTCGTAAGCTGCACTATCGCAATCTATGTGGGATCGACGGGCGCATTTTGCTCGCCGGCGAGCATGCGTCGGCACTGCCGGCCTGGCAGGAGGGCGCAATCCTCTCTTCACTGGATGCCATCGCGCGGCTGCATGAGCGGGTGATCAAGACATGAGGCGAAGATGGATCGGCGGTATCAAGTACGTCACCTTCGCAGCTATAGCGACGCTGTTGTTGCGGTCGTCGTATCCCGTGCTCGGGCAGAACAATCCGAAGGCGCTAAAGAGCCGCCATTTTTCCTCCAACTTTCGCTTTGTCGAGACGAGTGGCGACCTCCTGTATATCAATGTATGCCGCGGTTGCCACATGGACGATGCGATGGGGACACGCGCCGTACCCAGCTATCCATCGTTAGTCGCCAATCGCAATCTCGAAGCGAGTTCTTATGTGATCGATGTCGTCCTCAACGGCCGCCGCGGCATGCCCTCCTTCGGCGACATGATGAGCGACGACCAGATCGCTGCAGTCGTGAACTACCTGCGCACGCATTTCGGAAACAGCTACCCAGATGCAGTCATGGCGAGTGACGTGCAAGCGGCGCGAAGGTGAAGGTGCAAGATAACGATAACCAAAACGAGGTTCTCCCTGCCCCACTTTGGGCGGGTTGTCGGAAGGCTGCCAACTGGCGTTCTTCGGGAAGTGGTTGACCAGTTATCCGAGCGGATTGTGGATGGCATCGTTTGTTGCATACTGTTCATGCCGCTCATAGAGGCCTCCTTCGGAAACTTCGACAAGATCCAACGTGCCACTTTCGCGTACAACCCAACTCGGGGAAAGCCGTTCAGGATCGATCGTCCGGCGACCTCGGCAGTTACGATTTGAGCTTGGACTTCGAGCATCTTTACCGCGGGGTGGCGGCCCAACTTTGCGGCGGCTAGTGACCTGGCCTGCTTCCGGAATCTTAAGCCAGTCTGAGTGAAAAGCTTTCCGACTATGATCGCCGTGGAAAGTGATGTTAGACGATGAAAAAGCCGAAACTCACAAATCTGCAGGTCGCCTTCGCCTTGCCGACGGAGATGTTATGCCGGCTCGAGCAGAAGAACAGCAAGCTGAGAAAGCTGGGAGGAATTCGCTCGACAAGGAGTGCCGCAGGACGTGATCGGCCAAAATGTACGGGCCTCCATTCCCACCAGTGCTCGAAACGCTCTTTCCAAGACGGCAGCAGCGTCTTTGTCAAAAAATTTCCGCACGCTGAACGATTTCCGGCAGAGCCATATGCGGAAAAGGTACTTTCTCATATCTAATTCCGAAGACTGCGCTCGCGGTTTGTTCCGGCATGAACAGGCCCTCTCCCAGCCTCAGGAGAGATAGGGCGGACTATCCCAGTAGTTATCAGCCCTGGCCGAAGCGCAAGCTGGTCGACGACGACCGCCGCGAGCTGCACGGTCGAGAGAGACCAACCTCTTCGGATGCGTTCGCTACCGGAACGGTGATCACGACACATGCTGCGAAGACCCCATCAATCGTTGCAGTCGTGGGAAACTCGTTGCAAGGAACGCAACGCCGTCGGCCTACCGCAGCACGGTGATTTCAGGTGGCTCCAAACCGACTTACCGCATCGAATGATCAATTCCGCAACCCTAGCCCGTGCAGCGCAGCCGCGGTGTCACCGTACAGCAGCAGCAGGCCCTGCTGCTTTCAACGAATTCCTTTCCGTGCCACCAGAATCGAGCGTGGTTCACGGTGCTCCGAACTGGTGGCAACATCTTGTTCCTTCCGTGCTGATGAACTTGCGTTGCGACGAAGGGAGCCAGCAGATCCTTGACGCTCCAAACCTGGCCGTTCTTGACCACAAGGTCGACATTTGCGGCATCCTCGATACGCAGCAGCGGGTTTCCCTCGACGAGAACGACGTCGGCAAGCGCCCCCTCGGTAATCGTCCCTAACGGGGCGCCGAGAAATTCGCCGGGATACCGCGTTGCCGTCAACAGCGCTTCATATGGAGTCACACCATAGCGAACCATCGCCCGCAGATTGAGATGTAAGCTGATGGCTGGGAAATCTATCGGTGCGTCTGTGCCAGTGATGATGCGGCCCCCAACGCGCAACAACTCTTTGACTTGCGCGACATTACGTTCGAGTTCGGCCAGCGTGACCAACCGATTCGGCCCAGCCATCAGTCTGGCGCGTTCTTCGAGTCGTGCATACTCCCACGCGGGATAGAATGTTTTTATCCGGATGTCGTCCATCCACGAACGATCCTCGCCCAGCAATGCATTAGCGGTGAAGATGGTGGGCGTACACGTGATGCCGCTTTGGACGAACACCTCGAGGACATCCTGATAGGCGGCGCCGAGTCGACTCATGGTTCGCGAGTAACCGAGCCGATTGGTGCCGCCGAGATGCTCCATCGCGTCCACCCCGAACGCCACGGCCGGATATTGATAATGTGACGTGACGTGGAGACCGCGGGCATGCGCCCAAGCAATGACATCGCGTTGCGTCTCGGGCGCCAGTCGGACATAGGTCTTGACGAGGTCGTACGACAGGGCTTCCGCGCGTTGCAACTCGAGCGCCAACTGTCCTTGCTCGGTGACGGGACGCATGAAATTATAGAATATCCTAGCCCCGTCGATGGCTTCCCCTGTCGCGAAATGACGGGGGCCCACCCGTGCCCCGGACTCGATGGATTCCCTGTCCTCCACCATGTGATATGCGGGTGAGCCGACCGAGCGGGTCGTCGTGATCCCCAGCGAGAGCCACAATCGGCCTTGCCGGTCGCCATATGAATATCCCTGCATTTGGCGATGGGTGTGCATGTCCATCAATCCCGGCATGGCTGTCGACTGAGGAGCATCGACGATTTTGGCGTCGCCATAAGCATTGCCGTCTTGGGACACGATACCGGCGATTTTATTGGAGTCGATGAGAATATCGACATTCTCGCGAAGGTCCGGACTGCGGCCATCCCATAAGCGCCCAACGCGGAGCACAGTTCGGCCCGTGGGTTTGGCCATTGCCCAATGCAACGAAAGCGGCACGTTTTGCGACTCTCCCCCGTCGGCCGCAAGCAACCGCAAACTTCCATTACAAAGATAAAGCAACGTTTTGGAGTCACCGCTCCAACTCGGCGCGTCCGTAACCTCCGCATTGATCACACGTGCCGGGCCGGTCAGCCTGCATCGGTCATCGACCGGAGCGACCCATAGCAGACTGGCCAGCACGAAAGCGATCTTCGTCCCGTCAGGTGACCACACAGGGCCGTCGTCGCCGCGTGTGCTGAGCGATCGATCGGGAAGAGGAGATTGATATTCGACGTTGCCGGTCGTCCGATCGACGGTAAGGATTTCACTCAGCCCCTCGCGATAGCTAGCCGAGTAAGGTTTGAATGCTGCCAGGGCTATCGTCCGTCCATCAGGCCCCCAACTCGGCCTGCCTGGTTCCCATAAAGGACCATAGACTTTCTGAACAGTACCACTCTCGATCTCAATCGTGTAAAGACTGCCGGACTGATCCAAAAAAGCGATCATTCTGCCGTCCTGCGACCATGAACCGGAGAGCGCAGCATCGGACAAGTGCGTGAGTTGGCGATCCTCGCCCGTGCGCAGGTCGCGCAACCAGATATCTAGCTTACCGCCGCGGTCACTTGAGTAAGATAGCCAGTGCCCGTCAGGCGACCATGCCGGGTCCGATTTATAAAACCCGTCGCGGCAGACCCGGCGCGGCAGCTCTCCGATGGTCATCGTCCAGATATCGTTGAGAGCGCGGAAAGCGATATTGCAGCCATCGGGCGACAAGGCCGGGCTGCCGATACCGAGGACCGGACGTGGCACGACCGAATTGAAATCTCGGCGCACTTTCTTGTACTTCGGCTTGATGATTGGAAGTCGCGCAGAGAATTCAACAATGGAGGACTGCGTCGTTTCCAGGCCGCGCCGCTGGATCTTACCGCCCGATGTGTATACGAACTCGCCGGTCGGCAACCAAGATGCCCGAAACGGAAAGATGTCTTCGCCTTGCACGATAATGCCGCGGGGCCCATGCAACTGTGCCGCCCCGTTGTTCAGGATGACGTAAGTGAGATCCCCGTCGGGAGACCAAGACGGCCCGTGAATCTCCTTCTCATTAGCGATGTTTCTTGAGTTGTGAACAGAAGCGACGGTGGTCCGGTTACCCAACTCGTCCACCACATCGAGCGACGACCTGTTGGTCACGAACGCAATCTTTCGTCCGTCTGGCGACCAGGCCGGCTGGGTCTCGTCGGCCGTGGTATCTACCAACGATTCCACGGCGCCCGTGTTCCGGTCAAAAGCGTAGATGCCGTAACCCATGCCGCGGTCCGACGAGAATGCGATGCGTCGACCATCTGGAGAGTAGCTTGGTTCGCGATGATCGTGAGGACCGCGCGTCAGTTGCATCAACCCGGTGCCATCAGCAGAGATTGTCCAAAGATGAAAATTTCCGTCCCGATAGCATTGGAAAACGATCTCCTTCCCGTCTGGACACCAGTGCGGTTGCGCGACGTCGCCGAATTCGTCAGTCAGCCGTCGCGCAACTCCGCCGCCGATGCCCACAAGCCACAGGCTCCCGGCCAGGTCGAATGCCACCGTTCGCCCGTCCGGCGAAACGGCAACAGAGATGCTGGTTCCCTCGGCAACGGTCGCGTAGCCTTGTTCGTCCATGGAAGGGGACGCGGGGGACAGGGAAGCGCCGTAGGGTGCCAATATGGCGCCGCCGCCCATCGAAAGCAGTTTGCGGCGACTGATACCGCGTCGTGAAGTTGCCGTCATTTTACAACAGCTTTTTCGATTGTTTTACCGTGGCCCTGATGGACTGTCGGCCCCAAGAACTACGCAGTCCAACCTAGACATCCGGAATCGATTTCGAGCGAAGCCACATCTCTCGGGGCTTTCGACGCCGATAACATTGGGTGGCTTCTCGAAAGATAATTGCGACGGCTCCAAGTATGCTCCTGTAGCTCTTGCTCGGTTGAACGTGGTGGGACGCCGGCACCCGAGTGGCGTAGACCTACTGCTTGGTTTGTTGCGCCGAAGCCCAAACAGATATCCGGCCAATCCGTTTCCCAATGACGCTACCTTACTTTCGAGAGGCTCACTCCTGCGGAGAGACACTTCGGCTAGGTCTCGATATGTGATGAATTTCCGGACGCACGTAGCTGTCCCCGCACTAATGATCGATTCATGAGGCCCGACACCTCCCCGAGAAACATGACGATAGTCATTTCGGGTAGAAGAGCGTGCGCAAGCGCTGACCCAACTTCTTCGACGAGACGATCCTTGAACATGGAGCGACATTTCCGCTGTCTGCCGCACCCCCTCATTGACATGGTGCCGAGTAAGTGCGGTCCACCCGATCACGTCACCTTTTCTGATACACGTGTGCGACACAAATGAGGGACGAAGTGCGAAGAGAAACTCATTTATTTCCGCGCTCCTCCAAGCACGTATTCCTTGCGTCGCTTCCCTATGCCGACATGCGGCGTTATAGATGTCTGTTACTTCGGGTAGGTCACCTGTTTGCAGCCGGCGCAGTTCGTACCGCATTTGATGTCCTTCAATCTCGCGCAATATCGGGATCCGGCATGACGCGGCGATACACCAGATTTGCCATCTAAAGAGAACGCGATTCGCACTATGACCGCCGAATTCTCCTTGACCGACGAGCTACCTGATCAATAGCGTTTTCACGCGGTTAGGTGACCCGACCAACGCCACCTGAGTTCTCTTCGGGTCGCAATCGTCGTTTTTCGCCCACAAATCGTGAGAGACGAGTCCCCCGGGGTCGGCGCTTTATGCGCGTTCGTAGCAGATCTGTTGTGCGGTGAACTGAGGCAACGTACTGCTGTTGAAGTTCAGAATGCGACGGCAATGTTGAAACGCCCCGAGTCCCTCAAGAATAGATGCGAACGCTAACGCACGAGCGACCTTCCGAAAACTACCCGAACTTATAGCTTGTACAGACAGTGTTGAACTTACGTGTGCATTACTGTTATGAGGTCTGTCCGCCCGGGCAACCTCGGACGCGCAATGTAGGGCGAGCCACCCCACCGGAAGAGGCGGACATACGGCCTTACTCTGCACCTGCTTCGTCTGCTCGACATTGTGCAGGGCGTGACGAGTTCAAAACCGCGTTCGCTGCGTTTGCCACATCGAGGCTGCGGCCGCGGCGCGCGCATCGCCATCATTTCGAGAAGCAGCCCCACTTGGACCTTTCGGCCGCTTCCGGGCGACGTCTTGCAAAAGGTCTGCCACCCTACAGTTCCGGTTGGGGTCACCGATGGCACAAGTCGGTCTGCCGCAGAAAAGCAACTGATCGGACGGATCGTCGCGCACATTCCTGCAAATAACTGCGCCCCTTCTTTTTGCAGTTGATCACTTCCTCTTTCCACAAATCGCAGTTTGCAATTTCTAGGGTGGCGGGCTAGCTAAGTTGCGACGAAGCTAATATGTTGCGAATCATGCGGCCGTTCGACGCTTTTATCCTGTGCCGCAAGAGTCCGCCGGTTTCGTCAGCCACTCGAAACCGGGCCATTCACGGGGTTAGTGGGGCGCAGTTAATCATGCCAATGAGAGCAAAACGCCGCTCGGAAGGCGACGGTTCCATAATACCTACCGATGTCGTGGTTACGACTTGCTCCCATCGGAAGTCAGCGAAGCCCACCCGCGCTGCGACGCCATCTTCACTGTCACGCGGAAATCAGTCGACCGTCGCTGCACATTGGATCGCCAAGGTCGACGGCCTCCCAAGGTGCAAGTCAGCAGACACTTTTTACGTGGGCCGCGCCTTCGGGGTGGCTAAAGAAGCCGCTAATTTCTCTGCCGCGCGCTTCTACATTCTTTCGGCTGGCCTTGGCATCGTGCCGGCCTCCCGGTCGATTCCGGCGTACGGATTGACGGTTTCGCCGCGGCACGAACAGTCGGTCCTTCCAAAAATCCTCGGAGACTTCGATGCCGCGGAGTGGTTTTCGAGTCTTTTGACCACGGCTCATTCCGACGAATGGAGCGATGTCGCTGGCGGGAAGTCGGGGCGCATTCTCATGGCGCTTTCACGGCCCTACGCGGAGATGGTCGGGGCCAGTCTCGCCGATGCGCCACGGAGAATGCTCGAAAGGCTTAGGATTTTTGGCACTTCGCTTGAGACCGCATTGCCGGCAAATTTGCACGCGGCCATCGCTCCCTATGATGACCGCCTCAACGCAATCTTTCCCGGCACGCGTACGGACTTCGCGCAACGAGCGATGCTCCATTTCGCCAGGTCGGTAGCGACAAGGCCGAGCAAGGGGCGCGAAGACGACTTCGCAGCCGTGAGATCCTCGCTTAAGAGTCTGAAGTTGCCGCGCAAGGTCCAGCGTCCGCGATTGACGGACGAGGAGATTGTCGCAGTGATCAAGAGACGGTTGCGGACGCAATCGGGCGCTGCGCGGATGCTGGTGGCTCTCCGGCACGAAGAGGGGGTTGCCTGCGAGCAGTCCCGGTTCGGGCGACTGTACCGCATCGCCGCCGCAAAGAAGGGGATGTGATGACGCGCCCGAAGAAGAGTGACGATCCAGTGCTTGCGGTACGCGCGGTTAGGACCCGGCAAGCCGACAAGCCGGTGTATGCCTTCTTCATGGCGGGTGCGGACCTCTTGAAGATCGCGGAGATCAGCCGCGTGCATCGCGACAGCGAGGGTTCGTTACACGGCTTTCAACGCAGGGGAATCAGGAGCCACGTGCAGGCCATCACAGATTTTCTGGATCAGGGCCCGGTCCTCTTTCCGAACGCGATCATCCTGGCCATAGCGCCGTCCGCACGTTTCATCCAGTCCCGTGGAGAGCGTCCAGACGGCGACACCCGGATTTGCGAGTCAGGTACGCTGAGAATTCCGATGCCGCGCGATGGCACCAAGTGCGCTTGGATTGTCGATGGTCAGCAGCGCTCGATTGCCCTGTCCCAGGCCCAGAACAAAGCCTTCCCGGTGCCGGTCGTCGCGTTCGTCTCGGAAGAACTGTCTGTGCATCGCGAACAGTTCATTCTGGTGAACAAGGCGAGACCGCTCGATCCTCGGCTGATTAACGAACTGCTGCCAGAACTGGACGTCGTGTTTCCGCGCGACCTGTCGGCGCGAAAGATCCCGAGCGAACTGGTACATCTGCTGCAGACCTCGCAGAACTCGCCGTTCAAAGGTCTCATCAAGCGGATATCCGAAGACTCGTCCGAAGCCGTGGTAACAGACACCGCTCTGGTGAAAGCGATCCGCAATAGCATCAACGGGGCGCTTGGCACCTTGGCGCCCTATAAGGCCTCCGGCGGCACTCCGGCGGATGTCGATGCTATGTTCCGTCTCCTCGTCGGATTTTGGTGCGCCGTGCGAGATGTATTCCCTAACGCCTGGGGACGGCCGGCAACCGAGAGCCGGTTGATGCATTCTGCAGGCATCGCCGCCATGAGCGTACTGATGGATCGTGTGATGTCCCGCGCGGCCCCCGGCGCGGATCTGCGTCGGCATGCTGCCGAGGCGCTTGCGCGGCTTGCTCCGCAGTGCCGCTGGACCTCGGGTCGCTGGAATGAGCTTCAACGCGACTGGAATGAGATCCAGAACATCAGCAAGGATATCCGCATGCTGGCGGGGTATTTGGTCCGTCTCGATCACGCTCACGCATTCTCTAAGGTGGCGTGATGCGCTTCGTATTTGCCGATAGTATCGATACCATCGATCCCCTGTACGACTTCGTTGCCGATCGCAATGGCCTCGGCCGCCTGGTACATCGCGACGACCAATACCCGCACGAATTCCTGGAGAAGGCTCCGTACGACGGAATTCTGATCTCGCGCGCGATTGTGGGCGACGCGGCGTTTCCCGGAAAATATTCGGAAGCCCAGATGATGCGCTTCCGGCGGGAGGGGGCGAGAAAATTCCTGCGGTATCCGCTCGCCAAGTTTCCCGACAGCATGCTGGTGGGCGATTGCGGAGCGTTCAATTACAGAAATCTCCCGGAACCGCCCTACCACGCGGACGATACCGTCGAGTTCTACGCCGACGCCGGCTTTACTCACGGCTGCTCTCCGGACCACGTCATCTTCGATTTCGACGAGGTCGGCCTCGTTCGCCGGTTCCGCGACGTGCCGGTCGACGTACGGCGACGGTTCGAGATCACGCAGCAGAACGCCGTCGAATTTCTGAAGGTAGCCAAGAAGATCGGCAAGGGCTTTACACCGATGGGGGTTATCCAGGGCTGGTCGGCGGAGAGCATGGCCGACGCAGCGCTGAACCTCGTCAAGATGGGGTATCGCTATCTGGCGATCGGGGGCACCGTGCCCCTCAAGATCGACCAGATCCAACGGGTTCTTTCCACCTTGAGGAGTGCGATCCCCTCACGCATACATCTCCATCTGCTTGGTTTCGGCAAGATCGAGGATCTCGCGGTCCTCGAACAGAACAGAGTGAGCAGCTTCGACACAACGTCACCGCTGTTGCGCGCGTTCAAGGATGCGAAGAAGAATTACTGGGTCCGCAACTCTTCCGGTGAGCTTTCCTACTACACCGCAATACGCATCCCGCAGGCGACCGAGAATAACAAGCTCAAGCGGAAGGCCTGCGAAGGCAGCCTCAATCAGGAACTGGCCAGGCGTCTGGAAAGCGCGGCGCTCGAAGGCGTCCGTGACTACGCCGCACGCAAGGCAGGTCTCGAGGAATGTCTCGACGCGGTGATGGAGTATTGGGTAACCCTCAACTGGGATGCGGATCCGTCAATGACGAGACGGTCTCAGGCCGCCCTGCGGCAGCGCGAGGTCTATTCGCGCACTCTTTCCGAGCGACCATGGGAGAGTTGCGGCTGCCGCGTCTGCCGCGAAGCAGGTGTCGAGGCCGTGATCTTCCGAACTTCGAACCGCAACAAGCGCCGCGGTATCCACAACCTCCACGTATTCCACACCCATCTGAACCAATTCCGCGAGGAACTCGCATGAGCAAGCAGAGATATCTCCACTTCGACGCCCTCGCGCCGATCCAGAGCCCGAACTTCAAAGTCTTCACCTTCGTAGCGCGAGCCGATGAAATATCCAGAATCGCGCGTATCGAGCGTGCCGGTCGAGACGAAGGCGGAGCTCTTCAAGGCTTCCAGCGACCACAGATCGCCGGGCATATTCGTGAGATCCGCGACTATCTGGAGAAGCCGAGCGCCATTCTTCCTAACCCCATCGTTGTCGCCTTCATGGGAAACGCCAAGCTCAAAGGCGGATCAGCCGGCGACCGTCGTCGCGAACTCGTCGTCGATACCGCCAACGGACCGCCGGGCTGGATCGTCGACGGTCAGCAGCGCTTCACTGCGCTCTCAGAACTCCGCGGCCGTGATTTCGAAGTCTTGGTGTCCGGCTTTCTTTGCGAAACGGAAGAGGAGCTTCAGAAGCAATTCATTCTGGTCAACAACACCCGTCCTCTGCCGAAGGCGTTGGTCTACGAGCTTCTTCCGAAGGTGGGCGATCTGCCGCCCCGCATGTCCGGTCGTTCGCAAGCTGCGCTCGTCACAGAGGCGCTGAACTATCGCTCTGGCTCGTCGCTCAAAGGCCTGATCAAGCAGCAGACCAATCCCAAGGGCTCTATCCGCGACACCATTCTTCAGCGCGTGATCATGAATTCCCTGAGCGACGGCGCGCTGCGGCTTTACGCCAGCGACGATCAAATGCTGCTCAAGCACGGCGTCACCATGATGAGCGAATTCTACCATGCCGTGCAGCACGTTTTCGCAGACGACTGGATCGGCAAGACGCCCAAGACTTCGCGCCTGGTTCACGGTACGGGCATCATCGCGCTGGGCTACGTGATGGACTACCTGAGCGGCGCGACGGGGGCCGAATCGCGCGACGAATTCGCCCGCGGTCTGAAGTTGCTCAGGGGAAAGACCGCTTGGAGTTCGGGCGAATGGGATTTCGGCAGCGAGCGCCGCAGATGGAACGGGCTGCAAAACGTACCGGCAGACGTGCGTCAACTTACCCTGTATCTCACGCAGGTGTTGAAGCGGCGCCTTGCGGGGTCGGTCAGGGCGGCGTGACGACATGAGTTACGCCGTCAAGGAGATATTCTATTCACTCCAAGGCGAGGGACGCCATGCGGGGCGGCCCGCGGTGTTCTGCCGGTTTGCAGGCTGCAACCTGTGGAACGGACGCGAACATGACCGCGGGAGTGCCGCATGCAACTTCTGCGACACGGACTTCGTCGGAACGGACGGTTTGGGCGGCGGCCGCTTCGATGGGGCCGCCGCTCTGGCTGACGCAATCGAGCGCATGTGGGCGGGGGTCGGCGGCAAGCGCTTCGTCGTTTTGACGGGTGGAGAACCACTCCTCCAGGTCGACGACGCTCTCGTGTCCGCTTTGCACGAGGCCGATTTCGAGATCGCGATCGAGACCAACGGGACGCTTCCAGTGCAGTCGCCCATCGATTGGATCACTGTAAGCCCGAAGGGCACGACGAAACTCGCTCAGAAGTCCGGGAACGAGCTCAAACTTGTGTTTCCGCAACAGAACGTCGATCCCGCCTCTTTCGAAAGCCTCGCATTTGAGCACTTCCTGTTGCAACCGATGGACGGTCCTCACCGTGACTCCAACATGGCGAGAGCCATCGCCTACTGCCTCGAACGTCCGAAGTGGAAACTGTCGCTCCAAACGCATAAATATATGAGCATCAGATGATCTACGAACTCAGCAAGGAATTCCGGTTCGACTCAGCGCACACGTTGCATCGCACCGTCGATGTGGAGCCTAGCCTTAGGATCCACGGACACTCCTATCGGGCCGAGGTCGTTTTGCGCGGACTACCCGACGCGAGCACAGGAATGCTGATGGATCTTTCTCTGTTCGAGCGAAGTCTTGAGGAAGCACGCAATGGCTTGGATCACCGGTTCCTGGACGAGATCAACGATCTTGGGCCTGCCACCATGGAGAATCTGGCCGCCTGGATCTGGCGTAAGGTGAAGCCCATTTGTCCCAACCTTTGGCGTGTCACCGTCCGACGGGACAGCGATGCCGGCGCCTGTAGCGTGTTCGAGCGGGAGGCCGCCTGATGCCCGACAAAACTGCCTTGGTCCTCTTTTCGGGGGGACAGGACTCTGCGACTTGCCTGGCTTGGGCTCTCGACCGTTTCGATCATGTAGAGACGATCGGCTTCGACTACCGCCAGCGCCATCGCGCCGAACTAGACGCGAGAGACGATTTCCGCCACGAGTTGGAAGCGAAGTTTCCCTCCTGGGCTACGAAACTTGGCACCGACCGCGTTTTGGATCTTTCCGTGCTCGGGGAGATTAGCGAGACCGCACTGACGCGAGACGTCGAGATCGTCGCGGAAGCATCCGGACTTCCGAACACTTTTGTTCCCGGCCGAAACATCTTATTCCTCACATTGGCTGCGGCCGTCGCCTACCGAAGAGGGCTAAAGCACATTGTGACCGGTGTGTGCGAAACCGACTTCTCCGGCTATCCAGACTGTCGCGACGACACGGTCAAAGCCCTGCAAGTTGCGCTCAACCTTGGAATGGAGACCCGTTTTGTTCTCGAGACGCCGCTAATGTGGATAAACAAGGCGCAGACTTGGATGCTTGCCCATGAATTGGGAGGCTCCCCCCTTGTCGATCTCATTCGCAAGAGCACCGTGACCTGCTATCACGGAGACATCGCGACGGTGCATGAATGGGGACGCGGATGTGGCGAATGCCCGGCCTGCAAGCTACGAGAACGTGGATATAAAGAGTTTGCCGATTCGCCGGTTCATTAGCACTCCGGTGCGCGAGCCAAAACCGAACTTTCGGTCCATCCTAATCTAGGAGCACTGCGGATGACAACACATGTCAAGCCTGCTCATCTCGAGTCGAGCACGCCGGCCAGCACTGAACCAACATCGCAGGCTTCCAAATCGGTCACCCGCATTGGCCGTACCTATCGTTTCGAGTCAGCCCATCACCTCCCGCTCCTGCCGGAGGGGCACAAATGCAAGAACGTTCACGGCCACAACTATCGCGTTGAAGTGATCGTATCTGGCGCTTTGGACGCACGCGGTTTCGTGATGGATTTCGCTGAAATCGACGCCGAGATTTTGCCACTCATAAGAAAGGTCGATCACCGGTTGTTGAACGACGTCGAAGGCCTTGAAAATCCGACCGCTGAGATCATTGCAACTTGGTTTTTGCAGCGCATCACAGGCTGCCAAAGCGTCAGAGTTTATGAGAACGACGACTGTTGGGCTGAGGTCAAGATCGCCTAACTACTCTAGATTATCCAACACTGCTCTTAAGATGCTGGCAGTTCCTTTGCCCACAGCCCAGATCGGCTCACCCTCAGGTAAGGCGTCCTTCACGCAATAGAACGCTTGGTGACTGCTGCTTTTCCAAGCGAACACGAACATGTCCGAGGCTTTCGCTAGATTCGCAAGCCTTGGGGTGCAAACCAAGTCTGAATTGACTTCAACTCTGCAGCCAGGGAACATTCGTTCGAGCGCATCCTTTGCGCGGCTGCCTGCACTCTCAGAAAGGGTGTAGATGCCAAGCGTCTTGCCCGCGAGATCGGGCGGTCGAGAGGCGACTTCTTGAGTTTCGCTGGAGCGCCGAAGGGCATCAAGCGTTGCTGTCTCGATACCATAATCTTTGGCGAGGAACTCCATCGGCAGTAAATCCTGCGGACGAAGTCTATGGGAGAAACCGCGCGCCTGTGCAAGAATCTGGACAAAGAAGCGGAGCCTCGCCTCGCGTGCGGATGCCGATGGGCTCGGCGCTATCGCCAATGCCTCGCAAATATCAAGGCTCCAAGGGAGATGTGCATACGAGCCGACACGTCGTTGCACATCCTCCAAGTCGCTGATGAGTGACTGATAGTCGGCGTCAGATAGGCCCATTTCGAGAAGCCGGCCGAACAATTGAGCGAGCAAGTCCAGATCTGTGCGACTGAGGACCTCCTCCATGGCGATAAAAAGAAACAAAATGTTGGCGATCGAACGCAAAGCAGGCGTTGGCGTACTTTCCTCAGAAAAGAATGCAGCCATGAGATCCGGCACAGACCGGCGGACCAGCGCGGCCGCATCCCCACTAGCACCGCCTATCAATTCCGCAAACGAGTTCGAGAGCTTTTCGTTTTCGCGAAATGGCGCTATGTCCCAACCGCTCACGGCATCACGGGCCTGGAGTTCAGCCGCCTCCAGATCACGGCCGGCGGCGACGTGTTTCGCCCAGCGCATCCAAGCAATCGGATGTTCATCGGCCGCTGCGGTCTGCGATTTTCTCGAGCGAAGGGCCTCTAGCTTGGCCTGAACGGCAGGAGCGAGATTGCTGACAATGGCTGGAGCAGCGTCGATGACGCCCAGTAATCGGCTCTTTGCCTCTTCAGTATCTATGAAAGAGACACAGAAGAGAAGCCGGCTCACCGATTTTCGACTGAGAGGCAGGGCGAGAAAGAACTCGAAAGCTCGGTCATACTGCGCGTCATCGAATGCCTCCTCAGCATCGGCCTCGCTGATCCCAGTATCCGCAGGTGCCTCTGATGCTGACGACAACGCCTGCGCCCAGACACCTTCTCGCTCGATGTCAGGGAGAAGAGATGAGAGATTGTGGAGGATGTTGATGTCGGATCGGGTTTGCAGGCGCTCGTACAGTAGAAAGGCCTTGATAACCCGCGGCGTCCGGATGCCGCGGCGGGACGCGAACAGTCGCGGATAGCGACAAGCGATGTGCAGTTCGAACGCCTGGAGTACCTGCACCAGCGAGCCACCCGCCTCCACTTCCTCAATATAGGTGCGGTAAAGCGCCTCAATAATATCAGCGAGAACCTGAGGCGGCAAAGCGAGGTCCGACATCGTCGAAACCAGCCAGTGATCACGCGCGATCTGTGGCCAATACCCAAGACCTGCCTTGAGCCGGACATCGAGATAGCGCATATTTTCTTCGTTGAGCCGCCCGGTTCCCCGAAGTTCGGCGATCATCAACTCCGCCCGCGATTCATCCTGTGCAAGCAGAGCACGGTCGAACTCTGCGCGGATGCTGCCGATTGGGCGAACGGTCTGGCTTACCGTCTGCGGGCGCAACTTTAGCGTTTCGTTATAATCGGCGATCCGTGCTGCAATTCTCTCGTTGCTCTCAGGATCGGCCCCGGCAAACCTATAGACCATGCCGCCGGATCGACTTCGCATCGCTTTCGCCATTGCGTCGTTCGATTTGACCGGTACGACATCGAAGGTGCTTAAAAACGTCGGCCCGAGCCAAGCTTTTAGTTCCGCCCCCAATTCGAGGCCACCTTCTGCTGTTTGGGTTGTCGCGTACCAACCAGCAATTCTACCATCACGAATGAAGGGCAGGAGAATCGGCGCGCGCTGATCATGACTTGCGAGTTTTTGAAGCCATGGTCGAATGTGATTGGCAATGGCTACCGCAACAACGCCGGTCCGAAGAGCCTCCCAATCAAGCCCATTCGGTGAGGTGAAAAACGTGCGGAGCCATCCGAGATCGCTTGTAGACAACCCATCGATCATGCGCCGCCCTCGGCATACGATTCAAAGTTCAGCCGCGCTTCAGCTAGTGTCTTCAAACTGGTGTCGTAGATGACCATCTCGTCATTTAGTTCAAGTCCGTTGTAGGTCAAATTCATCGAGCCCGACAACAGACCGCGCTTGAGAAGCACACCCTTCGTATGCAGATGCTGACGGCGCACAATCGTGAGCTTGTCCCTCAGGCCTGCTTCAGCCGCGGCATCGGAGATCGCGGCGATTAGTGCGTCATTATGCTGGTCGAAACTCGTTGCAATGCCTAAACGTGACCCGCGCGCCATCAAGTCCACAGCAATTTCGACAAGTCGGATTTCACGGCTACCCCAATCGGGATTGACTGCGTCAAAGCCCCCGGCGCGATTATCAAACAGCACAACGTTGCTGATCCAGGGACTGACCAGCCATGCCCTATCGCGATGCGGTGCGAGCAATTCGCCGAGAAACATCAGTTGTAACAGTTCGCGGATAAGGTTCTGACTGGTCACCGCACTCTTGAAGATGCGGCGGGTCTCGAAACTCATTGAAGCGCCTCCGCGACATCGAGGTCGACCTGAAGGCTATCCGCCACGCGTCGAACCGCCTGGACGCGCGCGAAGACTGATAGATAGTTGGCCTGAACCGGATTGGTTGCAATGAAGCTCAAGGCGTCAGCGAGAAGGACTGAAGACGCCATGGGGCAAGATAAGGTCACGGCACCGACATCGGCGAGTCGTTCGAGGCATTTTTCTTTCCAATCGACCTCGCTAACATCGATCGAATACAGACCTTCTTCAAAGTAGGATCTTAGCAACAACGGTTCGGGTAATGGGAGGTCTACGTAGGGGGAGTAGAGCCTAAGGCCTGATTGCCGAATCTGCGCTCCGCGAGGCCAAAGCAATCCGTATATGACGCCGAAGCGCCATTGGTCAGGGTTTATGGTCGGTGCATCTATACCTGCAAAGGCGAGCGCGGCATCGATATCACCCCGTCGAGCAAGTCGGTACGCGATGACACGCGCGTCCAGTTCGACGCCCAGGCGTTGCTCCTGCGCATTCCACTGCCGTATGGCTTCAAGAAAGAACGCGTCACTCTCAGAACTCGACCCCGGCCGGAGCACTCTGTTGGCAAGCGCCACGATGAACGCATGAAAAGTCGCAAAGCCTTCCTCAGCGAGAGACTGACGTAGCACGGAGAAGGCGCTGTAGCTTTCGTACGCGCCGTAGGCACTGCGAAAGGCCTGCGCGGCCAACGACACCCCGCCGTCAGTATCATTTTCGACAACAGTCTCCAGGTACCGCTGAAGTTGAAAGTCGCTTAGCGAGAAGTCGTTATCGCGCAGAGCCGCGGTCATCAAGTTGAAGAACCGGCGCGGATCCTCAGCATATTGACGAAGAGCCTCCTCGATGTGCCCGTTGCCTCCCGGCGCCAACTCGGTGATCCACACTTCCGCGCTTGGCTCGCCCGCGAAGACGTCATCCTCCTCCCGAGGCCCCGCGTCGATGTCGACGACCAGAGCATCACCGTCAATCTCTGGGCACAAGCTTAGGACCGCGCTAAAGGCGGCCGCTCCCGCCGTGGCAGTGAAACGCTCGCGGAGCCACGGCTCCCAATCGGCGGTGATCGGAGTCCATAGAATCGCGGCTAGATCAAATAGGCCTGCATGGACCCTTGGGTCGGCAAGAAGGGCTGCAAGATCCTGCCGCAATCGGTCCTGAACATTGGCTTGCGCATTGATGTCGTCGACCACGGCCGACTGAAAGAGTACATCGAGCGTTTGCTGTAAGCTCAGGTCAGCAGTGCCTCCCGCCAGATTAGCCGCAGCCCCTTGCAGGCTGATCGACCTGGCGATTGCCTCGTTGCTCAGTGAGGCCAGCAGCAGGTGCGCCAGCCATTCTCGGGCGAACGGACTGTCCACCATTACGAGGTATTCGCCGCGCAAGGCTTGGTCGTGAAAACGAGCCGTGCGCATTGCTCGGTAGCGAATATCCGATTCGTCACCGAGATCAGACCACATGGCTTGTGGAAAGCGCAGTCTGATGGTCATGGCATCAACCGCCAAGCTAAAGCCCAGTGCAGCCGGAGACTCCCCCATTTCGAAGCTGAATTCTTTTACAAGGGCGGTCCCGTCTTGAAAGTTGATTGTGGCGTCGCTAACGAGCGCCATGCGCCTTAGTTCGACCGGACTGAGGCCCTGGTGCGTATGGAATCGCACGTCCGCAACATGGCGAGCCCAATGGCTGCTCTGCGGCGGCTCAAGCACAAGTCCTGATTGACGTGCGACGATCTGGGTACGCCACCGCAGTCTGGCGTTGGAAGTATCGACAATATTGGGAGGAGGCAACTGCACCGTGATGACCCGCGGCCGGTACACCGGAACACGTCGTGGGCCCGCAAATGATTGAATTAACCAATCGCCGAGTGGATCCGCCTGCACGCAAGAATCGAGCGCAAATTTTTGGGCACGATTCTGATCTGGTTGCGGGCACAGCCAGTGACGTTCGCGTCCATGGCTAAGCCCGAACCGGCGAGACACGCGGCCTGCCGCAAACTCACGCATCGCCTGTGCGATGGGCATTGTAACAGGATCCGGGGGCACACCTCCTGCTCGGGGCAAGACGATCTCGACCTCGGGAAGATTCAATTCGCTAAAGAGATTGGCCGGCACAAACTCGGGAAGCGGTGAATTTCGGATCTGGTAGTCGCCGCCGGCCTGGCCGTTGGCGCGCCACCCGGTCTCGAGCCGACGAAGCGCCGTTGGTAGCACTTGCGTTAGCAGCGGCCGTGGATGTTCCCATAGCAATGATTGCACCTCGTCCGTGCCGAGACGCAACGCGTTAGATATGAAGGTCGCATATCGGTCCTGCTCGGAAGCGTCGATCAGCAAACGCCGCATTATGCTCGCCAGGCGCGCCTGCCGCTCGCGTTGGTTCGGTGCTGACGCCGGCCCGACCAGATTTGTCCAAACACTCCCCCTTGTGCCTGGACCGATCATCTGACTGAGATAGTCAAGCGTTACGTAGACACCTTGGATCCGCTCGACATAGCGATTACCAATCGGAAGCGACCGAACAGGCACTTGGGGATCAAATAGAAGGTCATAGCCTTGGTATGCAATACGGTCGCGACCGTAATCGGAAAGAACCGCGACAGTCCACGGCCGCATGCGCCGCGATCGGCCAGCGCGACCTTTTCGTTGCAGAAACTGAGCGACGTCGACAGGCGCCTTGTGCTGGATGACGCCGCCGACGCGAGGATCGTTGAAGCCGACTTCCAGGGACGCGGTGGCGACGATAATGTCGAGATTGTTGCCCACCCCTGGATCCATCGCCATGACCCGTCCAACGGACTTGCGATCGTTCGACTGAAGGCTATGGCCGATTTCGACTGGCACTTCCCAGTCCTGCCCATGAAGCTTGCGCTGTTGGCTCGACATTGGTCTTCTCAGAACAGCAAGTCCGCCATTGGGGTGGCGCCTCATGTCAACCGCACCAGTGCTCCGCCGGCCTTCTGCGTCGAGCATCGCGAAATACATTCGATTGATGACGTCGATGTTGTCGGCAAACAGGAACAGGCGTTCGCCGAAAATACCCTCGCTCTTAAGCACGTCGGGTGCATCGAGTATACGCGAAAGCAGCATCGCGGCTTGGATCGTGGTCGACAGGAGCGCTGTGCGCGAAACCGGATCGCCGCGCAGCGCGATCAGGTATTCGGCACCTTCGGCGATCATATCGCCAACGCTCGGCGCGACCTCAATGGAGGCATGTTCGTTTAAACCTGTCAGCCGTCCAAAGAAGCGCGCGCCATCGGTAAGCGTCGCTGAAAGGCCAACAAAGCTCACCGGTTTGCCGAGCAGGTGACGCCAACGGCGAAGTAAGAAGGCAACCTGCGCGCCAGAGCCTCCGGAATATGTATGAACTTCGTCGAGGAGCATCATCTCGACCGGTCGTCGGCAAAGGTCGCCCAGCCCAAATAGATGACGAACCCGGTCGTCTCCCATGCGCTGGTTAAGCATCTCCGTCGTCGTGAACAGAATGTCGGGGCTTTCCCGCTCAAGCCTGCTACGCGTCAGGATGATTTCGTCGCTCTCAATTCGCTTTCCGCATTCGAGACAAGATAGCCGCTCGGTTCCCATGCGACGGTCGGCTTCGCCCCAAACCATTTCGCCGTCGCAACCGTCGCGGGGACAACGCAGATACTCACAGACAATACCATCTGCGTGCGACCGCCATCCCTTTGCCTCATGGGCGGTGGCGGCGCTGTAGGGCGTTGGTCCGAAGAATGTACCGATCAGAATTTTGCGAAGTCCGCGCCCGGAGAGAGAGACATCAAGCCGCCTGGCCTGCGCATAAACCTCCGCAAACTGATCCTTCAGCAATTCGTTGCGCGGATAGAGCGCAAGGATTTTGACCCAACGACTAGTCGCCGCGTCTCGCAGGATATGCGAAGCGATGCGAGCGAGCCCAGGCAGATAGAACGCGAGTGTCTTTCCGCTGCCCGTTCCCGCACTCACCAGCGTCGCGATCGAGCGAGAACTTTCGAAACCTCCAAGGATGCGTGCAGCAGCCGCGACCTGAAACCGAGCAAGCGTAAATTTGACCCCGTAGCTCTCAATAAGTGAAGCGATCGCCTGGCGGGCGTAGCCATCGGACGTG
This sequence comes from Bradyrhizobium sp. 23AC, assembly GCF_054863025.1. Lineage (NCBI taxonomy): Bacteria > Pseudomonadati > Pseudomonadota > Alphaproteobacteria > Hyphomicrobiales > Nitrobacteraceae > Bradyrhizobium > Bradyrhizobium sp. 23AC. Next base: position 38,514 of record NZ_JAVAYN010000018.1, read on the forward strand.
ACCGCACTGATCGCAGCTAAAGCCTCGAGGGCATTGATCGAGCGTTTTGGATACCGACGGCGGCGCCAGATAAAGCGAAAATCTGCTACCAGCGTGGGTGCGTTTTGCCATCCGATCAACCCACTGTGCTTTGGGAAGAGCTGTCGCAAGCGAAAAAACAGTCGTACAGCCTCTGCCATACGCGAGCGGTATCGCGTGCCGGGCGCCTCACCAATATCGAATAGCAATGCTCGGGCTTTGAGCACGTCGATCACTTGAGAGGCGCGAACCAAGCTCGACCCGTCAGCGTATCGAGGATCGTCGAGCAGGGAATCTATGAGGTCGGCGATTTCCTCAGACGTTAAGAATCCGTCGACCAGCCCCCAGGTGAGGAGGCGCGCCTCTCGCTGTTCTATCTGATCGAGCGCCACGAGGATGATGGTCTCATCGCTCATCAGCCGCGCCCCTTCGCACTTACGCGATAATTGTCGAAACTATCGTTTTCCTTGAGCCAGTTCACAACTTCAGGGGTGAGCAGCGCAAGCGGTGCTCCGCTGACCGAAAGTACAGCCTCGAGAAACTGCTTTACCGCGGCGGGCACCGCAAAATCAAAGTTTTGCGCAACTGCTTCAAGATCCGCGGCCAATTCTTTGACGCGGTCGATAGCTGCTCGATCAGCAGGCAGTGTTTCGAAAGCTGCCTTAAGCCGATCAAAAAGTCTCTGATACTCGTTGAAAGCGGCGTCGTTCGCCTTTGTCCGGGCAAGACGCGACCTGATGACTGCCGGGGCGTCGCCGGCGAAAACATGCTGACGGTATGCCCGCCAAGCGGCCATGACTGCCGAAGCGAGATCGCGCGATGCGGTATCAATTTCGTCCAGCATCGACCTCCACGCCTGCGCTCTCTTCAGCGTTGAAGCCTTGGGCTGCGCGCGAAATCTCTCAAGGATGCCTCCGGCGCGTTTACGGGCGGCGAGCAACGAAGCCGGCGGCGGCACTGCAATAGCCGCATCGACTAGCCTGACCTGGTTCGTTAAGTGAGTACCCAGCTTCTCAGCTCGTCCAGCGAGATCGCCGCGCAGACCCTCAAGATCACCGGCTTCGGCTACGCTTGAACCCAACTTATCAAGGCGAGCAAGTCGCTCGCGGAGCGCTGTTGCCCGCGCCGGTAGCGTAGTTGTCATTGGGCGGCCTCCGCAGTCTGAACAGAACCGCCGACAATTTCGAGCAGGGTTGTAATTTCACCGCAAAGCGTCTCGGGGTCAGCCTGACTACGATCGGCCTCCTCGCGAGCGACGCTTTTTTCGGCGGCGGCAATGAGCGTGTTGGTGGAAGCGAGAAATTCCATGGTGCGGCCGATAAGCCCGAGATCGAGCGAGCCAAGCGCGTTCAGCAATTTAGGAATTTGCTCGCGATCGGCCTCGTCAACAATTGTGGCGGCCTTGGTAACGAGATCAACGATCGGGCTCGCCTGAAACTCGACGAGGCGCCGTTCGAAATCACGCAAGTTAGTCCGCCAGTCGGACGGGAAGCTTCCTGTCGCGCTGAGCAATCGGATAATTTCCTGAAGGTCCGAAACGAAACCTGTTTTGTCAAACTTTTCGTCGAGGAACTCGTTAATGTGAGTTCGAAAGTCGCGCAACTTTGCAACGATTTGGGTCAATTGTCCCCAAAGCCGAGCCTCACCAAGTGGTCGGATGAAGGCCTTGACTTCATCAGGTAGACGATCGACAGCCTCCGGAACTGCGTCTTCGGCAATGACGTCGAGAAGACGCGCGATATCAACCGCAAAGGCCTTGCCGCCGGAACCCTGGAAGGTTGCGACGCGCTCCAGCAACTCGGATTGAAGGACATCGCGGGCAGACTTTGTACCGATATAGCCGAGTGCCGTGTCACGCATCTTGTCCCAATTGTCTTCGAAGGCTTGCCTTTCCTTTGGCTCCGGCTTTGCAAACAGAGCCGCGAGCGTGGCATCGGCGCCTGAAGGACGAATAGGTGGTGCGAGCCCAGCGATGCGCGATTGAGTAACAAGTGATCGCGCAAGGGCAGCGGCTTCCGCTTTGGCGTCCTCAACGATTAGCGGCGTCATTTGTGCGAGGAGATGATCCACGAGAGCCGCACTTGCGACATAGTCGTCATCAGCTCCTTGATAAGTCCAACGCTTCTCCTTGGCGAACCGGACAGCTCCAAGAATTCCCGCACGAACCGTGCCATTCTCGTCGAGATGATCGTCGCACAGCTTGAGTTGGCGACCGGATTGCGGGTTACCCCGGGCATTGGGAATTGTGATCCAGCTTACCCGCAGATGCGGCTCGCGCATGCGCAGACTGGGCCAGTTCAGCGCGTCCTTCATCATCGCGAAGAGAGCGCTACGAACATCATTAGCCTCCTTCTGCGGGAGTTGTGTACCCACGGCCCAAGCCTCGAGCCTAGTCCGCCATTTCTCCATTTCGGGATCGACGGTTGGGACAACCGGACTTGTCCAATCGTCACGTTCCGTTTCCAAGGGTTTAATCGGATTGGACCCCGGCACCTTGACTCGAGGTGGCTCGGGTACAAACGGAATATTGGCAATTTCGGCCGGTGTTGGCAGTCTGAAAGTCGTAAAGACTGCCGGCGGAATATGACCGATCGCCGCGACGTCTACAGGATTTCCACCCCAGACCGCCAGCAAGGTAGCAAGGCGCCGGCTGGTCTGCTCGGCTTGGTGGCTCTGGCGAATCCAGTTAGCAATGGTGGCATTAGGACGGCAATCTTGGAAGTCCGAGGGCGGAAACTGACCTGCCTCATAGGACTGACGCATCAACAGCGTGTGCCGTAGAATCTCGTTGATGACACGCCGCGGATTGAAGATCAGCCTGGCGCCTTCAGACAAATGTCGCTCTGCGAGTTGTTCTATGGCATTCCTATTGAAAGGAAACAGGGAAACGCCTTTGGCGTCGAAGCCGAATGCGGGGACAGCCTCGCTGCCCTCCTCGCCTAGGTCTTCATCACGCCATACGGGAATCCAATCGGCCATCGATTGTTCGGAGTCGCGTTGCTTGAATAGCCGCCGCAACTCCTGTTCGCCCCAGCGCGCGGCATTCAAGTAAGCGCCGATCATTTCGATCACGCCAGCTTTGATTTGCTCATCGCTCTGCGCGTGACTGCCGATGACCCATTCTCTCTGAGCGCGGGTTAAAATCGTGTCCCGGAAAGCGAGGTAGCCATCCGTGAGAGCGATTGCAGTTCGCATCGTCGCACGCACCTTCTTTCCTTCATATTCACCTTCCTGAATGCAGACTTTAAGAAGAACATCCTGAATGCCTGCGAGCGCTTGAAAATCCTCAATCAGCAACACGAGATCTTTGCCGTCCTCGAACAGGATCTTTCGAACCGCCAGGATGATGTCCTGAAGCGTCATCCCCCCGGTGCTCTGCTCGAGTTGGAACACATTGGCAATCGCTGGGTCCACCGCATCGTTCAGGAGGTCAACGATTGGCTTCAGGCGCTCGGCCGGCGCAATCGCGATTTGCACCTGATAGTATTCTCGAACCTGCCTCGCTGCTTGGTTGAGATCGATCTCCCGTGGCAGCATCAGATCTTCGGCGGCGAATTGAGACAACGTCTCATCGTCGCTCTCGGAGCGACCGCCAATCGCCCGAGCTACAACGCGAGTTAGAACGTTGGTTATGAAATGTTGATCGAGGGCCGCATCGGAGAAGAGACGGGGCAGTTTTTCCGCATGACCGATCAGCGCCTTGAGATGCGTACGGTTCGGGTGTTCCCGAAGTTCGGCGATCATTCGTTCGCGCCGCGCGCTGAGCGCGTTCTCGAGATGCGCGCGGAAAGTGATGACCGCGTCCTTAACGTTGACCTCAGCTACCGCGCGGTTCAGGTCCGCACTCGGTTTGGCATAACGAGGATCGTTGGCAAGCGGTGCTAGGATCAGCTCAACTACGGTACGCAGACTAGCGCTCTTCGGAATCCGGATGATATGCAACTGCCTGCTTTTGGGGGAGCGATGCAACTGGGCGTCAAGCCAGCGGATGATATGCGACTTACCGACACCGGAGGGTCCGGTTATCGGCACTATCAGGGCGCCCCCAGGCACATCATTCGTCAGAAAGGCGTCGAGCAGGTCTTTCTCGGTTGCCGGAGTCGTGAGATTGGTGCCAGCATTGCGTTGGACTAGCGGTGAGGGTTGATGGACCGCTAGCAATACCGAGATGTCTGCGGTCTCAGCCTCATTCTTGATGCAAGCATTGACTGCGGCAGCTTGAGGCCAATAGTTCTTGAGCATCATTTGCCCTTTTTTGCTTGAATCCGGCGGATATGCGTCATGCCGCGCCAGGGCCGCTGATCTGCACCTGTCAGCATGATGCCCTCCTCGCTGTCGCTCTTCTTCTCAGCTGCAATGAGACCTTCCCGGTCCAAGCGCTGGATGGCGCGTGAGAATGCAGTCGACAGATGACCCTCGCTCGGGCGCGTCCAGTTCGAGTCCTTTAGTACCTCTTCGATCTTTAACCGGTATGCACCGCCGTCCAATACAGGCAGCGCAGTTGCGGCGCGCTCAACAAAAATAGGCGCTGGCAACGATTCGTCTCGTCCGAATATGCTAGGAAGCATGTCACGGACAGCATCCGTCGGATCGATCGTAACCTGTGCTCCGCCGCGGGCGAAACCCAGATAAAGCATCCAGGTGCGAAGCCCGTTCCAGCGCGTGTCGTTCTGCAGCATGCGCTTGGCGTCATCAGCAACTTGCGTGCTCTCGAGCGTAGCAACCCTTTGGTGAGAACTCGTGTCCAGCGCGTAGACGTCTTGTGCCAAAATCCAGGAAAGGCCACGACTGAAATCCGCGCTCCTATTTTCTTCGGCCTCCCAGAAGCGAGCGTTGTTGTCGGGCGCAAGAGCTATTTCGCGCGCGACTTTTGGAAGCCGCGCCTCTGCGATATCGGCGTTCCTGCCGAGCAACGATCGATACGGTTCACGTAGCGCAATGACGCCGTCGTCGACAGCAAACAGCCCAAGTTCGGTCCACCTCGTTAGCGACTGGCTTAGGTGCTTGGGATCCACCCCATCCAGTTCGGCCCCGCACGCATTGAGGAGCTCGCTTCGAGATTTGGGGCCGAGTCGCACCAGCGCGCGCGTCAGAACAATCAAGACGTTGAACAGTCCGTCGCTCGGCATATTAAGTATGCTCACGTTCGCGCCCCTAGCTTGAATTGGTCCAAAGAAATGACATTGGTGCCGGTCTCAGCAAGTTTGCGACTGGCGTGTAAGGGATCTGGCGTAGACGCGGGCGCCAATATGACATGCAATGGCCGATCAAGGAGAAGGATGTGCGGCGGAACTGAGCCGCCGCACAAGAGGGTTGCGCGTGGAACCCCATACGAGGATGGGCGAGAGGCTTCCTCCTCGATCGACTGCATGAACAGCATTCCATCGCTGGCTCTTGTGTGGAGCGATCCAAGTTCAGGGGTGCCTGTTCTGAAAGCGTCGGGTGCGGCGATCTCGCGGACTCCGAAAGTCGCAACGAGATCGCCGAGGATTTTGACCATCGACGATGAATCCATAGGTTCTGGGACCGTCAGAATAACAGGCGCAGCAATATTGAGGTGTGGGAATTGCTCGCGGAAAAAACCGATGTCGCAAGGCCCGACTCTTTCGATGCCATAAGCCAACGGCTCCGTGTAATTTAGATCCTTTCTTCCCACTTCGCGGTGCACTGGGCATCCACCACAAGCCGTAGAAACGATCAGAGTTCGCCCCGGCGTATGGTTGCGATAAAGCTGGTCGAGCAGATGCGATATTTCGATCTTGCCGCCAAGCAGATCGTCGAGAAGTTTGCGGTTCAGAGCGGCTGCATCGAATGAGCGAGAGCGTTCATCACGAATTTGCTGATCAAAGACCGACTTGTTGCGGTGACCCGACTTTAGCACGCTCACGACTGTTTGCCTGAAGTATCGCGCCCAATGTTCCTCATTGCGGAGGTCAAAGGCGGCCTCGGTCTCATCTTCAGCGCGGGATATCATCTCGGGCGGGCGCGATTCCAACTCGATCATCTTAGCCCTCGCCATCATGATCAAGGTTCGCATATTCCAGGAGGCATTGTAGTCCGATTGCTGGCGCAGTTTTGGAGGCACGACATCGAGATCAAGCTCCAGGAGACTGCCCATGGCGTCGAGGCGTTTGGCGTGAGCGAACATCGTCGACCATCGTTCGAATGCCAACTCCTCACTGATCAGAGCGGGAGCGCTCAAATGGTCTGCTATCTCCCGGTCAGCTTCTGAACAAAGCAGGATGGATGCCGATGGCCGGCCGTCGCGCCCACCGCGGCCCACTTCTTGGTAAAAACGGTCGACGGTTTCGGGCACGGCGGCATGGATGATCGTGCGCACGTCGCGCTTGTCGATGCCCACGCCAAATGCAGAAGTAGCGACGATCCCGTCGATTGCGTTGCGTGACCACTGATCGATGATTTGCCGGCGGTCGGTGTCGCCGGTCTCGCCATGAAAGCATTCGGTCCGCGAAAAACCTTCACGTCGCAGAATCGTCAGCCACCGACGCGCATCGTCGCGCTTGGTCACGTAGAGAATGAAAGGACGTGGTGCGTGACGGATTGCCTCAAGGACCTTGCGGTCCTTGATCGCATCGACATTCTCGCGGTGGACCCAATATTGCGGCTCGGGACGCAAATGAATGGAGGCCACCATCTGGATCGTGTGAGACGGGCCGAACAGCGCGTCAATGGTCTCAACGGTGTCGGGGGTCAGCGTAGCCGACATGAGGATAGTTCGGAAGCCGGGACCCTCGCAGGCACTCAGCAAGCCGCGCCGGACGCCTGCAAGCATCTGGAAGGCGGGCCGGAAGCCGTCGCCCCACTGGCTCACGAGATGAGCTTCGTCCAAGACGAGGTAGGAAAGCAGTCCGTCTCTCGCGGCATCGTAGAGCGCAGGAAGCAGCGCGCCTGTCATAGCCTCTGGTGAGCAATAAAGAATGCCCTGCCGACCCTCGCGGATTGCCGATTTGATGCTCAAACGCGCGTCGGGAGTGAGATTGGCATGCCAAGCAAGCGCGGGAATCTCACCTCGGGGATGGCGCGCCCTAAGCAGTTCGGCCATCTGACGCGCTTGATCGAGAACAAGCGCTGTGGTCGGCACGACGCAAATGGTCAGGCCGCCTTCAAGGCCGCGAACGAGCACTGGGGCCTGTGCAACTAAGCTTTTTCCCGATCCTGTCGGCAGTGAGACGATGAGCGTCTCGCCAGAAGGCAGCAGGAAGGCGCTACGCACCGCTTCGCGCTGACCTGGTGAGACGTATGTTCCAAATCCACTCGCTTCGGCGAGAAACGGGTCGATCGGCCTTCGCCAATCGAGCCGCACGTCGCCCTCGCCGAAAGCGTCCTCGAACAATGGGGTGTCAGTCTCAGCCATCCAAGCGGGTGACCAAGGCAGCGCTTCGATTAAGAACTGGCCGGTTGCGACGGCTTGCGCACGAATTCCGAATTCTGCCCAGCGATCGCGGCTCGGCCATTCGCCAGTCGAAGGGACGCGTAGCCTAGCCATGGTCATCGTCTGGATCGAGTGGCGGCGCAGCACATGCCGGAGCAGCGGCATGAGGTCCCCCATCTGAATTCGCTCGCCGTCAGAGATCGCACGCACGAGTATCTGGCGAATGCGATCGAACACCCCGTCCGAACCTACGGCGGGCATGGCTCGGGATGGCCAAGCGGCGAGGATATCGTAGAGCGTATCAAAGGTGAGCATTGGACTCACGTGCGGCATCAAGGACGGCGCTGGCTGCCCTGTCACCTGAAAGGAAACAGGCAAGAATTGCATCGACGCGAATACTTGGTTCGCGGATGCCGCCGATCAGGCTTTGCGAAAGCGATCGTTCGAGCGTCCATTCGAAGCTGTCCGCGGTGCTGTCGCCTCGTTCGGCACGGACGCGCAGTTGACCGAGGCGGCCCCGGTCGACCTCCATGGCATTGCCAACGGCGATGTCGAGACTCTCGGTAAGAGACGGAAGGCCCCGCAAATAGGCCTCCGCGCATACGCGAGCCTTGGCGCATAGGTCGGCCCAGTGCTCCAGTTGCGGTACGTCGAGCTTGCCCATCTGTCGCCAACGCGTGGAATTAAGGTTGAAGTCGCGTTCGCCCTTTTTATCGACCTCGGGGCGATAGGCTAAACCAAGTCGCTCAAGCGTCGCCACATCCTGAACGGGGTTAAGCTCTTGATCAAGCCAGACGGTTTGAAAGAAGGGTGGGAGAAGCATGTCTCCGCGACGAACGATGGAAGCAGTGGAGGCATCCGTCAGCCGATCTGCATCAGCGAGAACATTGCATGATCCTTCAACATCGGCCTCCACAATGAAGTCGAACCGAAAGAAGAGGTCGGCGATTCCGGAGCTCCGGTAGTCCGACATCTGCCGCCAAAGGCCAGTCGAGCGGCCACGATCGTCCGCTTGCGCCACCTCCCACATCCCAGTGAAGAAAGGGTCCCCATAGCGCAGCAGGCGCGTGGCGACCGCACGACCCTGCCGACTAAGCGCCGTTCTCCTGCGATAGGTAAATGGTACCGTCCGCACCATGCGGGCGAGATGCGCAGCTGGCGAGACATCTATGGAAGACTGACAGCTTTCATAGAACGTCTCGAGCGGAACGAGTGTGTGGCGATTCGACGTAAGGTACCGATAGCGGAAGAGCTCGACACCTTTGCCCTCTGTAGGTTCTGGTATTCGAGCAAACTGCAGCGTCCCCTCAATCCAAGACGAGGCATCACCCTCGATCGCCTGCCAATTATCGTCGACGTCGGTCAGCGTTTCCAACATGCCACTTGGTGGAGTACCAAGCGCATCCAGAGCGTCTTGTTCATCGATATTGCGAATCTCGCGCTCGATGACACCGTCTTTGCCAGCACTTTGCGCCGTGAGATCCACGAGTGTTTCTGTACCTTCGGCGAAAAGCGATCCCGCGAGGCAACGAGTCGTGTCTTCGATAAGATATTGCAGGCTCGCGACAGAGCGGTCGAAGACGTGCAGGCCGGCATTGAGATAGTCAATCCAGGCCCCCTCGATTGGATTGTCACAGCAGTTCAGAACGATCGACATGACCGCATCACCTGAACCGTAGCGATCGGCGCGGCCAAGCCGTTGCTCGATCCGGTTAGGATTCAGAGGCAAATCGTAATGAACGACGATCTTGCGACCACCTTGGAGGTTGAGCCCCTCTTCAGCGCGATGATCGGCGACTAGAATTGGACGGCTCGGATCAAGATTGAAGGCCAGCCAGTTATCGTCTCCCGGATCGTGGCGATCGACCACGACTTTCAACCGATTTGCCAATGCCAGAGCGAGTGCATCAGCGGTGCTTGCGTCCGAACAGAAAATGACAAATTGCTGTCTCGGCGCGAGAAGCGCTTGCAACTTCTCCACCAGTGCCGAGGTGCGCGCCTCAAAATAGTCGTCGCTTCCTAAGCGCAACAGGACTCGTCCAAAGAGATCGGGTCGGGAGGTGATGTGCGCGTCTCCCCTAAGCGATTCGACTGCGCCCCTGCTGTTCTGGGCATACTCAAGTATTTGATTGAGGATTCCACTGAAGACGCGCACCCGATTCCCGCTGACCAAATCGTTCTCGGCGCCGTCTGCGCTCCTCACTTCTCCGATGCGCCAGTCTTCGAATGCTTCGAACAACCGATTCACTTCGGAAGACGCATAGTTCACGATCGTCAAACCCGAGCGATCAGGCGTTAACCCGGCAACGCTGCGGCGCCTATGCCGCAGAATTCGTCGATGAAGGCGATACGCCTCGCTGAGATGAGCCCTGACCCGGCCTATGGCCTCGATCAAGGCGGGATCATCCTCGGCAGGCATCTTATCGCTGATCGCGCGGAGAACTCGCGATTGCTCCTGCAGCAACGTGTCCTCGGGAAACATCTCCGCCAAACAATCGAGCGGGTGATCAAGATAAAGCACGTTCTCGGGTGTGAGACCCGCGACGATGCCGGCGAGCGCCTGCCGATTTTCGACCCGAAGCCGAAATCCCCCCTGATCGGTTAGCTTGTAAGTGTCGGGATCCAGGAGATGAAGCATCTCAAGAAAGCCGCGCTCATTATGGAGCGCTGGTGTGGCCGAGAGCAGGAGAACACGTTCGATCTTCGGGGCCGCGGCAGCAATGTCGTCATACAGGCCACCCAGATCAATCGTTGGACGATGGCCGGTCAGGTGATGAGCCTCATCGATGACTAGCATGGCGGCCTTGCCAAGAAGAGGCTGTATTCTGTCCCTCTCGTTGAACCCCAAGACATGTATTGTTCTGCCGAGAAAGCCCCCTAGGAAGAACTTCGACTGGAGTTCTGATCGCCATTGCGGAACGAGCGCTTCGGGCACGATCACCAGAACCAGCGTGAGGTCGCCTGAATCTAGGATGCACTGACGGATCAAAATCCCCGCTTCGACCGTCTTGCCGAGGCCGACCTCGTCAGCAAGTAGGTATCGCTGTACCGGATCTTGCAAAATGCGCCGGACCACTTCGATCTGATGTGCTTCAAGCTCCACGGAGGACGAGGCCAGCGCCGACATCCCCATAGCAGTTGCGCGCTGAGCGATCGCGGTCCGGACAAACCTTCTCCGGCCTTCGACAAACCTCGGCGTTTCGCTGATCTTGGCGCCGAGAAATGCCGTCGGGTCCTCGATCGCACGGCGACACCGCACGAAGACGTCCGAGACCTTGAGATATCTGGAAACGCCATTGGGGAATCGGATAAATTGCTTGTCGCCATGATCGTCGAGAAGGCGGCCGATCTCCCAAGCACCCAACACGTCATTGAAATGGTAAATGCGAGTCTGCTCGGGTAGGGTCACGGCTTCAATAGCGCCGACCTCCAAGTCGAGGACGATCGGCTTAGAGACTGGAGCATCAAAATACTCGACGGAGCAACGTTGCCCGTTGGTACTAAGCTTTTTTCCGATGCCGAGAGATGCCCCCTCGCCCTCCCTAACACGTACGAACACAATTCCTCCGTGCGCTGCGTATCCTTTTGTTTCTTATACGCGAGTCGAAGGCCTAAGCCAGTCCAGCAAAAGTCGTAAGTCTGCCAATATAGGTCCGGATTTGGCAGCCAGTTGCAAGCAACTGGGCAAAGTCCCGGCGTCCCGGTGGCGACGCACCGATCTGGGAGCACGCGGATCCGCCGACATGTCTCAACGGGGCACGTGGACGAGTTGAGTGACCTTCACCCGATAGACGCCCCGATGCTTTGCGGCTGGACAGACCTGTTCCGGCCGAGTGCTGCTTATGCGCGAACGGTCCTGCTCGTCTTAAAGCGCACGCCCACTTCCGTGCCTGCTAACCGGACCAACTCACACCGGCGGAAGACCGGTCCCGTCATTGAAAACAACAAGAAAAACTCTCGCGTCTTGAGGACGTCTGGCGATTCCTCCATGCTGAGGCGTGCCCCTGTTTCAGAAATGTCGAGGATAATGCAGTCCCGCCGCCACGCGCCATCAGAGCCCACCAGTGTCGCCCTGTATTCACGTTCAAAGCGAACGCGCTTAGCTTTTCTCTTGTCCCAACTCATCGGCCGAACGCCGATCAGCGGCGCCTTCAAAATGCAATCTAAGAAATTGGGCAATTTATCAGAGCAAAATGGCTCTCAAGTACAAGCACACGAACCAACGGTGTCGAAACCTCGCCGGAAATAAACGGCACGGTCAAAACGTTACTGCGATCATACCGGCCGTAGCTAACGCTTTTCCGTCGAATTATCGCACTTCGCCGAAGATTTTCTGCATCCCGTCGCATGGAAACGCGATGATCTTGACATGCCGTCATCAACAGCGTCACTGCCATGTCCATTGATGATCACAAATGAGATGGCTTCCAAGCCAGAGTCCCGACGCCGAAACTGCGTCGTCCGATCCCAGGTCAGACTGAAGATCTGACTGTTCGGCGAGCGGGACTTCAAAAATTTTGCCTTCTGGGTTGCCGAGATACCGGCCGGCCTGTAAACGCTCCACGCACACCGTCAGCCGCCTTCTAGCGGTGGCCCGCGGCGGGGGCCTGTAGCTCAATGGATAGAGCAGGCCGCTCATAAGCTCATAACGGTCTGGTTGCAGGTTCGAGTCCTGCCGGGCCCACCAATGAAATGGGTTATTATTTATTACTTTCACAATATCTGCGTTGTCGCGTCGGACTACCGCCACCGCTACCGCCTCAGGTACGCGTCGTATTTGTTCGCATCTCGTTCGTGCAACCTGGAGCCGTAAGGTCGTAACCGGAATGCCCTGTATGACTGCGCGAGAACAAAGGGGCCGTCAACTTCTTTGCGGTCCGTATCCTTGCGCGAGTCCGGCTCCCGCCGCGACCAGGGCGCCATTCCAACCGGCGCGATCCTGCTTAAACGAGATAGACGGCGGATACTGGCCGCGCGGCAATCAGGATGGAAGCGGCTTCCCACCCAGATTGTCGCGCTATAGGATACGCCGATTAGGATCAAACTAACGACCGACGCGGCATACGATCGCCCTAGCAGGGGTTGTCGTCGACCCGTCCTCAAGCTCCGTCGCGGCGCATCTTCGGTACCGGGTGATCAAACCCATTCTCATGGTGCTAAAGAGCCGACTTGGCGTCGGGATAGACCTTGTTCATGAATGACTCACCTGATGGCCGACCGGAATTGATTATCAATGATAGCTGCAGACCCGATCGAGGTAGTACAGCGCTCAGGCGACCACACTGCCATCGAAGTCCTGGCTGTCCCTGGTGCAAAACACATCAAGCGTGTTGTGGCGCTCCAGGGTCGATCCGCTTCCGTAGATACGCCATGGGTCAGCGCGTCGGCGTCAAATGAAGGCCAAGGCGAGCAGGCTCGAGCAGAGCACCGCGAGACCGGCCGCCATCAACGCCAGAAGGCTACCGCTCACAAGATCGCAATGGGGCATGAGGCATCCTCCATTGGACCGGCATCCTGAAGAAAGCAACTACTCACCGCCTCGGGCCGCCGATCAACGGATGAATGATTTAGTCAAATTGGACGCATTATTCCTGCTGTTTCCGCCCAACACCGCACATTTCAAGCAGATTTAGCGTCGGAGCCGACGTATTGCTGCGACATGGCCTGCTGGTAGGCGTTTCGGCGAGCGACTCTGGCTTAAGCTGCTCGAGCCTTGTCTGCCTGCGGCTTTTGCGTCTTGGCGTCGGGGCGGGCGAGGCCGAACAAATCGCGGTCGCCCACCATGGGATGATCATTGGCCGACTGCGTGAGGCGTTTATCCCAGATCGCAACGTCGCCTTCCCTCCACCTCCAGCGCACCGTATTGTGTGGCGCCGTGATGTAAGATTGGAACAAATCGAGCAACTTTTGACCGGTATGTTTCTGTAGGCCAATAAAGCGCTGCACGTTGCCAAGCATGAGCGTGCGCTCGCCCGTTTCGGGATGAGTCCGAACCACCGGAAGCTTGGTTTCGTAGATCGTTCCGGTGATCCCCTCCTGAAACTGCATCTCGTTCGCCTCGGTCGATTGCTCGTTCACGGCGTAAGGATTGGAATTGGTATGAACCGCCCAGAGCTCGTCAGCGAGCATGCGCAGCGATAACGGAAGATCAAGATACGCAGCCGCCGTATTCGACCAAATGGTGTCACCGCCATAAGGCGTAGTCATCACGGCGCGCAGCACGGAGATATTTCGGAAGTCGTCAAATATGACATCCGCACGCCCCTGGACGGTGCCACCGCTGCGGCCCGAAGATGGCTCCAAAATGGAGGACGTCCGATCGGTCACACCGACTTGAGGAGACGGGATCAACCCACCTAGTCGAACAGCAAAGCGCTGCTGTTCGGCATTATCCAAATGTTGTTGGACACGGAAGAAGATCACCTTGTGCTCGAGTAGCAGTCGGCTGATCGCTCGCAGGGCATCGTCAGACAAGTCTCCCGACAGCCTAATGTTGCGGACCTCGGCACCAAGTCGGACCGCGCGCTTAATGACGTCTGCGCTTGATATGACATTGTCCATGTTCGTCGTACTGCTCATGATTTCTTTCGGAAGCGCGATCCCTTGAACGAAATTCCGTCGTGCGCTGGTCGCGAGAGCGACGGCGGAAACTATGCAAGATCATTCCGGTCAGCAGCGGATGCTCGACCGCAACTTGATGATGAATGGCCTCGCGTTGAAGTCCCAAAATGTAACCGCGAACGATGCACAGTCAATGAAACGAAATCCGCGTTTATTTTCGGCTCTGAGCAATGATTGCATCACGTCCAACGGATATTCTGGAATATGTGCACGAACGTTCAGCCGATCGTTTCACACGCCCGCAACGCGTAGCGGACAAGCAATCAACACACGACACCGTTTGACGCTTGTGTTTGCCGGTCGATGTGAGTGCATATCCTTCATCGACGATTAGCCTATAAGATTTTTTGCTGACTTCCCGCGCGACTCCGCTTGCTTATCTCCTCACTACCGTATGGTGCCTGATGCAAGTTGGCTGATCGCATAGTGGTGGCTGCCTCAGAGAACGGCTTTCTCAAACTTCACTATCGATGAAGTTCTACGACTTCATGACGAGCGCGCAAAAGCTTGGGTGGATCACTAGAAGTTTATGGCGGAAGGAAAGAACCAGCCGGCAGGATTTCGGCACTTGCTTGGATGTTCAACAGAGGTCGCGCACGTCGTCTAATCCGCGTCGGCAAGATTGCGAGCCGCAACAGATATTCAGTTGCTAGCCCTAAAGCTCTGGTTCACGTGGACGGACGACTTGAGCAGTCGATCGGTCCAGCAAGCAGCCGGCAACAAGAGACAGCGAGCAAATGAGTGTCGTCTTTTCGCGCTGGAGTGCCGTTGCGCCGAATTGCGCTGGTCAGTTGATGCCTTGGCCAGAGGGCAAATCGGCCGCTCCTGAAATAACCCCAACTGCATATTGGCGATGTATCGAAGTTGATTGATGCAATCTGTTGCGCTTCAGAGCTTTTTTCCGCGTTCGATTGCTTCTATTTGATGGATTTCATTGCGTCGATCTAGGCTGACGGAAGGCGGCAGAATTGCTGCTACGGCGGGCCCGCCAAGCCGATTTAAGCGTTGCCTTCTTCAGTTGCGAAATCGAACGATCGCACAAGTTCCCCGCAGGCAGCCCACCTGTCCACTTTCTAGCTAGCGGTCAAGGCGTTGGCCTTCGCCCTTATAACCAGCCCAGCCGTTGAAATCCGTCGACAACGGCCTCCGAGTGCGGGATTTAAGCGTGAGCGGGGAAGTGATTGCACTATATGGTATCGAGACATCGTTACTGTCCAAAATGACAACGAGAATTTCGTTTTGACGCGCTTCATCAAAGGGCGCAAATGGCAGCAGGATAGGCGACAAGCGGCCAGAGCCACATGCACCACGATTGATCCGCGTACAGTCCTTTGAAGCGATCCGGGCCTCCCCTCGATCCGTTCCAGATGGGCCTCGCGCTGAAGCTCACGAGGATGCAAAACTGCCGCTTTCCGCCCAAGGGCGTCTTAATCAATGGCCGTTCAGACATGATCGGCGGCAATGTCTTAGTAGAAAAAGGAACTATGTTATGAGCCCGACTGGAGACGGAATACCATTCGAAAAACCGGAATTTTCTCGCCGCTTGGCCTTGGTCAAGAAGGAAATGGAACGGCGGGAGATGGATACGCTGCTCATCAGCGAGCCATCAAACATCTACTATCTCACAGGATACGAGGCCTACTCCTATTACGTCTTTCAAATGCTGGTTGTCCACCGCGACCTTGATGAACCCGTCTGGATAGGCCGGTTCATGGATGCAGTGTCGGTGCGGCGAATGACACATCTTTCAGAGAAGGCCATCCGCCCCTATACGGACGAATATGTGCAATCCTCAGAACGGGATCCAGTTGATTTCCTCGTTGCACAACTCAGAGAGATTTGTCCAAGCCTTAAAGCTATCGGCACTGAGACGGGCTCGTTCTATTACACGGCAAGGGCCCATACCAAGCTCCTTGGCTCTCTCCCGAACGTGCGCTTCGTTGACGCCGAACTCCTCATCAATTGGATCCGCATTCGCAAGAGTCCAGCCGAACTCGCGATCATGCGGGAGGCGGGCAAGATTTCAAACGCGATGATTAGCGACGCTATCGAGGCAGCAAAGCCTGGCATGCGCGAGTGCGACCTTGCGTCAGTGATTTACCAGCGCATGATCGCCGGCACGCCGGAATACGGCGGTGTTCTACCCTCGAGCCCGACCTACTTGCTCACGGGCTCGCGATCAGGCGAACCGCATGCGCCTTGGTCGGACCGCCTAATCGGCAAAACCGTTCCGGTGAACGTGGAGACGTCTGGATGTCGTCGACGCTATCACGCCCCCATCAGTCGCACGATATTCCTCGGTTCGCCACCGGACTCGTATCTTCGTCTTTCCAACGCGGTAGTCGAAGGAATCGAGGCGGCATTGACGGAGGTGAAACCAGGCGTCACTTGCGCCGATATCGAACGCACCTGGCAAGGTACGATTGCTCGGCACGGCTTTCACAAGGAAGCTAGGCTCGGTTACTCGATAGGAATCGGCTTCTCGCCGACTTGGGGGGAACGCACCGCGAGTCTCCGAAGCAGTGACCTCACTGTGCTAGAGCCCGGAATGGCATTTCACATGATGCCGGGGCTATGGCTCGGCGAGAACGGCGTCACGATTACTCAGTCTTTCATTGTGACTGAAACAGGCCGGGAAGATCTGACAACATTCCCGCGACAATTGGTCATAAAATAGAAGGACACAGTTTCGAGAGTGCTGATCAAGGGCTCACGCAAGGTCGGTCGCTACGCTCACTTGGCACGACTGTCCAAGCGCGGTCCCCGGCAATTTGCAGAACTGGTAAATCCGCGGATGCTGGTCGTCTCCAGTTCAGCTTTCTCGTCGCGCCGCGGATGCGCCGCATGCGAGGCCGAAAGCCCGCGTCCAGCGCGAACTGGCGCCTCGCAGCACAGCGGACGGCATTCTAATCGCTCTGGTCGTGTCACGAGGCGAGGTCCAGAACGTCAGGGGCGAGTTCGCCATTTTTGGATATCGCGCGTCAGGCCCAAGAAATTCCCTACCCTATTGCGAACGATGTAGCGAGCTCGCCCGGGGGAGGGGCGCTCTATGTGCAAACGCCGCAAATCATGCATTCGCCTGCCTGCGGCATCGGCGGCGGGCTGAGACGGCCGAGCAGAGTTCTGGGGCAGCGTGGCGGGCTTAACGGCCCCCTGCATGTCCCGTTTGCTTGGTTAATCTCCCGATAGTTGCGGCGCGGTCAACAACTGCGTCAATCCGAACTCACGCTCGCAGAGTTTGCGGATGGCTCGTTCTTCTTCTAGCTCGCTCTCGCGTGCGAAACGGAGGGGAGTTCTGCAATTGTGTCTATTCGGCACGGCTCGTAAAATTACAGGTGAAACGGTCCGCACGGGTTACATTTTGCCCGGCCAAAATCGGTCGGCCGTCCGCCGCGGTCGGAAAGTAGCGCATGACCAAGAGTGGATACCCTGACACCACATCCAGCATCTGCGCCTGAACTTCCGTCGCGCTCGTCGCCTCTATTTGGTATTTGGTATGGTCGACAATGATGCCGTATTGCGGCAGCAACGGAATAATGAATTCGCCGTGCAAATGGTCCTTCAGCTTATCCGCCAGCGCCCTCGGAAGCCAAAGCGTGTCGAGTCCCACCACCTTGCCGTCTGCGAGCAATAAACGCTCCAGCCGATAAAGGGACGCATGAGTCGAACCGTCGCCGCGGGTCCTACTGCCGCCGACCACCGAATTCCACGGCCTTGTATATGGACGCTCCTCTTAGAATGCGACAGGCCCCTTCGAAGCATGCTGTTCCTGCATCGGAATCAAGCGGAGGTTGTCCGTGCTGATAGTAATGCCAAGGACGTCGCCGGGCTTTGGATGACGTCCAAATGAAAAACGCTCCTGCATTGTGAGTTGCTCTCCATTGACATCAAGCACAACCCGTGTTGCACCCCCACAATAGCGCGAATGGAGGACGCGCGCCTGCTGGCTTTGGCCAGCAGCGCGATCGGTCGACAACTTAACTTGTTCCGGCCGGATTACCACTGTAGCAGGTCCAGCACTCCAGTTTCCCTTGATCCGAAGGCCAGCAGTGGACGTGAAAGCGCCAGTATTGTCCACGGCCCCCTTTAACAACGAACACCAGCCGATAAACTTTGCGACGAAAGGTGTTGCGGGAGTTTCGTAGATTTCGCCAGGAGTTCCAATCTGCTCAACCTTGCCGGCGTTCATGACCATGATCCGATCTGACATTGTCAACGCCTCCTCTTGGTCGTGTGTTACGAACAACGTGGTAACGTTGACGGATCTGACCACCTCCTGGAGTTCTTCCCGCATACGGACTCGCAACTGTGCGTCTAAATTCGAAAATGGCTCATCGAGAAGCAGTACTGCAGGTTTGATTGCGAGCGCGCGAGCGAGCGCAATGCGTTGCTGTTGACCGCCGGAGAGCTGGCTCGGCAGGCGCTGAGCTAAATGAGGCAACTCGACAAGCTTGAGCATTTCCTCAACGCGCTTCTCACGCTTCTGGCGCGGCCACCTCAAATTTTCCAGACCGAACGCGATGTTTTCAGCAACGGTCATATGCGGAAAGAGCGCGTAACTCTGGAACACCATGCCGGTATCGCGCCGATAAGGCGGCTGATGCGTCATATCAATGTTATTTATGCATATGCTGCCAGAAGAGGGCTCCACAAATCCCGCTACCATGCGCAGGGTCGTTGTCTTGCCGCATCCCGATGGACCAAGCAGGCAAAGAAGTTCCCCACGCCGCGCCTTGAGCGAAATGTCGGCGACTGCGGCCGTATCGCCATAGAGCTTGGAAATAGAGCGCAACTCCACGACAAGGTCGTTGCTTTCCCGAACGACGTTTTCATCCTTCTCAGACAAGACGAGCATCTCTCCTCCTATTACGCGAACCGTTCCGCGCCGATCAAACGCTCGACCATTAGGATGACGACCAACGTTACCAGGATCATTAAGCTCGATACGGCGGCAACCAGCGGGTCATAGCTAGTGTCGACATAAGTGAATATCTGTACTGGTAACGTGACCTTGCCCCCGTAAGTCAAAAACGCGGAAACCGTAACGTTTCCGAAAGATGTAACAAAGGCGAAGATCGCAGCGGACAAAAGACCAGGCAGCATGAGAGGCAGGGTGATGCGCCGAATGACTTTCAAAGGCGGGGCACGCAGATTCATCGCCGCTTCCTCGATCACTCGATTGTGCAAGCTAAGGCTCGCTAGAATGGTGCGCATCACGTATGGGATGGCAAGTACCAGATGACCCAAGAGCAAGGGATAGATCGTTTGGGTAAGGTTCAGCGCGGCGAAGAGTTGCAACAGCCCGATCCCGAGAACAACCGCTGGAATTATCAGTGGCGAGAAGGCGAGTGCTTGCAGGAACCCCTTGCCCGGGAATGAGAAACGATCTACTGCAAATGCGGCAGTGAAGCCTATCGCTAGCGCCATCGCGGCAACGAGCACGGCAACGTAAGTACTCGTCCAGAGCGCAGTCATGAACAGTTCGTTCTGCCACGCCTCTCGATACCAGCGCACGGAAAAGCCTGCGGGCGGAAAATTCAACGTGTCCCCGCTGGTGAACGACGAAACAATCACCAGAAGCGCTGGTAGCGCAAGCATCACGTACACGATTGCGCGGATGACCGCGCCCGACGCGGCCATTGCACGGTCAATAAGATCAACGCGCATAGCGCCGCCCTTTCGAAATGAGACGCGACGCAGCGAGGGCATTCAGCGCCGCTGTAACACCGAGACCGCTCACGAACAGGATGAATGCCATTGCCGCGCCGGAGGGCCAATTCAGTTCGGCCATGATGCGCTCATAGATCAGGCTACCGAGCATGGCGACGCGACTTCCGCCGATGAGACGGGGAGTGATAAACGCCGAGATCGAGAGCACGAATACGAGGTTGAAGCCGGCAAGTATCCCCGGAATCGCGAGCGGAATGACAACTTTGCGAAAGGTGGCGAACCGATTTGCACGAAGATTTGCAGCCGCGTGTTCAAGTACTGGATCAATTTGAGCGACCACACCCATGACCGATAGAATCATGAATGGAAGGAACTGCTGCACCAGGACAGTTAACACCGCTGGCCGACTAAAGAGAAGTTGTTTCGGCGACGAAGAAACGCCTAAACTTACAAGGAGTGAATTGACTACTCCATTGCGTCCAAGAATGATCAACCAGCCAAATACAATGACCACAAGACTGAGTGTCAGCGGCATAATCACGATGATGGTGCGCCACCGTCTTGCGAGAGGCGGGAGCCGCGCTAGCGAGTAACCGGTTGGGAATCCAATTCCCAAGCAAATCAAGCTGACAATGATCCCGTCGACAAAGGTCTCGAACAGCACTGAAGAATAATAGGAATCCGAAAAGAACCGGATGTATTGGTTCAGGCTAAAGCCGCCTCCATCAAGAAGGTGACTGCCAGGTAGAAAGCTCGCCCTCAGCAATCCAAGGGTGGGCATGATCAAGAATATCACGAGAAGCAAGATCATTGGCGCCAACAGAAGCGCAAGGGTTACGACCCTGCGGTTGGCAAGAGGCTCTTCCATACCAGATCCTTCGCGATTGGTAGCGACTCAGTCATGACGCTGCGCGTTGCCGGATCCGCCGCTCATCACAGCGATAGCAACCAGCTACGTTCGAATTATCTTGTTCAACTCTTCGATCCACGCACTGCGGTTCGCTATAAGTTTTTCCCAATCGACCTTCTTTTTCAGGGCAATACGCTCCGGCGAGTTGAACAAGAGGTCATTGCGAAGCTCCTCTGGCAAAATGACGTCAGTTGTTACTCCGTACCGGAGCGCCTGAGGTACACCGAGGACGCCCTGATCGGAGAGCAACTGCTCAGCATACGCGTATGCGGCTTCTGGATATTTAATGCCCTTGACGACGTTGATGTAGCTAATGACCGAGTAGACGCCCTTAGGCGGGACAACGGTCACAATAGGAAGGCCCTTGGTCCTTAGTTCGTGAGCGCGACCATCCCAGAATATGCCAGCAAACACCTCTTCGTTTTGAAACATCTGTATCTCGGCGACATTTGTCTGCGCGAGTGCAACAATATTCGGCTTCGCGGCGCTCATCACTTTGAACGCGGGCTCCACGTTTGAGATCGAGCCTCCGTTTTCGTCGGCCAAGCCGAGAAGGGTGAGAAGGCTGCCGTATGTGGCGGAAGCCATAATAACCGCCCGCCCTGCCAGATCAGTTCGCGCAATATCCGAATACGAGGTAATCGGCTGCTTGATGTACTTTGAATTGTAGACTGGGATAACGGAGGCGACGCTGAATGGCACTCCATAATCGCCAAATTCGCGAAATCCTGGGAGGATCCGTTTGACGTTCGGAACCTGCGACGCCTTGATCTCCTCGATCATGCCTGCCTTGGTGAGCTCGACCATGTTTGGGCTATCACCCATGAACAGGTCGTAAGGTGGATTGTCTTTATTGGCGATCAGTTTGACAAAGTCCGCTGATGTCGTACCGGGGATGAACTGAATCTTGAGCCCGTACTTCTCCTCAAGCGGCGCGGCCACGCCCTTTTTGAGGGCCTCGTCGTAAAGGCCGCCATAGCCGTTTACGCGCAATGTGATGCCGGAAAATTTCTTTGACTGCGCATGGACGTAGGGCGCGGCTAGCGCGCCGGCTGCAGCCGTTGCTGCGGCTTTCAGGAATGTTCGTCTTTTCATTTTATCTACCTCTCCCGCTTCATGTGAAGACGACGACTATTCTGGTTGCCAGCCCATAAAGTGAAGCTTAAGGTAGATCTACAGCATGCATTGCAAGCCTGCAATCTAGACAGCCATCCAGTTGTCGAGCGGCGGCTCAGCGAGGCGTCGCTCTCATAGGCGCCACCCGGAGGCGTCGCCAATCAGTTACGACGACATACGGACACCGGGCTCGTGAAAACGCACTTGAGAACGCAACCAAGCGCAATGCTCTCTCGCCGTCCTCAGCCAGGCGCTTGGATCGGCAATCCGATTCCTCGCCGCACGGCGAGGCGACGACATAAGTGCATAGGTTGGGGAGGCAATTCTCATGTGGCGACAGCTGGACCGATCCTGCTGATGGATCTTCCCCCATCAGCACTTTTCCTCGCCACAGATGGCTGGCAAGTGTCAGACTTGAGGAACGGCTCTAGGTGAAAGCAGTCAAGAACTCGCGTCGCTGAACGGCGGGCGAGATCGCTGCACTGCAAATTTCGGCGCCCTTGCAACGTATCATCCCCTAGCATTCGACACGCGCTTCCGATTCCTTGCCTGAAGATTATGAAGTTCTCGATCGGTATTTCACCAATGATGGGCTTCTCGCAGCAGAAAATCTGCGCGTGAAGGCAGAACGTGGCGCTTTCGCGCGATCGTTGGAGCAACCCAGCAGTGATAGAAAATCGACACTTCCGACGGAAGCCCTGCACGGCAGTTCAAAAGAGGAAAGGTGATACAGACTGGGCAAATCGCGCAATGATCACGCGATCGATGCAGCGACGCCACGCTATGGTCGATTAGGCATGCCGCGACCACGTTCAGGTCAACTCACCGACCGCAACCAGAATGCCGGAATAGCATCAAGGTCCGACTCTGTAACGCAGTATGGCGGCATCACGTAGATTGTGTTGCCGAGCGGTCGAACCAACAGGTCTCGATTGTTGAAGAATGTCTGAAGTTTGACACCGATATTCGACAGTTGCTCGACAGAATCCCCCATGCACGTCGGCTCGAGGTTGCTCGCAATCTCAAAACCGACCAACTGGGTCCACCCGAGACTATATAGGTGCTGAACGGATCACAGCTCACATATGAGTAGCGAGGCGTTTTGCCTCGGCGTTCGGTGCGACCGATCTCAGGTGTTCAGCAAATCGAGGATGTATTTGACGGCAAGTTCCGTCGCCGGAATGATGAGCTCATCCGAAGCTCCGAAAGTCGGCGTATGCACGGGCGATTCGTTGGCGGCCGCGCGACTACCGAACCAGAAATAGATCGAGGGCACACATGCCGCGTAGAAGCCGAAATCGTCGCTACCCGTTACCTCCTTGCTGGCATTGAAGCCGTCGGGGCCGACCGTGTCCTCAACGAGTTGGCGGAAGCGCCTCACCAACTCGGCATCGTTGACGACAGGGGGCTCACCCGAGCGGATGATGCAATCGGCTTGCCCACGGTGCATCACGGCGGCGCCTTCGGCCACCTCCCGCACACGCTGGCACAGCTGCCCCCTACGTTCTGGGCTGCGAGTTCTGATCGTCCCCTCCATAACCACGGAAGGGCAAATGATGTTGGTCGCCTCCCCTCCGTGAATGGTACCGATTGTGACGACTGCCCCGTCATCGGCTGGCATTTCGCGCGAGACCACCTTCTGCACCTCGTTGACGAAGGCGGCGGCGATCGCGATCGCGTCGACGCCCTTATGGGGCGCCGCGCCATGGGCCATCTTACCCGTGATGGTAAGTCTGAACTGGTCGGCGGACTTAGTTACTGCGCCCTCGCGCGCACCAAACTTGCCAGTGGGAATCTCCGGAGCGACGTGGAATCCGACGGCATGGTCGAAGCCGTCCAGGAGTTTCTCGTCCTGCACACTGCGCCCCCCGAGCGGCTCGGCCTCCTCGGCTGGCTGGAAGAAGACGCGCACCTTACCCGCGAAGTTGTTGCGCATTCGATGGAAGGCGAGTGCAGCGCCGAGCGCGATCGAGCCGTGCATGTCATGGCCGCAGGCATGCATAACACCCTTGACCTGTGACTGATAGGAGAGGTCGTCGCGTGTCTCCTGGATCGGCAGTGCGTCGATATCGCCGCGTACTGCGATGGAGCGTTTTGGGCCGGAGGCCGTACCTTCAATATCGATATACAGGCCGGTCTTGTGGAAGGTATTGGTCTGGTTGAGACCAAATTGCTGGAGCACGTTGCGAATCCGCTCCTGCGTTTTCCATTCGGCATTCGAGAGTTCGGGCTCACGATGCATCGCATGCCGTAGTTCGATCACTGCATCGCGCTCGGAATCCGATAAAAAGCTGTTGGTGCGCGCTATCATTTCGCTCTGCTCTCTTATTCGCGCCTTCGGGCCCGTAAATTCACGGAGGAAAAACCTAGCCTGTCGTGACGAAGGAAATCGACCAGTTTTGGCTCAATCACGCATGTTTCGACCAATTTCGTGGGCTTAGCGTATAATTTCACACTGCAAAGCCGGCGAACCAGCCGTTAGGCATGATGCACCTCGTTCCGGGATGTCGACCATAGAAACTCTTTTAGCCAGCTACGCCTCAAGGAACAGACGCCATCATCTGCCGGCAGAGCCCCACGATGTCGTAGACCGGCAGCCTCGCGATACGACGAATTGCTGGAGCAACGATCGGGAATGCAGCACATTCGAATAGAATGACTGCGATCTGCGGGTGTGCATCTCGAAGTCGCGCAAGGCAACTGGCTACATCTGCCTCGACGGCAGCCACATCGGTTGGGGGCGCCGGACGCTTTAGCTCGTCATGCCAAAACTTGCCGCCTTCAATGCCACCGATCACAACTCTCGCCCGCTCGTTCGGGTCGTCGAGTCCGAGCAGGTCTTCGCCGCAGAAGTTGGAGTCGTAGGTTAGAACAGCAAGCTTGGCCAGCGGCGGCAACTGCCGGAGCAAAGCCGGCAGCAACAGCAGGCTAGACATTCCCACAGGCACATTCACGGAGGCCGCCACTGCTGCCTGATGACGGATAGAGAAGCCGCAAGTCGAGCTTATCGCGACCGCTCCCCGCTCAACCAAACGCCGTGCGGCAGCTATGAAAGCCGACTCGAGCGCTGGATCACCGCGCACGACGTTCTCGACCCAAGCACCCTCGACTGTTTCATAAACCACGGGAAAGTCGAAGCTAGCTGGATTCAGCATCGAGCCACGCGGCGGAGTCGGCGGCGTCGCGCCGAGTGGGACCCCTCGCTCGAGTTTAAGAATTCCCAAGGCGTGTGGAGTTTCTAAAGTCATGGATTAAACCTACCTCGGTTCTGAACCCAAATTCAAATCTGAGCCCCTCCCGCAGCCGAAATTCTGCGAAAATGCGGCAAACGCGATCCTTCCCTGCGATTTGGGGCAACGCGTCTCACTCGAACCTTGAGCGAATTTAATTTCGTTCGTGCCGAGGTGGCCAGTTCGATTTGGACGATTAGGCCGCATTCAGACCATGTCACATTTTTAGGTGGGCGCTCGCTCCTCACCACGGTTCTCTCATCACCCAGTCCATTTCGAATAGCTCGGAGATGCACACGCCCGGTGGATGGATTGGTAGTAGCCACCAGCAGAAAGCATCGCCACCAAGCCTTGCTTCTCGGCCGAGTTCAGTTTGGCCGCGAACTGCACTTGCAAGGCGGCGAAATCGATCCAAATTGACATAAAACAATGGCCTCCCGTTCCGAGTACCCTTGTCCTATAAACAGGACCGCGGCAGGCTATCTTGCATCTGTGGTCAGCTTTCATGTGATCGATCGCGAACACAATTCGAGCCCGCCTCAGCTATTTTATCTTTCTTGCGAATTCGCCGGCTCGCGCTCCGCGTTCACCTTGTTCGCAGCGCGACAAGGTCCGCATCTACAACCGGGCTGGTCGTCCTCTCAACCAGCGCCGCGACAATTCCACCCAGTATGTGGATCCCAGCGCGAGTATTTCGTCATTGAAATCGTAACTGGTATTGTGAAGAGCGCAGGGGCCCGGCCCGTGGCCCTGCTCGCGGTGCTCCCCATCTCCAGCTCCCAAAAATGCGAAGGCGCCGGGGCGCGCCTGTAGCATATACGCGAAATCCTCGGAACCCATTGTCGGTACAACGTCTGCGTCTACCCTCGCTTCGTCGTCAACGATCGATTTCATCACTTCCGCCGCAAAGCGTGTTTCAGCCGACGTGTTCACCGTGGGTGGATAGCGCTTGATCACTAGCTCGGCCCTGCATTCCTGCGCCGCGGCAATATTTTGGACGATCGTATGCATCCTGGACTCAATTAGGTCCAAGGTCTTCTCGTTGAATGCTCTTATGGTGCCGGCAAGCGTAGCTGTATCTGGAACTATGTTTCTGGCCTCGCCCCCATTGAACTGAGTGACAGACAGTACCGCCGTATCCATCGGATTCTTGTTGCGGGTGATGATGCCCTGGAGCGCCGCGACGATCTGTGAACCCGTCAAGATGGGGTCCTTTCCGTCATGCGGAAAGGCGGCGTGTGCGCCGACACCAATGATCCGAATGTCAAAGTTGGTGCATCCCGCTAAAATCGGACCTGGCCTAAGGCCGAAGCTGTTCACGGGTAGGCCAGGCCAATTATGCAAACCGAATACTGCGTCGACCGGAAATTGCCTGAAGACGCCCTCATCCACCATCACCTTCGCGCCCGACCCATTTTCCTCTGCCGGAGAGAAGATGAACACGATTGTGCCATCGATATCTCGCGTACGTGCCAAATGGCGGGCGGCGCCCAGCAACATCGCCATGTGCCCGTCATGACCGCAAGCATGCATTTTTCCCGGATACTGCGATCGGTGCGCGAATGTGTTGAGTTCTTGCATAGGCAGGGCATCCATATCCGCACGCAGTCCGATCGAGCGTTTTCCGTCACCGGCCCGTAACACTCCAACCACACCCGTGCGACCGAGTCCGCGGTGCACCTCGATGCCATATCCTCTCAATGTCTTGGCAATGAGATCCGAGGTTTCTGTCTCCTCGAAAGCGAGCTCCGGATGAGCATGGAACCAGCGCCGCAATGCCCTCGTTTCTTCTTCCGCAGCCTTTATCTCTCGTATGGTTTGCATTGTGGCTCCGGTGGAATCTTCGCTTGTCGTCCGGGCAGGCGTTGTTTCCGCCTATGATGGTCAATTTCGAGCAGCGGACGCGACACGCGCCGAATTCGGCTGAGAAACAGCTGTGTTTACGTGTACGGTAGAGAAGTCGTGGCTAAATGTAGTGGCGCTAGAAGACTGATTCATGCGATAAAACGCATGCTGACGCTCTAATCCAGCCTCAAGGCGCACTTCTTCAGCGGATTCACGCCCATCTGTGTCTGATCAGCCGATCGGATGATCGCTCCACACCAAGTATCGGCAAATATGAAGCCGCATTACCAAGCAAGACTGGGTCCGCTCATGCGAATGGATGCAATCGCCAACGCGGCGAAGGAAATCCGCCATACGGTGCGTACCACCTAATTCAGCAGCTCAATTCCTCATGCCTCTTAGGGTTTTGTTGTAGTGAGGCGATCACTATACCCGAGGTAAATTGAGCTCAGAACAGCAAACGCGCCGCTGTTACGTCATCGTCCGCGGTGACTCGGGATTTCTATCACCTGCTGATTCTTCTCGCCTTGGATCGGGAGTTGTCGTTGTCGCTTCACGATCCGCGACCATGGCGTCACCACACCAGTTCGACGTCGCTGTCCGCAGTCGAACGATAGAGACGAGACGGGATCGTTCACAGCACTTTTCCGGGGTTCATGATGCCGAGCGGGTCAAGCATCGCCTTGACCTGCCGCATCAGTTCGATCGCAGTCTTGTCTTTCACGTCAGGCAATTCAGCGCGTTTGAGCGCGCCGATGCCGTGCTCGGCCGAGATCGAGCCGCCCATCCGCAGCACGATCTCGAACACGACCGCATTGATGTCGTGCCAGCGGGCGAGGAAGTCGGCGGCGTCAGCGCCGACTGGCTGGCTGACATTATAATGCAGGTTGCCGTCGCCGAGATGGCCGAATGGCACCGGCCGTGCGCCCGGGATTAGCTTGATCACTTCAGCGTCAGCCTCCGCGATGAAGGCCGGCACCGCGGCAACTGGCACGGAGATGTCGTGCTTGATCGAGCCGCCCTCCGGCTTCTGCGCCGACGATATCTCGTCGCGCAGCTTCCAGAAGCCCGCGCGCTGGGTGAGGTTCGCGGCGATCACGGCGTCGTCGATGATCTCCTCCTCCATCGCGCGGGTGAGGATCGCTTCCAGCGTGGCGCGCGCATCGTCGCGCGGCGAGGACAGTTCCAGCAGCACGTACCAGGGATGCTTCTCTTGAAGGGGATCGCGAACGTCGATGCCGTGGCTTATCGAGAAATCGACCGCGATCTCGCTCAGTATCTCGAAGCTCGTCAGCGTGCCCCCGGCCTCGCCTTGCGCGATCGTCAGCAGCTTTAGCGCTTCCGCCGGCGACTTCAGCCCGACGAACGCGGTCTCCATCGCCCGCGGCTTTGGAAACAGTTTCAAGGTCGCTGCCGTGATGATACCAAGGGTGCCCTCGGCGCCGATGAAGAGATTATGCAAATTGTAGCCGGTGTTGTCCTTCTTCAGCTTCGACAGCACGTTGAACACGCGCCCGTCGGCCAGAACCACCTCGAGCCCCAGCGCCATCTCTCGCGCGACGCCATAGGCGAGTGCGGCGGTGCCGCCGGCATTGGTCGAGAGATTGCCACCGATGGTGCAACTTCCTTCAGCCCCCAAAGAGAGCGGAAACAACCGGTCAACCTCGGCTGCCTTCTGCTGCGCGACTTGCAGCACAACGCCGGCCTCGCAGGTCATGGTGTTCGAGGCGGTGTCGACCTCGCGGATCTTGTCCAGCCGGCGCAGCGACACGACCACCTCGCCAATGTGCGGCGTCTGGCCGCCGACGAGGCCGGTGTTGCCGCCCTGCGGCACCAGCGCGATGCGAAGCTCAGAGGCGAGCTCGCAGATCGCGGCGACCTCCGCGGTCGAGCCCGGCCGCAGCACCAGGGGCGAGCGGCCGTGGAACAGATTGCGCTCCTCGGTAAGGTAAGGCTCGATGTCGGCCGGATCGGTCAGCGCGTACTTGGCGCCGACGATGGCGCGGAATTTCTTGATCAACTCTGGCAAAAGCGGCGCTGCGGGAGACCTGCTGATAGTCACGACTGTTTCCTTCGAAGCGGCACCGACACGTACAGGTGTCGGCAACAGCGCAAATTGCCGAAATGCGGCGTTTGACGAATGAGTGGGAATGGATTCGGCCGGCAAGTTGTCCGCCTGTGCCACTGCACCGATGAAGTAGAGCACAAGGAAATTCTAACCTGGGAGGGGCGACGGAGGTTAGAAGCCTTTGGTTCTAGCCTCTTTCCGCTTAAGCGCTTTTCCGCCCACGCCGGCCGCGCGGCACTCCCCGTCGCCTCAATGTTGGGGACGAGCCGGCTTAGCGCCATCAGCGGACGCTTGTCGAAAAACCCGCACACAGCCGGTGAAATCGCGCACAAATTCAGCGACGGCCCGAACTGCACAATAGTCGCATTAGGCCGCTTCTCGGCATCCAGCGTCCCTCAATAGCCGCGCCCCATGTCCACGGCGTTCCTCATCGGCTCGTTCTTCAGGAAGTGGCCGATGTTGTCGCCAAAGATGGAGAACACCCGCTCCGTATAGTTCGTTGGACTTCCCGCCACGTGAGGTGTCGCAATCACGTTAGGCATGTCCCATAGCGGGCTGTCCTGAGACAGCGGTTCCCGCTCGAAGACGTCGAGCATCGCTCCGGCGATTGCTCGCGTCTGCAGGGCTTGGATCAGTTCTGCTTCCACCACGACGTTACCCCGCGCGATATTAATCAAAAAGGCGTCACGCCGCATGCGCGCGAGTTCCGCTGCGCCGATGAGACCAATCGTGTCTACGGTCGCCGGCACAGCCAGAACCACAAAGTCGCATAGCGGAAGCAAATCTGCGAGCGCGTCGGAAGCGAACAAATGGTCGACACCCTCAACTGGTACGGAAATATCTCGTTTCGAGCCTACGACCGTCATCCCAGCACTCTTGGCGCGGCGTGCAATGGTCGCTCCAATGGAGCCCAGTCCGACCACTCCGAGCGTCTTATCGGCCAGCGGCGCCACATACCGCGGGTTCCACTTTCGCTCGGCCTGCTCTTGCAAGAACCTCCGGAAATCCCAATGCAGCATCGTTACGCCGGCCATGACGAAGTCCGTGATGATCTCACCGTGAATTCCGCGCGCATTGGTGACCGTGATATGACCTGCCCTATCGCGGATCGGCAACATAGAATCGACACCGGCATTAGTGCATTGAAACCAGCGCAATTTCTTCGCCTTGTCGAACAACTCGACAGGGAAGCGAGACGCAAGCAGTGCATCTGCTTCACCGATATGCCGCTCCAGCCGTTCGGGATCGGGAGCGTTGATTGCGCGAACCTGCGGGAAACGCTCTCCTATCAGTCGTGCGTAGGTTTCCGCGGCAGGATGGTTGAGCAGGATGGTAAGTGCTGGACCTGTGTCGGCCATATTGATCTCCGAAACTCGACGATTGGGGGCTGATGCGCAGTTATTGCCAAGCGACACGCAGTAGTCGGCGTGTTTAGGCCGGCGCCACGCACTTTTCGTCAACGTCGCAAAGCGATATCGACAAGCTACTCCTTCAGAACGCTTGCGTCGCTCGCGGTCCAGGAGGCGGCACACGCATCGCCGATGCGGGGCAGTGCTTCAGCCGAAACGTTGAGAACTTTCGACGTCAGTTGCAACCCATAGTCAGTGCGGAACTCGACGATGGTCGCATCACCAACGAACGTCATGTCGACGATGCGCCCCTGCACTCCGCTTGCACTCCCAACGGCTTTGTCGAGGCGCAAATGTTCAGGTCGTACACAAAGCGTCGCATCCGTATCCGCATCAGGCCGCTGCGCGGCAGCCAAGTTCTCACCGCCAGGACCGCGAAGGACGCCGGACTTGAGCTTGACGGGGATGAGATTCACCTCACCCACAAAACTGGCCACAAATAAATCAGCTGGTCTGCGATAGATATCCTGCGGTGCGGAAACTTGCCTTATCCGCCCCTCATGCATTACCGCGATCCGATCGGACATGGCGAGCGCCTCATCCTGATCATGAGTGACGTAAATCATCGTCTTGCCGACTTCCTTATGCAAGGTCTTGATCTCATTCCTGAGATGCTGGCGCAGCTTTCTATCCAGCGCACCGAGGGGTTCGTCGAGAAGCAGGACGGGTGGCTCGAAAACCATTGCTCTGGCAATCGCCACTCTCTGCTGTTGACCGCCGGACATTTGGTGTGGGTATCGCGAGGCCAAGGCACTTAGGTGCACCTGGTCAAGCACGCGGTGCACGCGGGTCTCGATCTCCGCCTTGGGCATACGTCGCATACGAAGCGGATATGCGATATTCTCGGCGACCGTCATATGGGGGAAGAGAGCGTAGTTCTGGAAGATCACGCCGAGTTCGCGACGGTGGGGCGGCAGTCGCGTGATATCCTTGTCATCCAACAAAATCTGACCGCTGTCCGGCGTCTCGAAACCGGCGATCATCATCAGAGTTGTCGTCTTTCCCGATCCGCTCGGGCCCAGCAACGAGATGAACTCTCCAGGCGATATCGAAAGGCTGACACTATCAACAGCTGTTGCGCGACCGTACCGTTTGTGCAGGCTACGCAGCACAATGCCTCCGGTCTTCACATCAGTGCTGGTCGACCCGGCTCTCATCAGCATTTGGGCTCCAATTTGTGCTCTGTTCGCTGTTGACGTGCTCTCTTAGCCTCAGACGCTCTTTTTGCGTCGTAGCAGGGCGCTGACGATGATGACAGTCGCGGCCAATAATACCTGCAGCGTGGCCACCGCCGAAATGGTGGGATCGACGCCCTGCGAGATGCTTTGCCACATAAGCATAGGCAAAGTGGTAATCACTCCGATGCCCAGGAACAGCACGTACACGACATCGTCGAAAGAGTGTAGAAAAGCAAAGAATGCAGCCACGATGAAGGCTGGCGTTGTCAGTGGAATGATGATCGTGCGGAATGTGGCCGCGGGTCCTGCGCCAAGGCTACGAGCCGCCCGCTCGTAGGCAGGGTTGAGGTCACGAAGATTAGCGACAATAAGGACCACCACGTAGGGAATCGAGTAGACTGCTTCGCCAAGAGCCAGTCCGAACTCGGTGCCCTGAAGTCCTACCCGAGCGAGCAGGAAATAGGTGGCAATCGCCACCACGATGGTCGGCAAAATGATAGGGGAAAGCACGAGAGTGACCATTACTCCGCGACCCGGTATGCGGCCGCGCGCAAGACCGAAAGCAAGTGTCGCCCCGAGGACAATTGCCATGGAGGTCGCCATCAGCGCGACGCGTATGCTTGTAAATGTTGCATTTATCCATCCAGCATCGGAGATAAACGCTTGATAATTGTGGAGCGAATAACCTGGCGCGGGGAACTCAAAAAAGGCGGACGAGCTGAACGAGAGATATACCACGACCAGTATCGGTAACAGAAGAAGCGCTCCTAGTAGGGTCGAAACGATGGATACACCACAGCCTCCCAGAGAGGGCAGCCAGCGGTCGAGAACATTAGCCGCGGAGCCAATATGCATCAGCCACTGCTTTCGCATGCGGGGATTGGCAACGGTAACCTGACCGTCTTTGTCGTCGGACAATCCTAAAAGCTGATTGACTGGAAAGAAGCGGGATCCGACCCACAGTGTCGCCAGCACCGAGACGAGAAGTACGATTGATAGCGCGGATCCGGAGCCCCAATTAAGATGATCAACCACCTCGCTATAGATTTGCATCGTGATCGTGAAATCAGACAAGCTACCGAGCAGTGCCGGCGTGATGTAAAAGCCAAGGCAGTTGACAAACACGAGCAGTACTGCGGCCATCACGCCCGGTAAGCTGAGCGGCAGGAAAACCGTGAGGAAAGCAGCGATCGGGCTCGCACCGTTCGATCTGGCGGCGCGCAGCAGCTTTTGGTCAATGCTCGACATGACAGTGTACATAGGAAGGATCATCAGCGGCATGACTATTTGGGTCATACCAATGATCACGCTTGCGCGGTTGTAGAGCATTGAAATTGGTTGGGAGATTAGACCGAACTTGAGCAGGAGATCGTTGACAATCCCGCCGCGCCCCAAGAGAACGATCCACGCGAAAGTCCGAACCAAAACGCTGGTGAAGTACGGCAACACAACCGCGATGAGAAGGAATGTGCGTAGGCTCGATGATCTGCTCGTGGTCAACGAGTATGCGATCGGGTAGCCAAGCACCAAGGCCAGCGCGGTGACGGATAGGCTTATCTGTAACGTGGTGCGCAATACGGCCAGGTAAACCGGATCCCCACCGATTCGTACAAAGCGCGCGAGGGTCCAGTTGGGCATTCCGAGCGAAAGCATCAGGAGCCCGGCGAGCGGCACGAGAAAGAGCAGCGCAAGGAAGATGCCGCCCGGCAGCAGGAGCCAAGCCCA
Source organism: Bradyrhizobium sp. 23AC (assembly GCF_054863025.1). NCBI lineage: Bacteria > Pseudomonadati > Pseudomonadota > Alphaproteobacteria > Hyphomicrobiales > Nitrobacteraceae > Bradyrhizobium > Bradyrhizobium sp. 23AC. Next base: position 71,697 of record NZ_JAVAYN010000018.1, read on the forward strand.
TGGCGTGGGCCCGGCCGAGTGCGCAGTCGCCGAGGACTCTGGCGTGACCTTGCCTGTCGGGAGGATCACTGTACGCGCCATGCCAGCCACCGATCTCCGATGTGCTCAAGATTGGTTTTGCCGTCGGGACGCTTGGCCGCAAGCCAAGCAGAATCCTCATGCAACACTTTGGAGGAATTTTCAGGATTGATGCTGAGCAACGGAACCTGATCAGAGGGCAAATGGTCGAGCTGATTTATGTTCGGGCCAGGATACCCTGTTCCTATCGTGAAGTCGGCAGCGACTGCAGCTCGATTTACGAATGCAATCAGCTTCTGCGCGTTCTCACTGTTCGGGCCACCTTTCAGAACTGTCCAAAACGTGTAGTTCACGTACGCCCCATCCCAAATCATCTGAATGGGGGCGCCTTGACGAATTGCGCTGATCGCACGGCCGTCGAAGCAACTGGACATTGCGATCTCGCGGTTGAGAAGCAATTGAGGCGCTTCGCTGCCCGCACTCCACCATTTGCTGATGTGCGGCCTGATTTCGTCGAACTTCTTAAGGGCTCTATCGATCTTGTCGTCGGTCAGCGGCCAAATATCAGATCGCGGCATCCCATCGGCGAGCAACGCGAACACGATGTTGTTTTTTGCATTTGCTGGCAACTGAGTGAGGCCGCGGGGGCCAGGAAAGGCCTTGACGTTCCAGAAGTCGCTCCAGTTTTTTGGGCCATTGTTTCCAAACGCCCGCTTATCGTAGGCCAGCGTCATGGCAGATGCGATCACCGGGACTGAGCTTTTGAGACGAACTGATTGCTGTGTCCCCTTTATGGCTTCAGCGTCCCAAAGGCTATAATTGATCGGGAGAAACATGCCAGCTTCGTCCATCGATGGAAGGGTCGATGCCTGTATGAAGGCCGTATCCCAATCGACACGTCCGGCCTGGTTCATCGCCTTGACCTGAGGCTCGGCAACATCGGCAACGACGTCGACCACTTTGATCCCGGTTGCTTCGGTAAAGGGCTCATAGACATATCTTCGAATGCCTTTGGTAAACAGACCGCCCCACGTGAACGCGATGACTTGGCCACTACCGGCGAGCTTGTCCTGCGCAAAGGCAACCGTCGATCGCGCGAGTGCGGGAATAGCCATTGCGGCGGCGGCAGCACGAAGCATGCTCCGTCGGCTAAAGCCGGACGGTTGATGTTTGAATAAGTGGCTCATAGCTTCCCCTTCCTAGTTACGTTCTGGGAATGCGCTACGAGGGAACAGATCCGCCTTCGGGAGCGAACCTCTGCCTTCGGTCAAAGTAGGCTACGAGAGCGCTTGCTTGCCCACCCCCCGAAGCGAATGGGATGCCGGCGCGCACTTCGCAAATGAGCGCGGTATCGGGTTCTGGAAGGCGCGCAAAGCGCTGCATTTGCCGCGTCCTTGATGCCCACCTCATATCCGCCGCTCCATGCAAGCATATGCCAAAGTTCTATTGAGCATACGGAAGTTTTGGTATGAAAATCTGCGAATCGACGCGCGGACGCGCACAGATTCTGCAATAATCCCGCTCCACGCGATGTTTTCATGCGCAATTATGCCCCCTGTGACGCAATCCGCTGCGTGTGCGGACTGAATTAAGTATTTCCTGGGCGGCCAAGCTCGGTCGAAAAGAATGCCCAGCGGGGCACATAGCGAACTAAATGATTTCGGACGCACAATGCATACCGAGGGGCCCCAACACAACGGATCGCTCGGACGCTGCCGATCAGGGACCAAGAACCTGCGCATTTATATCCGGCAGATCTGTTTGTTGTGATGACGGAGCTGCATTGAACGCGAGCTTCTGCTTCAACCAACCGAGGATGCAATCGTCGGAAGTCACGAAATTTTCGATGGATCCGCCAGAGCTTTTGATCATCCGTGGCATGGCCAGATCCAGATCTATGCGCTCCTCAATACACTCGGTCTGCAGCTTCATCGCCTCCGACACACTAACAACGCCCCGCCCGCCCGTGACCACGAGAACTGGGCATCTCAAGCGTCGCATCAATTGTGAGCGATGTGCCGAGACCATTCCATCCTCCGGTTCGTCTGCAATTCTAGACATCCAGACGACAGACGCTCGCATGCGGGTCCAATGCCAAAGGCCACCATCGCAAACCGCCGCAGCAAGACGGCGGTCAGAGGCGGCGAAGTCGGTAGCCAGAGCAGCGGACATTCCTTCTCCATAGACGCCGATCCGAGCGGCGTCGACGTCGGGCCGAGCAGAGAGGTAGTCTAAGCAGGACGACAACAAAGCCTGCGAAAGACCTCGCGCGGGATTTGAGACATCCCGGTGAGATACGACGAGGAGCGACATGTCACGATTAGTTGCCGCGGGCAGAAGCCTTGCAAGCAGAGTGGCTTCTGATTCGTCTTCCATGCTGATGCAAATGACTGCGGGGGTCGGCAGATCATGATTACCCGCAGGAACATAATAGGCTAGAAGTTCGGTGCAATCGCAGCTTGCAATCTTTACTCGCTCTATGTTTGCCGGGGCCACTTCAAGGCATTGGATTCCAGCTTCAATCCTGGCTGCCACTTCCTCGCATTGAGGATCGTTCTCATCAAGCAGTCGCCTAGCCACTTCAAAAGCAGTTAGCGCACATAGTCGCGCCTCGGCCGCCTCGTTGCTGTCGCCTTTCCTTGCCTTAAAATCACCGACGAGACATTGTTCATCGCCGATGTTTGTCCACTTGGTGATCGAGTTCTGGCGAGCTATAGTTCCCGGGTTTTCTTCTCCCGTTAAATTGTCTAGAAACGCTGCGGCGCGTCGCCTTACTGACGAGAGGCCGCCCCCTTTATGACTGCAAGCAGCGTACTCCATGCAATTGGTCCCCCTCGGCGCTGCCCCCCACATTCGCGCGAGGTTCGTCAGCTAATTCATTCCCAGATGGAGAGACTGGAGCCACAACGACTGTATCGGCACAGAGGCGGCTTTGCTCATCCCAATTTTTCGAAAATATTACGGGACGACTAAAGTCGAAGTTCCTCAATGTCGCCCGTTGCAAATTTGAAATACTGCGCCCGATGGCGAGAACTTGCATTTTTTCGTAGGGCTCTTTTGCGCGAGACACCGTTTGAGCTAAGAGCTAACAGAAGTGCGGTGGCGAGCGGGACACACTTCGTGTCGCAAACGAGAACCGCGTGAGTTCCCACGCCAAGGCAATATGACCGTCTATCGCGCATCGCTATGTGGGCGCGGGACCGACCGGCCTGTCTAAGAGCAAACAGACCTTCGGGGCGCCACATAGGAGCACGTTTTCTAGTTGCGCGCCGGCTTACTTTGCGAGCTCATCCATCACTTGCTTGGTAGCCTTGTAAGCCAGATCAACAATCTCATCGATTTCAGCTTCGGATACGACAAGTGGAGGAGCAAATCCAAGGATGTCTCCGTGCGGCATAGCTCGTGCAATGAGCCCCCGATCGCGAGCGGCCTTAGAAATCCGCGCTCCCACCTTGAGTTCTGGATCAAATCGGCGCTTCGTCTGACGATCGGCGACAAACTCGATCGCGCCGAGCAAGCCCACACCTCGGACTTCGCCGACAATCTCCAGCTGTGCAAATTTTTCCTTGAGCCGCTTTTGGAAATGCGCGCCGACAGTCTTGGCGCGGTCGCTGAGACGCTCCCGCTCGACAATATCGAGGACCGCATTGGCAGCAGCTGCCGCGATCGGATGGCCGGAATAAGTGTAGCCATGAGAAAATGCTCCCACCCGATCCGCCGCCTCCTCCATCACGGCATATACCTTCTCGCCAACAATGGCAGCCGAGAGCGGAACGTAGCCGGATGTTAGGCCTTTCGCGACCGTGACCAGATCCGGCTCCATCTCGTAAAGCGTGCTGCCGAAATCAGCGCCGGTTCGACCGAATCCGCAAATGACCTCATCTGCGATCAGAAGAACGTCATAGCGCCTCAGCACGGCCTGAATTTCGCGCCAGTAGCCGACAGGCGGGGGCGTGATCCCGCCTGTACCAAGCACTGGCTCGGCAATAAACGCCCCGATCGTTTCTGGCCCCTCCTTAACGATTAGCTCTTCAAGCTCCGCCGCCCGCCGACGAGAAAACGACTCTTCCGTCTCGCCCGGCTCGGCTCCCCAGTAGTGGTGGGGCGCGCCTGTGTGCAGAATACCAGGAAAGGGAAGATCCATATGATCGTGGTAAAACGACATGCCAGTCATTGAGCCGGAAATGACCGAGCAACCGTGATAGCCCCGCTCGCGTGAGATGATCTTTTTCTTCTTTGGTTGGCCACGAAGATTGTTGTAGTACCAGACAAGCTTCGCCTGCGTTTCGTTCGCATCCGATCCGGACAGTCCGTAGAATACCTTGCTTGGCTTACCGGGGGCCATCCGCACAAGACGGTGCGACAAAGTGGCGAGCTCCTCGGTCGTATGCGCCGCATATGTGTGGTAGTAGGCCAATTGGTAAGCCTGCCGTGCAATGGCTTCAGCCACTTCGGTCCGGCCGTATCCGATGTTTACGCAGTAGAGTCCCGCAAAGCCATCGATATAGCTGTGCCCCTGCGCATCTTCGATGCGGATGCCTTTTCCTCCAGTGACGATTGTAGGATCGCCAATCTTACCGGTTGCGAAGTCCTTGAGTTGGGTGAAAGGATGGAGAACGGTCAAGCGATCTTGTTCAGCGATAGTCTTTATATCAGTCATTCATTTTCTCCTAAGCCGCCAAGTCGCCGAAGCACACGTACTTCAGTTCCATGTATTCCGATAAACCGTGCCGAGAGCCTTCGCGTCCCAGTCCTGATTGCTTCCATCCACCGAACGGAATAGGCGGCCCCGTAAAGGAGGCGGTATTGATACCGAGCATGCCACACTCGATTCTCTCAGAAAGCCGGAGCGCTCGACGTAGGTTGTCCGTGTACACGTACCCGGCCAACCCCATTTCGCTCGAGTTGGCTCGAGTGACGACCTCTTCTTCAGAGTCGAATGGAAGTACCGCAGCTACAGGCCCAAATGTTTCTTCATGCGCGATGAGCATGTCGTCGGTGACTTGACTGAGCAGAGTCGGAATAACGAAGTTCGCGCCCAGGCTTTCATCTTTCTTCGCGGTGATGACTCGCGCACCCCTTTCGACCGCGTCGACGATTTGCGCTCTGCACTTGTCGGCCACGGATAGTTTCGTCATTGGCCCGATATCCGTAGCAGGATTCAAGCCGTGGCCGACCTTGAGCTTAGCCATTGCTGCGCTAAACGCTTCAACGAAAGTATCGTGGATACCCCTTTGTACGTAAATGCGATTCGCTGCGAGACAATCCTGACCCGAGGTAGCAAACTTTGCGGCCATCACGCCTTTGACAGCCTTATCAAGGTCGACGTCATCAAAGATCAGGAAGGGAGCATGTCCTCCCAGTTCGAGCGAGACCTTCTTTACGGTCTGGGCCGAGCCCCCCAGAAGCAGGCGGCCAACCTGGGTCGATCCCGTGAACGAGAGAGCTCGTATTCTGGTGTCGCGCAACAGGGGCGCTGATAGGTCGATGGGGTCACCCACGAGTGTCTGAAACACGCCGGCGGGAACGCCGGCCTCCTCAGCCAACCTGGCCAGAGCAAGAGCAGAGAGCGGCGTCTCCGGCGCCGGCTTCACAATGATCGGGCAGCCTGCCGCAAGAGCCGCTCCTGCCTTTCGTGTGATCATTGCGATGGGGAAATTCCATGGAGTTACGGCTGCCGCGACGCCGATTGGCTGCATCCGCACCTGAAGTAAACTATCAACCTTATGGCTGGGAATCGTCTCTCCGTATGCTCGCTCCCCTTCCGCGGCGAACCACTCGACAAAAGCGGCACCGTATTCAATCTCGTACCGCGCTTCTGCCAGCGGCTTGCCCTGTTCGCTCGTCACCAAGATGGCAAGGTCTTCGGAATGGTCGCGCATCAATGATGCCCACCCCCTGAGAATAGCTCCGCGCCTTGTCGGCAATAAGCCTCGCCAAGCGGGAAAGGCTCGCTCAGCCGCCTCTATTGCGAGCGTCACGTTCGCGGCACTGCAGCGAGCCACGTCCGCAATTTCTTCCCCCGTAGCCGGATCCACCACTACGTCTCTTTGGCTACTCGCAATCCAGCGACCATCGATGAACGCGGCCCCGGCAATAAAATCACGACGGCGCAGCGCCCGAAGGTGTGTTGCAGCGATCCCGACCATATCCGGACTTTTGGTTCGGGCAGTTTGAAAGGGCATTTGAAAGTCCCGCGCGGTCGCTTGTTGAAATCCACCAAGCATTCAGGATACTAATGTTGCCAACCGATTTGCGTCGCATTTTGCCGCGGCTCGTTGTGTTTCCTGCACCACCGCGGCATTCTATGACGAAATTCATCCGGAGCCGCGATATGCAATACGACCGAACGGACGCCCGCATCCTTGAGATCGTCCAAAAGAACAATCGCCTGACTTCCGAGGTGATCGGCGAAATGGCCGGCCTTTCTGCAACAGCGTGTCAACGACGACTGAAGAGACTTCGTTCGGAAGGCATCATCGAGGCCGATGTATCGATCGTTTCGGCGAAAGCGGTGGGAAGGCCCATACAGATGCTGGTCATGGTGACTCTGGAACGCGAGCGTTCGGACATCATCGACAAGTTCAAAAAGGCCATCAAAGGTTCAGCTGAAGTCGTCAATGGTTTCTACATTACAGGCGACGCGGACTTTGTCCTATACGTCACTGCGCGCACGATGGAAGACTACGAGCAGTTCACCCGCCGCTTCTTCTATGAGAACTCGGATATCAAGGGGTTCAAGACAATGGTGGTGATAGACCGCGTCAAGTCGGGTTTTGCGATTCCAGTCGAAATTCCCGACGAGGAGTGACAGGACAGGCTCTGCCACCTCTCGACGCGATCATCCGCATTTGCGCTCATTTTCTTAGTTCACTCGCATCGACAGATCCGCATTCTCACTCCAGTTCTCTTTCATGACGTTGTTTGGAGCTCCAAGAAACAGTTAAATCACCGAGCCGCTTTGCGGACTGCTCGACGATACGACAGAGTCACGCCGTACTCCCGGCTGGGCAGCAGTATCGCACCGAGTCTCTGGCTGAGTGGGACATATCGCACCTGACGGCAATGAAGTCCGCTTAGATGGTCGATCTATTGCACGTCATCCGAGCGTAAAGTGTGCCTGCGTTAGTCCTTCGGCTTTAGACCGCAGACAAGGCCGCTAACCTTGTGCGGCTAACATGTTCCGCTGGCGAAGCGCAACTCGCCTCCTCGAGGGTTAGGGCCTCGCATCTAAAATGCACTAGACGGAACGGGCTGGCTGCACCTTCCAAATCGCCAGAGATCAAGCTTCGATAACCGTCGGGCTGAACGACGATTCGATCGTCGCAGGCAATGCGGGATCGATATGACCAAGCCGTCCAGGTCGGAGAACTCAGCATCGACAATCGCCGCTGCCCTATTCCACGTTCTAGCGCATGTGGCTGGTAGGCATATTGTCCAACCCTGGAATATTGGTCCCAAGTGTTGGTACGGCCTGGGCTATGACACTCGATCCCTTATTCGTGGGCCGCTCCGCTCGGTTCCACCACGGCACGGCCGAACACAGGGACACGTTTCCGGATACGATATCGGGCGCTCCACTCCAATCCAGATGCCGACCTCCTGAGGTCAAGAGGATGACCGATGGAACGGTTGGAGATCGCCTTTGTGGTCCCAAGGAGAGGCGCCGGCCGAACAGTGATCCCGTGCTCACTCTCCAAATCTGCGTTCGCGCGGTTTTTCATCGCTCACTCGCAGATAACGCGCAAAATCGGCGCTTCATCTCGTTACTCTGCGGTGCTGTCCATACTTGAGGCGTTAAACGACGTCTATCCGAGCATTCGTCGAAAGAGCGTTGCGACAACGAACATTCTATTGCTCGATCGTGCGAATGTTCCTTTCTGACGAGACGAGCCGATGTGCGGTAACGCCGGTCTCAAGAGGTTCACCTGAGGGTTGGCTGATGAATTCCACCTCGTCTGATTATCATTCAATGTTGACGCAGTACGTGACCGGTTTTAGTCGCTGAATTATCGCCACTGAGCGAGTTATGTCAGATTTCACAGCGGCGAATTCTATTCATTTAATTCGAGCCCTCGCGTCCGATCGACTGGGCAACGCATTTACCTTTATCAAGTTAGTGAGGCGCGGCGCATCGCCGCTCGTTGGTCGCTGGTCCGAGAAGCGGCGGTTCGCGCACGAGCTAGGAATAGCCAATTTCCGGGCACATTACGAAATACCAGCATCGACGATCTGGACTGTGCGCGGGGCAGACGCGTTCGAACTCCACAGGCTGCCAACGCCAGAAGATGGCGATTCATCTTGGCCTGGACACTTGGGAGGTAAGGCAAAAACGATATGACGGACATGCCCAAGCCGCAGACGTTCAACGCTGACGGTATCACCGCGCCATTCCGACATGCCACCTTCCGTCGTATCTGGCTGGCAAGCTTGCTGTCCAATCTTGGCGCCTTGATCCGCGGAGTCGGTGCAGCTTGGGCGATGACGCAGATGACATCGTCGGCGGACATGGTGGCACTTGTGCAGACCGCGCTGATGCTGCCGGTTATGCTGATCTCGATGCCGGCCGGAGCGATTGCCGACATGTACGACCGGCGCAGGATTATCCTGTTTTCGCTTGGTATCTCGTTGACAGGCGCGACCGCGTTGACAACGCTCGCCTGGCTCGATCTGGTTACACCAAATCTCTTGCTGGTACTGTGCTTTCTGGTGGGTAGCGGTGTGGCGCTATTGGACCCCGCCTGGCAGTCCTCCGTGAGCGAGCAAGTGCCCTCTGAAGCTCTGCCCGCGGCGGTAGCGTTAAACGGCATCAGCTACAACCTCGCGCGAAGCGTAGGGCCGGCGCTCGGTGGGATCGTCGTCGCAGCCGCTGGCGTAGTGGCTGCGTTCGCAATTAACGCTCTGTTGTATCTGCCATTGATGCTCGCTCTGTTTTCGTGGAAGCGCGCCGCTGAGCCATCGCGTTTGCCGCCCGAAAGCCTCCATCGCGCTATTGTTTCGGGCGTTCGCTACATCATGAATGCGCCATCGATTAGGATTGTGTTGGCTCGCGCCATGGCCATGGGCGTGTTCGGGGGCGCAATCATTGCGCTGATGCCGCTAGTCGCCCGCGATCTCCTGCACGGAGGCGCCGAAACCTACGGCATCATTCTCAGCGCCTTTGGTCTGGGCGCGGTGATAGGCGCGCTCAACATCACAGAGGTACGCAAGCGCATGACGGGGGAGGCTGCGATTCGGGCCTGCGCCCTTTCGATGGGCGGTGCTCTTGTGGCGGTAGCGATGAGTCGCGAGCCACTTCTGACCGCCGTCGCGCTGGTCCTGGCTGGGGCGGTATGGATGATGGCGTGGGTACTTTTCAGCATTGGTGTGCAACTGTCGGCGCCACGCTGGGTGACGGGGCGAGCGCTTGCGGCCTACCAGGCGGCCAGTTCCGGCGGGATCGCTGTCGGAAGCTGGGCCTGGGGCCATGTGACTGACGTCGCCGGAGTAAATGTTGCGCTCCTATTGGCCGCCGTCTTGCTGATTGCCTCCCCGCTGCTCGGGTTTTGGCTGCCCATGCCACGCATCAGCGGGCGGGGCGAAGAACCTGAGATGCTTGAGGATCCCGAAGTGCAACTGGCACTCACCGGACGCAGCGGTCCGCTTGTCGTAGAGATCGAATATCGAGTCGCCCAGGAGAACGCACGCGCATTCCATAATTTGATGCAGGACGTGCAACTCTTCCGCCAGCGGAACGGAGCCTATGGTTGGTCGATTGCCCGGGACATTGCGGACCCGAAACTGTGGACAGAGCGTTATCACTGTCCAACGTGGCTCGACTATTTGCGCCAGCGCAACCGCGCGACGCAATTGGAGCGCGCGCTGGATCGGCAAGCATCGGCCTTCCACATTGGACCGGAGCCTGTGCGTGTCCGGCGCATGCTCGAGCGCCCGTTTGGATCCGTACGCTGGAAGGAAGACGCGCCCGATCGTGCTGCGGACCACGAGTTGCGCAGCAAGTAAGCACGGGCAGCGCGAAGGCGCCGCCGCCGAGAGGGAGATTTCCGAGAGAAAGGATCGGCGGCGCTCTAGCCAGTCAGTTGGTGCACTCCAGCTTTTTTCAGCCATAGTACTGCCGGTGGAGGGAGGCGATAAGGCTATTGAAAAACATGCGAAGTCGTTCCGATACTACGAATGCGTCGCGGATGGCGACCGATTTCCTCAGAGAGAATGCCTCGATTCCCTTTGCCATGATCTCACAATGCCCCGATCTAACGGAGGACCAAAAATGCACCACTCCCGAAGAAGTGGCCCACCAAATCAGGTCGCATTCAGCATTTGAAATTTGGCCGCCACTGCAAACATATCCACGAAATCAGCGGTGACAGGTCGGGGCGTGCTGATCTCGGCTGCGGAGCCCGATCAGCACTCTCTGCCGTTCTCTAATCTCCTCAGATGAACCCAAGAACACGTCCCCATTGCCGAGGAGTACACCTGAGGCGAACATCGGCTTGACTCCGAAGGAGTCGACGCCAATCAGCGACAGTAGCCGATAGGCATCAAACGCCTCATCGATGTTGCGCCGGTTGGCGGTCATCTTGGCCTGCACCAGGACCCCGCAACCGACCGCCTCCGTTTCTAGTGGGGATTCATAAACACCTGCTTTGCCCGGATGCGGTCCACGGTGTCCTTGCACCGTCAAAAAGCTGAATTGGAGCGCCAGTTTCTCGAGACTGTCAAAGATTGAGACCACATCGGGAATTGGCAACTGACCGAGTCCCCTGTGTTCAATTGGACGTGAAAGCCCGCTTGTTCGCGCGGGTCATCACGACTGGGGAGCGCAGAGGCGGCTCGCCTCCTGTCAATTACACCTTTCTCAGGGAGAATACATGTCGACGAAAGGTCGACGATATTTGTCATCTCCGCGACAGATCGTTGTGATGGCTTCAAGAGCCGCGTTGGATTGATCTCGATATTCCTCGGGAACGTAGCAGTGCTCGCAACAAAGTTTGCAGGAAAACGATACGTTGATTCGCTTGGCTGAAGACAATGGGAAGCGGACTTTTGACTGGCATGGGGTCCTTCTGGCTTTCTCCAGCGAGGTTGGAGCAGGATCTCTCTTAGCACGTCGGGGCGAGACCTCCGCGTTTTTCGAGAGCGCAATGTCGTGCTCCAAACAGCCTCGTAGATTCTGGACAAAAGTCCGTTTGGCTTCAGACAGACGAGCGCACGCCCTTCGGTGCCAAGCCGGTCTGCGCGCTCCCGACCGGCCATCCAGCTCACATCGGGCGTTATCAGCCACGGCATGGCCAGCGATGAGCATTCATTTCCCTTACGAGAGTGTGCGTTGTCGAGCAGCAACCCTGGGTGTCCTCGTACTCCAGTAGTCCTATATGCTTGACGCGAGACGCACATTCCATTGCTCTCGGACTTCGTGCAATCGTTGACCTTGTCGGTGCGTTTACCGAGACGGTGTCAAACGCGCGAATTTTCTTCGTCAGGCGAGACGCGACAGATTCCGCGAGTGGCACGCCGATTGCTGAAGGGTGAAAGGAGGAGCCGCTGCCAATACGGCGCCTTCATTTCGGAGCCGCTAATGGAATTCGCTCTAACTATCCTGGTCGTGATCGCTTGCAAACGGTAAAGGCCAAGCGGACTGCGAGAGGCAGATGTTCGAGCGCCTGTGTGACCCAACGATCCTGCGCCAACGACCTTTGAGCGGTATGGATTGGCAGAGGTCGACTGAGGCGCCCCCATTCGAGCTTAGCGAAGGATCGTGGTCATGAAGCTCGTCGAACCTTCTTCGTGCAGCCCCACAGCACCAACTGTATTGATTGGCAGGAATCGTCGCGGTCACTGGGTTGCCTGCGAACAGAACGGCATTTTTGGCGGCCTGTTCGTGAACCGCGCCCAAGCATTCAAGTACGCGCTGTGCGAGAATGGCCATCATCCAGAATTCATCGTCGAGATGTCGCATGAAATCGAGCTCAATATTTGTGCCAATCCGGGGGGCGCAGGTACGAAGCGCATGGCCGGATAGATCAGCGCAGAATTGACCGGCGCGATTGTTGCGCGTCGGCGAGGAGAATTGGCCGATATCACGATTGCGCTCCGCCAGCGCACCTCTCCGCCGGCGAGCGGCAGCGCGTCGCCATCGGCCGCGCCCCATTGTCTCAGCCAAGAGTTCTTCTGATGGACGAACCACTTGCAACCTTGGATCGCGCCAAGCGTGAGATTTTGCCATGTCTTAAACGCTTGAATGATAAGCTCGCCGTGCCGATGATCTACATCAGTCATGACATTGCTGAGATTGAACATCTCGCCGATCACCTCGTAATGGACGGGCTGAGGCTCCGGGAATTTCATGAAGGAGGATGGGTCATCGAGCAGCGTCAGATGGTCGTAGGGGGCAGACGTACACGTCAGTTGAACTGAACGGGTGGCACACAGGCCTCCTCCCGATCCGCCGGCCTAACCACGACAGAGGTCGGCTTCAGCCAACACTAAGGTTTTCAGCCGACATCTTGCCGGAGCGGCCGGGGACGAGTTCGTAGTTCACGCGCGAGCCCTCAGCCAAAGTTTTATACCCCGCTTTTTCGACCGCCGATATATGAACGAAGACGTCAGCGCTGCCGTCCTCAGGCCTGATAAATCCGTACCCCTTTTCAGGATTGAACCACTTCACAAAGCCGATCGCCACTTTCACAATCTCCAACAGTACTCAGACTCGAACTTGCATGAACGGCAGACGGCCGACGCCGTGACCGGCGGGACTGAGCGCCAAGCGCCCCTACCATGTCTCCTGCTTCGTCTCACCTATTGCAAGCTTTGAGCCAGACTAGTGATTTCCACTGGCGCGCCCCGACAACCAGATCGGAGGAAAGGCGGGCCAAGCCGTCTTCTGTGTGGACGAGGCCATTCTTCAATAAAAGCCGCCCCCGATTGAGGACAGCATGTAGTTGCTCCGAGCTACTGAACACCGCCACGGCGATTATCGACGCACTGGGGTGCCGTCGCCCGCCTAATGCGCATTGCGGGTACGGCACTGGCCGATCTGATCGACTCGCTGCTGCGCCTGCAGATCATGAGCCGCGAAGATATCAGACTGGTCACGCACGCACCTCAATCCGTGGACTTCATCGTCGAACCGGGAATGCGAGGGGCTCACAACTCATATATATATTTACGTTTCGCCTAGATTGCTTCAGGTCACCCTGGGGTTCTGGAAGACACAATGACGAGTTCGGCAATTCACGGATCCGCAAGATCTGGACCGTTCTCAAGAAAAACGGTCAGCTGGCGGACCCCTCGGGATTCTGGCGGCTAATCAGCAAGTCATTCCGCTTAAAGGTACGGCGGTGAGCACGGCGACGAGAAGAGTAACCCCATAGTCGTTGGCGCCACAGGGCTTCCGGTAACCTCCCTTTCCCTACAGTGCTTCACAACAGCCGGCGCCAGCGCCAGTGTCCATCGAGCGTTGTCAGCCGCCCGCAGCGGCAGGTTATACTCCCTTGCGGCCAAGTCTTTGTTACGACTCCGAACATGGTGAGTTGCGGGTCGGCCACATCGTTGATAGCCGAACGATAGCCAATGTGATCTCGGCTTCGATCGGCCTAGTACCGCACGTGCGCTGCCGTTCGTTCGCGGTGGAACTCGCGGACTATCGCGCGGCTATAAAGAGTGATTTACCCACATCAAACGGGCTTTCTTCGATCGCTTTCTCCTGAAGAACTTGTCGCGCCTCAAAAGGAACCGCCGTCAACAGGTGGGTCAATACGTCTTTCTCTGCTGTTCTCTGGCAGTGTGCACTGTACGGGCAAACAACCTGGCGGCAGATCGAGCGCCTGTCGCCCATAGCGTCAACCAGCCGCGCTGGGCGCCGGAGCGCGCCATTCTAGCCAAGGCTGCTCACCAGTGTTTCATGAGAAGCGTATCGGCGTGAGCCTGACAGCGCGGCAATGATTGGGCGGCTTGGTGCTGCCTTAGGTTCCGACATGGCCGTCATCACCGACAGCGACCCTCATGTGATCGATGGCACTCTGGATGTCGCCGCTAGCTTCGCGCCGGGAATGCGCTGCATTGTTCTTACCAACCCCGGTCTCGGTCAAGGAGGACGACCTGCCTTCGAGCTTACTCTGTTCTTTGTCGAGAGACTGACTTCGCACTTGGACCGATTCAAGTGACCGAATTAGTTCGCGGACTCTTTCCATCCTGGCCTTGATCATCTGGTCTCCTGATTCCTATGCTGCTCACTGCGCGGCATTGGGTTTGGGCTGGGATATGGGCAGGCTCATCGGATCCAGGCTAAGTGCATTGCCCAGCGAGAATGATGAATGAGATACAATGCGCCCTCATCCCAGTGGACTCGACGCGTATCGCTCATCGTCAATAGCAAACGGTATGCCTATTGGCCTGAGCTTAGTCGGTAGCACTTCCATGTTCCCACAGGAACGGAATCATCCTCCGGTATGCTCAGGTTTCCGCCCAGACAGTCCGGAGGAAAGGCTCATTGAAAAATCGCTTGGTGGTGATTTGCAGGCCAAGCAGACGAAGATGGCACCGCTTCATTCAACCGCGCAACTTGAGGATGTCGTTGCAGCCAAAAACCGCAGGTGCCCAGCGTCGAGAGACCTCGACCGCGCCGCGGATTATTGGCGGTCACAACTCCCTGCCCTGGGCTGCAACTCGAGCCGTAGTGCTTGCTGCCGACAAGCTCAGGGCCTTGCCTCTAGCCTCATTCTGTTTCTCGCCGTGGACATCTTCGCGGGCCTGCTCACGGATCGGGGCCGGGCGCCTGTCCTGTTGGTCGCGTTCTGTCGACGGAGCTCGCGATAGATCTTCGTTCTTCGGATCTCCCGGTCCAGGACAGTTTGAATTCGGGAGGCACAGTCTTTGATGTCACAGCATGGCTTGAACCCGTCATAAGCACGAAGGGAATGTTGTAGTCGCGACAGTTAAGCCGAACGATCTCATGGCACATCGCTTGCTTCGCTGATGCAGTTCACTGGGTTCGCCCTAAGCACACGAGTGGGGACAAAATGCTTGGAATTGGAAGTAAGTTGCCGTCGTTCCAAATCATCGGGGTAAAGCCCGGCTTTCACTTGCACGAAGAGAAGGGACAGAGCGCCTTCGAGGCGCTGACCGAAAAGAGCTTTCCTGGGAAATGGAAAATCATCTTCTTCTACCCTAAGGATTTCACCTTTGTCTGCCCGACCGAGATCGCCGAATTCGCCCGCCTGGCCAAGGATTTCGCAGACCGCGATGCGGTCGTGCTAGGCGGCTCGACTGACAACGAGTTCTGCAAGCTTGCCTGGCGGCGCGAGCACAAGGACCTGCACCATCTGCCGATTTGGCAGTTTGCCGACACGGACGGCGCGCTCGTCGACGGTCTTGGCGGCCGCTCGGCCGATGGCGTTGCCCATCGCACGACCTTCATTGTCGATCCTGAGAATACAATCCAGCATGTCTATGCCACGAATCCCAATGTCGGCCGCAGCCCGAAGGACACGCTGCGCGTCTTGGACGCCCTGCAAACTGACGAGCTCTGCCCCTGCAACCGCGAGGTCGGCGGGGAGACACTGAAAGTCGCTTGAGGGGATATGTCGATCGATCAGTTGAAAGACCGGATTCCGGATTTCGCCAAGGACGTCAGGCTCAACCTTGCGTCGATGATGGCGGACGAAACACTGTCATCACAAAGCAAATACGGGCTGTTGCTGGCGAGCGCGATCGCGTCCCGCAATCCGATCGTGACGGCCGCAATGGAAACCGCCGCAAGCGTGGTGATGACGCCAGCGGCGGTCGAGGCGGCGAAATCCGCAGCATCCGTCATGGCGATGAACAACGTCTACTACCGCTTCGTTCATCTCGCCTCAAACCCGGAATACAAGACAATGCCCGCTCGGCTGCGGATGAATTGGCTTGGAAATCCGCGCGTGGACAGAGCCGATTTTGAGTTGTGGGCACTCGCAGTCAGCGCGATCAACGGGTGCGGTGCCTGCATGGACGCCCATGAGAAGGCGCTGCGGCAGGCCGGCGTCAGCTCGGATGCAATTCAAACGGCCGTGCGCTTTGCCGCGATCGTGCAGTCAGTTGCGGTTGCGATCGAGGCGGCAGGGCGTTGCACGCCACAAGCGGCGGAGTAATCCGCCCTCCCCGCACCCTTCGCCTCGCCCCTCCCGGGGCAGGCTCGGGGTGGACGCCTATTATTCACGAGTTGAGTTCGCCGAGTGTGCCCTTGCATCCGAATATTTGAGCCTCGGTCGATTTTCGGCCTGTTGCACGCACCTAAGGTACGGCGAAATGACTCCGCCGTGAGATCTTCTCCGCCTCACCGATAGCGCGGAGGCAATCGTAGTCCGCTCACCCGAATTTGAATAACACCCCATATCCGCCCCGCGGATAGCTCCATTCGATGTCGCCCGTGGGCTCGCCGATGACGCGGCAGGTGCCGCACTCCATGCAGCCGTCGACGGTGACCTCGACCTGGCCCTTGTCATTGAGGTCATAGCAACGCGCTGGACAGGCTTTCAAAAGCGCAAGGAGCTGCGGCGAGGGCTTGGTGTGTGCGCGCACCTTGATGTGGGGCCGTCCGGCGTCCACAAGGTAGCGGTTGCAAAACAACTTGTCTTCGACACGCACTGATCTCTCGACCATAGTCAGCCTCATTGGTTTCGGGTGCGCGTTTCGAATTAGCGCCAAGCGCGGGCGAAGCGGAATGCATCGCCGAACAGCCCTATCCAGGACCGCGCATTAACGAAGGATTTCAGCGTCGACTTCTGCTTCTCAGACTTCGGCGTACCGTCAACCCGAAGGTAGGTCTGCATCGCCTTGGAGATGAGCTGGGGGTAGGTGAGGAAGAAGTTTTGCGAGTTGGTATGCATCAGCCTCGGCATGTCCTTGTACTTCTTCATGTCCTTCAAGACGAAGGAGCGATCCAGCATCCTCTTGTAGAGCGCGAGATTTTCCGCGGTCATGCCAAGCCGGCGCGATTTCATCTGGAAGATTGCTTCGGCCGCGATCCGTCCGGACGTCATCGCAAGATTGGACCCCTCGCGATGAATGGCGTTGTTGAGCTGCGCCGCGTCACCGACCACGACCCAACCGTCTCCGTAGAGCTGCGGGATGGCTTTGTAGCCGCCCTCGGGGATGAGGTGCGCGGAATATTCCTTGACCTCAGACCCCTCTATCAGAGGCGCGACCGACGGGTGGCGCTTGAAGTGGTCGAGCAGCTCGTAGGGCGTCCGACCAGTGCGCTGGAAGTCTGCGACAAGACACCCGATGCCGAGCGAAATGCACTCCTTATTGGCGTAGATGAAGCCCATTCCCGTCATGCCGCCGGAAATCGTGCCCGCAGCTTCGATGACAACGCCTTCGTCGCCGCTCAGATTGAAACGCGCTTCGATGGTCTCGCGCGGCAAAAAGTGCATTTCCTTCACCGCGAGGGCCACCTTGTTCGGCTTGGGGCGCTCGCGCAGGCGCGCCCGCGTGCCAAGCAGTCCGTTCACGCCCTCGGCCAGCACCACGACATCTGCATGGATTTCGCCGTCCTGCCGATCTGTACGAACACCGATGACTCTGCCATAGGCATCCTGCGCAAGATCGGTGACGGTGGTCTCGCACAGCACGGTCGCGCCTGCCTCGCGCACTTTTGAGGAGAACCATCGATCGAACTGGGCCCGGATAATCGTGTACCGGTTAGCCCGCTCCTCATTGAAGTCCTCTGAGCGGTAATGCAGCCCGACATGGGAGCGATCATCCATGATCCAGAACCGTTGTTCGACCAAATGTCGCTCAAGCGGTGCGTCCTCCCGGAACTCTGGGATCAGCTTTTCCAGCATGTCGGCATAGAGTATTGCGCCCTGAACGTTTTTTGATCCGGCATACTCGCCGCGCTCGAGCTGTAGCACCTTCATGCCTTTCCTGGCCATGGTCAACGCCGCCGCGTTGCCCGCCATACCGGCGCCGACAACGATTGCATCGAATCTTTCCTCGATCATGATAACCTCCTTTAGCTCGCTATCCGGTCGCGCGAGTGCGGCGAGAGCCGCGCCCGAAATGCGTCCGTCAGCGCCGGTAAAAGATGCATGGCGTCGCTGACAATCGCGATGTGGGCAAAGTCGAAGATCGGCGCGTTCTTGTCGGTATTGATGGCGACGATCAGATCGGCGCCCTCGACGCCAACCCGATGCTGGATCGCGCCGGAAACGCCCGCGGCGATATAGAGCTTTGGCCGGATCGTCTTACCCGTCTGGCCGATCTGTCGGTCGTAGGTGACCCATCCCTTTTGCACGAGCGGACGGGAACAGCCATATTCGGCGCCGAGCACGCCAGCGAGCTGGCGCACAAGCTGAAAGTTTTCTTGAGAACCGAGCCCAAGCCCGCCGGCGACCACGACGTCGGCATAGGCGAGATTGGATTTGGCAGAATCACGGTCGGGGATGAACGACAGCACCTTGGTCACGATATCGTCTTCCACCAGGCCGAGCGGATGGACGATGATGCGGCCGGGATCGCGCGCGACACGCTCCGGCATCGCCATCACGCGCGGGCGGACGGTTGCCATCTGTGGCCGGTAATTCAGCGTGTAGATCGTGCAGAGCAGCGAGCCGCCAAAGGTCGGACGGGTGGCTGCAAGCGATCCATCCGCGTCAACGTCGAGGTCGGTGCAGTCGGCGGTGAGCCCTGTGAGGACAGTCGTGGCGACGGAGCCGGCAAGATCGCGGCCGAGCGTTGTTGCCCCTAACAGCAGGATCTCGGGCTTGTAGATCTCAACGAGATCGGACAACGCCTTGGTGTAGGACTCGTTACGATAATCCGAGAGCACATTGTCGGCCACGAGATAAGTCAAATCGGCGCCGTAACAGAAAGCTTCGAGCGCGGCGTTGCGTGTGGCCTCGCCCTCAGGGCCGACGACAACAGCCGCAAGCTTAACCTTCAGCCTGTCGGCAAGCTTGCGGCCCGCCCCCATAAGCTCCCATGAGACGGGATGGACCTGCCCGCGCTCCTGCTCGACGAACACCCAGACATGTTTGTAGGCTTTGAATCGGTCCGGCAACTGCTTCTTGGTTGCTGCGCGGCCCGCTGCGGCTGATGTGGGAGCCTTGATGACGTTGCTCATGGTTTTGCATTCTCCTTCCGATCCACGCGCCTGCGCGACACGGGCTCTGGCTTCGACTGTCGGTTGAACATGGTCCTGATGAGCGCGTTCGCCGGTTGCTCGCGGTTCACAGCAAGGGCCTTCTTCGCGGAGGACGGTACCCTCGGTGCTCCGCATCAGAAGCGTCGGACGCGGAGATCGAGACCGACGGTTCTGGCGAGGTGGTTGAGCTTGCAATAAACAGGACTACGTTGCGATCCAGGGGTCGACCTGGGCCGGATCGCTGTCAATGGCCGACTTGCCAATGAATACGACAGCGGTCCCACCAGATAGCTCCCTGGTCTTCGAGATCGCGGTCGTGCGCGCGTACGTCGTGGGTAGCGTCGCGTCATCAACAAAGGAGCATTCGGTAAACAGCACCGCAGCTTCGGCACCCAAGGTGCGCACCTTCCGCAGTCAGGGCTCAGGTGAATACGGTTCCATAGCGTGCACGTCGGTCTCGCCGGCCGTCTGGTCACGGAACTAACGGCTATCTCCGCGGTTGCGGGTGCGTGACAGTTGGTCGGCACACCCCGCTGCACGATCGTGTTTGACAGGAACCGCGCACGGATTTTCGCTGGCGCGGCGGGGACCTGTTTGATGCGGACGACGCTATGCATGCGCTTCTCCAGGACAAGCTCGATTCGTTGTTGCGCGGACCTAGGTGCAGAGCAGCAAGTGTCATACCAACTGAGAACACCGCGAGGTCATGCACCAAAGAAATGTATTGGGCGCAGTTGCTAACTTGGTTCTTGGCAACGGGGACAACAGGGCCGCGACATACGTCGGAAACGCGACAGGGCGTCTCCCGCGTCGCTCCACAGACTCGACCGAACGAAGAGGCGCGCCGCAGCTATCTGCGGCAGACGGCATTCAAGAGAACGCTATTTCAACGTATTGAGCGGCACGAAGGCGGCTGGCTTTTTGGGTTCCGCGACCGCATCCTTCAAGACTTTGAAGACCCGCTGGTCGATTGGCGAAGACGCCACGAAATCGGCATAGGCCTGCTCCAGCATCGCCTTGCAGCGCGCAACGACCTCCCCTTCCGCGACACCGGCGAATTGCTCCTTGGCGAGATGTTGTCCCATGCGCTTTAGGATATGCAGGCGCGCGACATTGACGATCTTGGGATCGTAGTCGACGCCAAGCAGCGCAAAAATCTCCTCAGCCGAGGAGGCCTTGTTGAGCCGGTCGAGGACGCCGGTCTGCTGAAATTTATTGCTCATCGAAATTTTCCCTGGATTGGCTCACCCGTCTCGGTCGAGATCCGGCAGCTCCTGGTTAGTTCGCAGAAGCGGCCGTTTCACGTGTGTACTGTTGGAGATGGCCACACAGCCCATGTCCTCGGACTTCGACGCGATCTGCGAGCGCTTCGGTCGAGTTCCGATCGATTTCGTGGCCGGCCAAGTAGAACTCGAAAGCTCACTCACGTGCGGTCGGACGAGCATTCGCAAACATCGCGCCAGATCGCCGCCACCGTCTCGCGCGCGACCAGCCGCTTGTGCTCGATGGCGTATTTTCGCACCCGGAACAGGATATGTCTGCTCTGCTCGGTGGTGGCGGCGAGTTGCAATTCCCCGAGCAGCTTGGTGATGGCCGAAAGCCCGGAATGCTTACCGATCACGATCCGATTGGAGCGACCCAGCAAGTGCGGGTCGAGCGCTTGATAGGTGCGTTCGTCCTTCAACAGTCCATCGGCGTGAATGCCGGATTCGTGCGTGAACACATGCTCCCCGACGATCGCCTTGTTGAGAGGAATCGCACGTGTGGCCGCGGCCGCGACGAGTGCGGCGACCTCTATGAGCTCCGGCAGCACGATGCCGGTGTCACGCCCGTAGAGCTGTTTGAGTGCGACCGCAACTTCCTCGAGCGGCGCATTGCCGGCCCGTTCGCCGAGCCCGATGACAGTGACGGAAGCGTGGCTCGCGCCGCCCCTGATGGCAGCGAGCGTGTTGGCGGTCGCGAGCCCAAGATCGTCATGGCCGTGAAATTCGAGCTCGAGATCGCTACTGGCGCGCAGGCGCGCGATCAGCGCATAGGCGGAGTCGGGATCGAGGACGCTGAGCGTGTCGGCGACACGAAACCGGCGCGCGCCCGCGGCTTCCGCAGCCGCGATGAGACTGATGAGAAAGTCGACATCGGCGCGGGAGGAGTCCTCGCCTCCGACGGCGACATCGAGCCCTCGCTCGCGGGCGTAGCCCACTACCCGCTTCACCTGCTGCAAGGCCTGGTCGCGATTCCCGCCCAGCTTGGCCGCGATCTGTACGTCTGAAGCCGGGATCGAAACATTGACCATCGACACCTTGGCCTCGATCGCCGCGTCGACATCGGGCTCACGCATGCGGCACCACGCAATAGGGGTGAGCGGCAGCCCCTCCTCGACAATGGCACGGATGGCCGCGATCTCATCATCGCCCATGGCGGGGGTCCCCGCCTCGATCTCCGTGATGCCGGCCCGCGCCAGCGCATGCGCGATGGCCACCTTTTCAGCTGTGGTGAACGCAACACCAGGCGCCTGCTCGCCATCGCGCAGCGTGGTGTCATTGAGCACGGTCCGCTGGTTCCACAGCGAATCGGACCATGCCGGCTTGGCAGCGATGGCGTTGGCGTCAATCAACGAAGCCTCCTGATTGTGCTTGGCAAGGACTGCTTTGGCAAACCGCATGCCACGCCCGCAGGATCCCACACTATTGAAGATCCATCATTTTTCGCCCGCAGTCGGATGTCACCAGAACGACGGTGTCGCAAAACAGACGCGCCAGTTGAGCTCTCACCATTCTGCCTGATCAGTTCGGGTTACGGCGCGGATCGACTGTCAGACCGACGCGTCAGGGTTCATCGGTTCGCTAACCCGAGCACATCGCATCAGGAGATTTGCTTCGGTTATAGTGACCAGGACGACGCCGCCGTAAACAACGTGACGGATGCGGGCTGGTATCGGTGTCGAAAACGGTCGTGAGAGATCAGGCATCAACCAAACGCAACAGGACCGCTTGCGCGACTGATCCACGGTCTTATGGACGCCGGCCGACCGGCCCCGCAACGAGGGAGTTTAGCAGCCTCTCCTGAACACATCGCCGCAGCCGCATTCTGTGTCAGCGCCGGCAAAGCACAGTTCCCTTCGGACCACAGGGCTTGCGGCGTAGGCGCAAGCTGGCCTGAGCAGAAGAGCGTCCCGCTGGTTGGCGCCGTAATCCGCTGCACCAGATTTGGCCGCGTCACCTGCACCTCGTCGGCCAGCTGCGCGACCGTCGGGCGGCAGTTGCGCCAAAGAACTACCTATCGGGAGGCGGGAATACGGGTCAGTTGCCGCCCGCGACCGGAGCGGCCGGCGCCAACAGAACGTCACGCCGGCGCTCGGCCATGCGGCTCTCACCGCTTTCATCGCCAAAGCAGTAGTTGAAGTCCTTGCACTCTGTGCACACCGGCGTCGTACACAAGATGAGCCCCTCGTCCTCGCATAGCCTGCGATAAAAGAAGCGCTTCCAGCGCATGTTGTTGACGTTGCGCCTGGCGAGCGGCCCGAAATGGCGGTTGAGGAGACGCAACAGTTCACCACGATTGCGCAATCCGAGATCTGCCCACAGATGATTCGGCTCCATGACGCGGCGCGCGATCATCGCGGCCAGCCAACGGCTGGTGTCCCCTTCCGTCGATCGTTGCGCCAGCAAGAGATCACGTACCATTGTGACCTCGTCGTTGTCGACGTGCTCGAAATCCCGCGGCAACTCCTCCTCTTTGATCCGAACCGATGGAAAGCGTTGCTTGAGCAACGCCGCCAACTGATCGCTGGACAGGCCGACCTTCTCGGACAAAAGACCACCATCCATCGCACCGGCAGCCAGAATGGACGCCAGCACGTGGCGGTCGAAACTGATGTCATTGCTTGTGTCGGCATCTGCGGGGAGCATCCCGGTCAGAAGGCGATAGCTGGCAATTGCGCCACGTCCCTGGACGCTCCCATCATTCGTCTCGACAACCATAACGGGATAGAACTGCTCTTCGAACATGGGCGTCCGCTACCCTTTCCACATTGGTCAAGTTGGCATCACCGCGTCGGCCCTTGGGAGCCACCCTTTCGCCCGACTGCCGGCCCTCCGTTTTGGATTGGGAGGGCCGGTGCTGTCGCGCTGCGTCCTTTTACGATGCTGCAAGTTCGGCAGCGCTTTTCCCGACGATGGACTCATCAACGGCCTTCATGATGCCGTGCTCCATCAGCATGTCCTCGAGCTCGTCCATGGTGATCGGAGTCGGGATGATGCCCTTGCCGCCATTGTTGTGGATCCTGCCCGCGAGGTTGCGATAGTGATCCGCCTGCTTGGAGTCCGGCGCGTATTCCAACACGGTCATGCGCCGCAGCTCCGCATGCTGCACGATGTTGTCGCGCGGCACGAAATAAATCAGCTCAGTGCCGAGCTTTTTGGCGAGCGCTTCCGCGAGCTCCAGCTCCTTGTCGGTCTGCCGCTCGTTGCAGATGAGGCCACCGAGCCGCACGCCGCCGGAGCTCGCATATTTCAGAATGCCCTTGGAGATGTTGTTGGCGGCATACATGGCCATCATCTCGCCGGACATCACGATGTAGATTTCCTGCGCCTTGTTCTCGCGGATCGGCATCGCAAAGCCGCCGCAGACGACGTCGCCGAGCACGTCATAGGAAACGTAGTCGCGCTCCTCATAGGCGCCGTTCTCCTCCAGGAAGTTGATCGAGGTGATGACGCCGCGGCCTGCGCAGCCGACCCCGGGCTCCGGGCCACCCGACTCGACGCAGCGGATGTCCTTATAGCCGATCTTCATCACGTCCTCGAGTTCGAGGTCCTCGACGCTGCCGGCATTGGCGGCCAGGCTCAGGATCGTGTCCTGCGCCTTGGCGTGCAGAATAAGGCGAGTGGAGTCCGCTTTGGGATCGCAGCCCACGATCAGGATCTTGTGACCCATCTCCGCCAGCGCCGCCAGGGTGTTCTGGGACGTGGTCGACTTTCCGATACCACCCTTGCCGTAGAACGCGATTTGTCTCAGTGAAGCCATGTTGCTCTCTCCATCAACCGATTTGCCAAAGATTGCGTGCTGTTTTGCACGCGAGCTTGTTTCTCTTTCGAGAAACGGGGCACACGGGTCCAAGGGTAGGAGAGCATCGCTCGTCTTGCGCGTCGGCGTGCACTCAGCCCTTACTCAGTGTTGCTGCATCGCAGTAGCAACTGCCGTGCCAACGCCGGCGGCCTGTTTAAGCTTCTGATGATGCACTACAACTTCGCGAGATTTCTCATCGCGCTGGATGTTTCGAACCTGACAGCAGCTGTGCGGCTGTGTGTAATCTGACAGCGCTCACAATTTTTGACGAAACATAAGATTGATTGCGGCGCATTCGTGCGCCAGACGGAACTGCGGATGGTTTGAAATGCAACTGCGGTCGAGCCTCTCGGTACGCTTTTCAGAAATGATGCTCCGACCAGCGTCGAAACTTGAGCGCTGCAGACCAAAGACAGGTGCTCGCGCTTGATGAAGATGTGATGACCGGTTGGTCTTCCCGTTCGCGCAGCATCACGACATCGAAACCGAGACGCTTCCGAGTGCCAGCGCGCAGGGATGATGTCGATTGGCTCGAATTCTACTGTGCTGGCGGGGGTCCTCACGAGCGCGACGACGCATGAGCGGGCGCTGATCGATCATCGAGAGCCTGACTCAGGCCGCTCGCATGCGGCTTCTTCACGACAATCGACGGGGAGATCGCGATCGAGACATCAACGGCTGACCCAAATGGCCGCCCCCGGATCGGCTGCCTTCGATCAAGTTCCAGAGGTTCCTCGCAGAGAACTGCGCGCGCCCATGTTGATGGACGCGCCAGTCATCGTTTCCGCGAATTCGATCCTCATCGGTGCGAAAGCGGCAGCGCACCCCAACATCGGCGATCTTTTCCACGTCCCGGAACTCGTCACGGCGGCAACGGTGATGCGCTATGACCGCACCCGCGAAAGGGCCGTGAACGTCTGCGAATGCAACCCCAGTCACCCCGAAGGGTCCCTTGCCGCCAAAACAATGCCAATCGCCAGCAGCGGATCGGCTGTGATCTGGACGCAGTGTTCGGACCGGTCGATCAAGTGCAGGTCATAATGAGGAAAGCTGCGAAAGGGCGGCTCGGTGACATCAGACGCATCGCATCGCACCAGGGCGAGATGGGGAAAACGCCGCCGCAGCTCGGTCAAGGGGCTCGCGCGCCCTTCTGCCGCCGTGATCAGTTGTTCAAGTTCGATCAGTTCGTTTTCGTCCAGTGCCATGACCAACTTTATCGTTTGTGTGTGTAAACAGTAGCGTTACCGCCAGAACACTCGGTCGAGATCGGCATTTAGCTCATCTGTCGCTGCGCTCAGCCGCTGATGGACGCTGTGGAATTGCCAAATTCCTCGCGCATGGTCTTTCCAAAACATCTTCCACAGTCCGCACACGGCGTCATGATGGATCAACGCGACCTCGATCACGCCGCCATCCTTGTCGATGTCGCGTGAGCAGCAAGGGCTCTCGATGAGATATCCCCCCTTAACCGGCTTCACACTGGGTGAGACATAACGATAGCGTCTGCGGGAGCCCAATGCGCATTCGATCCGCTTGCGATCGACCTCGTTCGGGTGAGCGTTCAGGCCGATGACTGCCCTTTTCATGACCGCTGCATTCATTGCGAAAGCCCCTTAAAGCCGCGTTCTTTGCGCTTCAGGACAGCCGACCGGCCGCCCGGCAAAACTAAGGTCCCTATGTTCGCTTGCGTGCTCGCTCTCAAGCGCACGATCTCACCGATGCGGCCAGTGCCTACAAGAGCCGTCAAGGGCGCGCAGGCGTGAAACAAGCCGCCGTTGATGAGATCGCCGACGGATTTGAGCCGCGGGCGCCATTCGGATGTCGAATGAAGGGGCGCGATCATGATGGGGGCCCTTCCCGCAATGGCCGACTGTCGAGCTCAGAGTCCGCGTCCACCGAATCAAGTTCCTTGCATTTCATTCCGACGCGGTTGCCGGTTTCAAGAAACTCGACACCGTAGACGTAGAATTGCTGCAGGAACGTCCCGATGGAAACGACGTAACCGACCTCGCCTTTCTTGGCCAGCATGTCCCCGATCTCTTTGCCGGCGTAGGTCCCGTCATTGCGAACGGTGCGATTGGCCTTCACCTTTTCACCAAGGTTGAAGACCGGCGGTCCATCCAGCTCTATGACGTCACTGTCGCGGACGATGTTGCTCATGCATCACTGCGTCGTGAACTTGATCGGGCCGCATTCTGCGAGCTCGCTGGCCGCCGTGGCCGCGATTGCCGGGATGAAGCGGGCGATGTTCTCTGCAGCGACCGTCAACGTGAACTCCATGACGCTTACGCTCGTTCAGGCCGGCGGCTGGTATCGCGGCAATGAGGTGTCGATGACGCAGGTCTTGTCGACCGGGCAGACCGCAACACATTGCGGCTCCTCGAAGTGACCGATGCATTCGGTACATTTTTTCGGGTCAATCACGAACGTTCCGCCCTTCTCGAAGATTGCCACGTTGGGACATTCGGTCTCACAAGCGGAGCAGCCTGTGCATTGCGAAGAAATGATCTTGAACGGCATCCGATGTCCTCTTCACGCCACCGACATCATCGGGTCCTGCCGGATCGCTCCGTCACCCCGGTCGACATGCTGGATCTCGCCGCTCTTCACCTTCTCAAGATAAGAGCTGAACCATGCGATCGCGGACGTCTCGATGAACTCGTGCGCGTATTTATCGACCGGCTCGATGCCATCCTTGTGGAGTTCGCTTGTCGGCCGACCACCGATCCTGGCGACGAACACGGCATGGCAGTCATTGATGGAGCGGATGATGGCCGCAAGGTCATCCGGCGCGCCATGACCGCCCTGGCAGTAGTGATCGACGCGGCGGTGACCGACGAATTTGGCGCCGGATTGCGATACTTCATACACCTGGAACTCGTTGGCATGCCCAAAATGCTCATTGATCAGGCCAGCACCCTTGGTTGCGACCGCGATCAGCACTTTGATATCGCTTGTCCCGCCTGCATGCTCCTGCACTTCCTCCTGCCTTGGCATTATCCTGGCGCGGCGTTCCGCCTCGATTCCAGCCTGGGTGGCCTTGCGCGCCTCAGGGTCATAGTTGACGGTCATGGTCACAATCTTCTCCTTCGTAAACTCCGCGCTTCGATCCTCGCCGAGCAGTCCGACCGCGTCGGCGCGGCATTGGCGGCAATGGCGCATCATGTTCATCTCGCCTTCGCATGCGTCCTGCAGTGCCTTCAATTCGCTTGTCCTCGGCGCGCGCTGGCCCTTGAGACCGAACATGGTGCCGTGCTCGGGGGCTGCGATCAGCGGCATGATGTTGTGCAGGAAAGCGCCACGCGACTTCACGGCTTTGTTGACCTCAACCAGGTGCCGCTCGTTGATGCCCGGGATCATGACTGAATTGACCTTGCAGAGAATGCCTCGCGCGGAGAGCATTTCGAGACCACTGAGCTGACGCCTGGTCAGGATTTTCGCTGCCTCGAGCCCGCTGTAGCGTTTGTGATTATAGAAGATCCACGGATAGATCCGGGCGCCGATCTCGGGATCGATCATATTGATTGTGATGGTGACATGCTCGATGTTCAATCGGGCGATGGTATCGACGTGATCGGGCAAGGCGAGCCCGTTGGTCGATAGACACAGTTTGATGTCGGGCGCAGCTTTGGCTACGAGCTCGAAAGTTCTGAAGGTCTTGTCTGGATTGGCCAGGGGATCGCCGGGACCGGCAA
Organism: Bradyrhizobium sp. 23AC; assembly: GCF_054863025.1. Taxonomy (NCBI): domain Bacteria; kingdom Pseudomonadati; phylum Pseudomonadota; class Alphaproteobacteria; order Hyphomicrobiales; family Nitrobacteraceae; genus Bradyrhizobium; species Bradyrhizobium sp. 23AC. The sequence continues at coordinate 99,594 of NZ_JAVAYN010000018.1, forward strand.
TGCCAAGCACAGTCATCTGCGGAATGCGGGAGGCGACCGCGAGCACCTTTTTGGCCGCCTGCTCGGGCGTGAGCTTCTCGCTGGTCACGCCCGGGCGCGATTCATTGGCGCAGTCATATTTACGATTGCAGTAGTTGCATTGCATGTTGCAAGCTGGCGCAACCGCAACATGCATGCGCGCGTAGTGGTGATGCGCCTCGACACTGTAGCAGGGGTGCTTCTTCACCTTGTCCCAGATCGCCGGCGGCAGATCGCCTTGGCCGCTGTGTGCCCCGCAGCGCGCTTTGCTGCCGCCGACCGAGATGCCGCAGCTCTTGGGCTCGGCGGCCAGCATGGTCCCGCCGCCTTCTCGTGCATTTCTAGCGCTGCTGCCGCGCTCCACTGCGTCCATGTCCAGTTCTTTCTCCAAGCCAAACAGGCTTCCCGGAGCCACTCCTGAGCGAGCCTTTGAACGTGGGTTAGCAACTCACATGCCATCGCGGCAGGCGACGGATTTTCTCATCTCCGCCAATTAGTTAGACAGAGCGATCCGCGCTGTTGTGCAGCCGACAGCGAGCCTGCGGCGTGTTGGAAATGCGACAGACGGTGGGATCCGGGGAGCGATCACGGCACCTGTCCGTCGACGCTCCCGCTCAGCGGCACCGGCACATTTCACTGTGATCGGATGGCTGCCGCGGCTGGACCGAGGTGGGCGGACTTCGCTTTGCCAGCGCCTCTAATTGGCCAGCAAGATCTCCACGGCGCGCGGGATCGCAATCGCCAGCGGGGTCAAGCCCTGGTCGAGCAGGAACCGCAGCTCATTGCGCGAGAGCGCATCCGGCTCGACAATGGCATAATGAACGTCTGCCGAGCGCTTCGTGATCTGCCGCGCATAAATGCGTAGCAGTTGATCGTCGAACCGACAGCCGATGAAAAGAAAGCTCCGCCCAAGCCGCCGCTGCTTGACGATCTCCGGAATCGGCGTCTGGATATCGATCTCGGTCAGGACCTCGACATAGTCGGCGTCGGAGATCAGGAAGTTTCTTGCCGGCAGCACGCCGCCATGCGGCTTGTAGAGGACCGTGGTCCAGGCGCCGGCAGCCGGGGACTCGACCTCTACGCCATCGGCATCATAGAAACGGTACCAGCGAACCTCGCCGATGCCAGCGCGGGTAATCCCTTGCACTTCGCCCCATCCCTCACGCTTGCCAAGTGCTGCGCGCATCGCGCCATCATACCAGCTATCGACGATCATCGGTAAGCGTAACGCAGCAAGATGACGATGCAAGGCTGTCGGCTCGACCGGTGCGGCGAACGCCTGAGCCATCAACCCTGTCACGGTAGACCGATGCTTGTCGCTCTCGATATGCTGTGCTGCAGCCCAGGCATTGCCGCGGGCCCGGCGCGGCAGCGCGACCTTGGTGCCGAAGAAGATCGCCAGCGCATCAGGTGTCACTGGCACGTCAGGCTTGGACAACTCGGCGAACCCGGGCCCGAGATAGGGAACAATGCTGCCGGCATGCAGTCTGGTCGCAACGTTGGCGAGCAGCGCCTCTGCATCCGTCCCTTTGAGACAGTTGATTTGCGGCATTGCGCTCATCGTTCATCGCCGTCCCCGCCAATCCTTTTGGCATTGACCGTGATCGGCAGCGGCGTATCGCTCGCCATCTCGGGCAGGTCGAGCACCCATCCATTCGTTAATCTGATCCAACCGCCCCACAGTGTCTCGTGCTCGGATTCGACGATCCGCTCTTCAAGATCCTTCTTGGGCACATAAATCGACAGGCCCGCCTCGGGAGAGCGGCGGATCATGACTTTCATGCGATCAACTCCAGGAATTACGGATTGCTAGCGGGGCGAGCTCTCGGGACATGCCACGCAGACGAACCAGGATGTCGGACAGTGCACGCACGACCTGATCGATTTCTTCAGCGGTGGTTTCATGGGACAGCGAAAAGCGAACCGCGCCGGGCAGGCTGCTCGCCGGCACATGCATGGCGCGTAGTACATGCGATGGCTCCATCGCGCCTGAGCTACAGGCCGACCCGAGCGACGCGGCAATGCCGGCGCGATTGAGGTGATGGACGATCGCTTCGCCTTCGAGATCCTCGAAGGCGATATTGGTTGTATTCGGCAGCCGGTTACAGTGGTCGCCAAGAACCGTGCAGCGGCCGTTCTGTAAGATCGACTGCTCCAGACGATCGCGCAGCACAGCAACACGAACGTGCGCTCGGTCGAGCCGCTCTGCAGCAAGCTCTGCCGCTTTTCCGAGACCGACGATGCCGGGGATGTTCTCGGTTCCCCCGCGGCGCCGGCGTTCTTGTCCTCCGCCCCGGATCAGCGGCCTGAATGTCGAGCCTTTGCGTAAGTAAAGCGCGCCGATCCCCTTGGGTCCATGCAGCTTGTGCCCGGACAGCGACAGCATGTCGATAACGCTGGCCTTCAGGTCAATGGGTACCCTGCCGACCGCCTGCACGGCATCGGTATGAAACAGCGCGCCGGAGGCGCGCGCCCATCCAGCCAGACGTTCCACCGGGAAGATGGTGCCGGTCTCGTTGTTGGCCCACATCACCGATGCAATCGCCGTACGTGGTCCAAGCGCCGATCGAAACGCCTCAAGGTCGAGCCGGCCGCGCGAATCCACCGCGATCAGATGAACCTTGGCCCCGCTTTGGGCCACCTGTTCGACCAGCGCCAGGATCGCCTGATGCTCGACCGAGGTGGTGACGATCTCGTCCCGGCCCTCCTGCGTCGCCAGCGCTGAGAGAATGGCGGCATTGTTGGATTCCGTCCCGCCGGAAGTAAAGACGATCTCGTCATCATGGGCAGCCCCTACGAGCGCCTGCACGCTGCGGCGTGCCTGCCGCATGGCGCCCGCGACCTGCCTGCCAAAGGCATGGGCTGAGGAGGCATTGCCGAACCGCTCGGCGAAAAACGGCAACATGGCCTGCACGACCGACGGATCCGTTCGGGTCGTCGCATTGTTGTCGAGATAAATAGCCACTGAAACCCTGCTCAATATGGCGCCGTCGGCGCGCCGGCAACCGGGATCAGGCGAACGAATTCGCCGAGCTTTTCGATCAGCCGCGCCTGAATGCCCTCCAGCGTCGCAGCTGACAGCTTGCAGAGCACGCAGGCCCCCGTCAGCTTGACCATGATCTTGGTCCCGTCGATCGCAACCAGCTGACAGTCACCACCGTCGCGCTTCAGATTGGGGCGGACCTCCTCGAGCACGGCGCAAATCACTTGCTCCCGGTCCATCTCGGCGGCCGTCGTTTGCTTCAGTTGCTTGGATTCGGCCAGCATGCTTGCGACCTCGTTCATCAGCTGAAGGATTTACCGCACGAGCAGCCCGCGTTGGCGTTCGGGTTGTCGAAAGTGAATCCGGAGCCCTCCTGCGCCAACACGAAATCGATGGTGGTGCCGGCGAGATATTTGTGGCTGTCGTTGTCGACGAACAACTTGACCCCGTCGCGCTCGATCACCTTATCGTCCGACGTCGTCTCATTGGCCAAGCCCATGATGTATTTGAACCCGGCACAGCCGCCGGACTCAACCGTAATGCGCAAGCCGCTTGCTCCCGATGTTGAAATCACCCCCCTGACCGCATTCAGTGCGTTATCTGTCAATTTGATCATGCTCACTCTTTCACCTCGCGTGGCTCGGCTGACTGCAAGTTGGCAATTCGCATGCCAGCGCACGCGCGCCTGATAAGGCTTCCGTTTTTCAACTCTCGCCTGTTGGCTTTGCGACTCGTGTCGGCTTCCCGACGCGGCGATTTCGGGATTTAAGCGCGCTTGCGAGTTTCTTCAGGCGTTTACACAGATGAAATGCGGTGCATGGGTCGGCAAGCAATTTGCATTTCCGTGCTGCGCCGGTCGTGGGCCGGCGATGAGCTTAGATCGAGGACGATTTTCATGACTGCAATCGAGAACACCGCGCTCGGCGGGCTGGACAAGGAGGGGCGACTTCTCAATGCCGTTCTCAAGGGCGAGACGACCAGGCCGGGCCGATTCGGTTTTCGTGGCGATATCGCGTTGAAGTTCCAGGCCCAGCTCGCGGACGAGAAGCGGCCGCCGGATTATTCAATCGAGCAGGTCCTGACGGTCGCGCAGGAGGGCGAAAGCACAATCCCGGTGCTGGCCGGTTATCTGCATTCATTGGCCTATCTGACCGACGTCAGCAGCGTTCTGGACGGCGCGCTGAGGCCCGACGGGCGCTACTTCATGTTCTGCAACAATATAGATCTGTTGGCGAAATACCGGACCAAGGTCGGCGACATCACCTTTCACATCCTCCCGTGCGATGAATCGACGGTCTGGAAAGAGATGATGGACCTGGCCGGGCTCGATAAGAACGACTTCAAGAAATTCGATGCAGGCGGCAAGCTGGACTACCTGCTCGACGCAGCCACAGCTCTCGATGCCTCCTATGAGGAAATCCCTTACGAAGACGGGCTGAAGCGGATGGGGCCCGTGAAAAACCGCAACCAGAATCGCCCGGTCTGAGCGCTGACTTTGGATCTCGTCGAAGCGGCCTCCAGGTCGCGCCGTCAGCAGATGTCGCGGTCCATTTCCATCGGAGTGATGAGCGCGAGCCGCTCGCGTTGCGACGCGATCAACGCGGCGGCCGCTCGACGCGCGGAGCCGATCCGCGGCGACTCGATCGGACAGATGCCGGTGCGGCCAGGAACTTCTTGCGCTGGAATTCAAATTGACGGCGATCCCACCCTTGCGGTGCAACGAACAGAGTCCCCGGCACCCTACAAGGCAACCAATGGCCCGCGGCTGTCGTCCTCGTCAACGATCGCGAGATGAAACCCACGGGGCTAGCGCACTGAACGCTTTCGGACCCAGAACCGACGTGGATGCTCTGGCTTTCTGCGCGATGTGGGTTTCCAAACAGGTTCGCGATTCTTCAACAAGCCGTTCGTTGCTTTGGGACAGAACTCATGCTGAACGGTCCTGCAATCGTTCGCGGCAAGAGAACCAAGGCATCTGTCAATTGGCGCGGCTCTTGCTCAGGTGTTCGACGCAATCATCCAGCGCAGCTGCTTTGTCGGCAGCGTTTGCAGAAGCGAGGACACTTCGATTTGAGGTCTGAATGTCTTTAGAAACTGATCGTCAGGATCGACTGTTCGTGATTATCCTCGGCACCAATGAGATTGCGTCTGCGATCGCCGTCCATCTTGCGCGCGGCGGAACTTGCGTGGTGCTGTCGCACGATCCCGATCCGCCTGTGATGCGGCGCAGGATGGCGTTCCATGACGCGCTGTTCGCCGGGACGGCACAGGTCGAAGATATTGTGGGTGAACGCCTCGACGACGCCATGCAGGTGCTCAGGGCGATCCGCGGGGACGCCAGCCGACGAAGACGGGTCATCGTCTCCAGTCTCGGTCTTGTCGACCTCCTTCCGATCCGCCGCATTGATGTGCTGATCGACGCGCGTCTGCAGAAGCGCCAGATCAGGCCCGACCTGCGGCGGCTCGCGGGACTGACCATAGGTCTGGGCCCAGGCTTCTCCAAGAGCTCGAATTGCGATGTCGCGATCGAAACCCGGCCCGGCAGAATCGGCCTGGTCCAGCGAGACGGCTGGACGGATGCGGCTGACGGAGTTGCGAGCCGACTCGGTGATCTCGGCGCCGAACGTTTCGTTTATTCCGGCCTTGATGGCACCTGGCGAGCGTCAGTCGCAATTGGAACGCATGTCGAGAAGGATCTCGTGCTCGGCCATCTTTCCGGCGCGCCCGTCATGGCGCCGCGCGATGGCGTCTTGCGCGGCATCATCCGTGACGGGACCGAGGTTCCTTCCGGCGTCAAACTGCTCGAGATCGACCCGCGCGGCGTACTGGCGCAATGGACCGGTATCGACGACCGCGGCCGGGCAATCGCCAACGCGGCGCTAAGTGCGGTCCTTCGAGGTGCGGCGCAGCGGTTCGGCCTGGTCGTTCAACCTGAGATGTCGGGACACGCGTGACGCGCCGCCGCACCAGGCGCCTGGAGCGCGTCACTTTGCCTTTTGGACAGATCGACAAACCCGCCCCGCAGCGGGCGGGCCGAGCCAGCATGGGACAGTAACGTTGCAGACCTCAATCCTCAAAAGGCATTACGATGCCCGCCTGCCTTGGTACACCATCTATCCAACAGTGCCGGAGTTCTCGGCAGCGGTCGGCCCCAAGGATTGTGAGGAATGGCTGAGGCGCCTGCCGACCGACGACGCCGTGTCGCTCTATATCCACGTTCCATTTTGCCGGTCGATCTGCTGGTATTGCGGCTTTCCGAGGACCAGCACTGGCCGGGATGCGCCGATCCTCGACTATCTGGCGGTCCTGCATGAGGAAACCCGTCTGGTCGCGGCGCAAGCGCCGCCTGCGCTGCCCGTGAGCGATGTGCATTTCGGCGGCGGAACCCCGACCCTCATCCCGCCATCCGAGTTCCCGGCCCTGATGGACGTCCTGCGCCGCCGCTTCACCTTCAGGGAAGGGGCTGCGGTCGCCGTCGAGATCGACCCGCGCACCTTCACGGTCGAAATGGCCGAAACTCTCGGAGCGGCCGGCGTCAACCGCGCAAGCCTGGGTGTGCAGAGCTTCGATCCCGTCGTTCAAAAGGCCGTCAACCGGATCCAGAGTGAAGCGGAGACGGCGGGTGCCGTCGAAAATCTTCGCAGGAATGGAATAACCCGCATCAACTTCGACCTCATCTATGGTCTGCCAAATCAGACAGTGCAGTCCTGCGTCCGGACCGCGGAGACGGTGGTGGCGATGCGCCCCGACCGCCTTGCTGTGTCCGGTTACGCGCATGTTCCCTCCTACAAGAAAAATCAGCGTCTGATCGATGAGGCCCTGCTGCCGGACACGGTTGCCCGTGCCGAACAGGCTGCGGCGGTGGGCGACACGCTGGTTGCTGCCGGGTACTGCCAAATCGGGCTGGACCATTTCGCCTTGCCGGACGACGAACTCGCGCTGGCGCAGAAGACCGGTCGCTTGCGACGTAACTCGTTGGGGTACTCGGCTGATACGTGTCAAACCGTTATCGGCCTCGGTGCCTCGGCCATCGGCCGTGTCGGCCACGGCTATGTCCTGAACGAGGTTGCAACGGGTTCCTACACGCAACACATCCGCGCTGGCCGTCTGGCGACGTCAAAGGGCTATCCTCTCTGCGACGTAGACCGCGTCCGGGCCGCGATCATCGAGCGGCTGATGTGCGACCTGGAGGCTGATGTTCCGGCAATCTGTGCGGCCTTTGATTTTGATCCGGTTCCCCTGCTCGATTCAGCTGAACGCTTGGCGATGCTCGCCGAGGACGGGGTCGTGGATATCGAAAGCGGCTTCATCCGCGTGAGGCGGGAGTACCGCTTCTTGCTCCGCACTGTCGCTGGCGCATTCGACGCCTATCTCGACCGCTCGCCCTACTAGTCCGATGCGGATGACGTTTGTGGAAGGCAACCGCCGGGAAGGGTCGGCGTGATGGGTTGCCTGATGCAAGTGGGCTGCCTTGAAATTCGGCTGTGTCATCAATCCGGCGAGACCAGCGATCACCGCCCCGAGCTCTGGCGGCTGGACTTCGCCTTGCTCCCGCTCGCGCGTTTGCCAGTGACTTACACGCGCCGCGCTGACGCCAAAACGCTCCGTCACCTCCCGACCTGAAACACCACTCCAGATATAGACAAGCACCCGTTCGCGAAGATCCATCGACAGCAGTTTCGCCATGCCCGCATGCTTCCCATTCCGGCGACGAGCTTTCATCATCAAACCGCGATCTGGACATCCCCAGCAACTCAGCCAGATGGACTAACGCTCACAACCAGCGCAAAAGCTGTCTCTCTGGCGAAATGCGCGAGCTGCGCAAAGCTCAATTTGAACAGACAATCCCAACAGCATCGCGGCGTTTGAGGTTCCGCTGAGCGAACCAGCGATCTCGTCTCAAACGACCGAGAGATCTCAAATGCAATGATGCCGACGGCTAGCCTGCCGCCGAAATATGGCCGAAGTCGGTGACCTGCCTCTCGAACAGCCCGCGATAGATGCCGCCGGGCCGCTTGGTCAGGGCAACATGTGTGCCCTGCTCGACGATACCGCCGTGATCAAACACCAGGATGCGATCGAGGCTGCGCACCGTCGACAGGCGGTGTGCGATCACGATCGAGGTGCGCCCCTTCATCAGCCGCTCCATCGCCTGCTGGATCAGCGCCTCCGATTCCGAATCCAGGCTCGAGGTCGCCTCGTCCAGGATCAGCACCGGTGCGTCCGCCAGGAAGGCACGCGCCAGCGCCACGCGCTGCCGTTCGCCGCCCGAGAGCTTGACGCCGCGCTCGCCAACCAGCGTGTCGTAGCCCCTCGGCAGCCGCAGGATGAAGTCGTGCGCGTTTGCGAACCGCGCCGCCTGCTCGATCGCCTCCCGGCTGGCCCCTGGCCGGCCATAGGCGATGTTCTCGGTAAGCGAGCGGTGGAACAGGATCGGATCCTGCTGCACGATCGCGATCTGGCTGCGCAGCGATTGCTGCGTGGCCAGCGCGATGTCCTGGCCGTCGATCAGAACGCGACCATCGGAGACGTCGTAGAGCCGCTGCACCAGCTTGACGAAGGTCGTCTTGCCAGCGCCGGAGCGGCCGACGAGACCGACCCGCTCGCCGGCGCGGATCGTCACCGACAGCCCGTCGTAGAGCGGCGCGATATGGCCGCCATAGTGGAACGTGACATCGTCGAACACGATCTCGCCGCCCTCGATCGCGATGGGTCGCGCGCCAGCAGCATCGGCGATGCCGATCGGCTCGTCGTGGATGGCGACCAACTCGTCCATGTCGTTGACCGAGCGCTGGAGGTTGTTGATGTGGAAGCCAACGTCACGCAAATAGGCGTGGATGACGTAGTAGCTGGTCAGCACATAGGTGACGTCGCCGGGCGTGGCGTTCCCCGCCATCCACAGCAGCACCGAGCCGCCGATCACCGAGCCGCGCAGGCACAACAGCAGCAACAGCTGCGACAGGGCGGCGCAATTGTGGCGCAGCCAGGTCCGTTGTACCCGCACACGCCAGCGCTTGATGACGCGCGCGAGCCGCGCTTCCTCACGTATTTCGGCGCCGAACGATTTTACCAACGCGTTGCAGGTTACCGCATCCGCCAGCGCGCCTCCGACCTTGGTATCCCAAGCATTGGAGATGCGCGCGGCCGGCGCGATGTAGCGCGTCGAGAACAGCACCGTCATCGTGACATAGGCAGCCGCACCGAGCGCGACCACGAGGCTGAGCGAGGCCCAATACACACCGAGCAGGATTGTCGATCCGATCAGCACCAGCACTGAAGGCGCCAGCGCCGTCAGGATGGTATGGTTCAACAGGTCGAGCGCCCACATGCCGCGGGTGATCTTGCGCACCGTCGAGCCCGCAAAGGAGTTGGCGTGCCAATCGGTCGAGAAGCGCTGCACGCGCATGAAGGCGTCCTGCGCGACATCGGACATCGTCCTGAGCGTGAACGGCACGATCGCCTGCAGGCCTGCGAGCCGCAGCACCATCGACGCTGCGCCCAGCGCAACGATGGCGCCGAATGCGACCAATGTCGCATGGCGCGCGTCGGGATCTGACGGGCCGCGCGTCAGCCCATCGATCAGGTGCCCCGAGAACACCGGCATGAAAAGATCGGCGATGGTCGCACCGAGCAGTCCGCCGGCCACGACAAGGGTATGCCCCGGCTGCTTCAGCCAGTGCCGGAACACGAAGGGCAACACGACCCGCATCGCGGTAGAAGGTTTATCAGCTGGAGGGATCATGGCGCAATCAGCCACGCTCATCGGGCAAGCCGGCTCTAACTGACTCAAACCGCAGCGTCGCAAAGGCGCGAGAGATCTCCGGTCCTCGATCGGCCCCCTCCGCCGAGCGAGACGCTCGACGCCAACGGCCCAAGTTGGTCGGACCTGGAAGCCTGGCATTCTGAGACGACCGGGAACGCCCCGCCTCTTCCACCATACGTCTTCGGCCTTTTCTCTTCCATAGCATCCCGCTCGCGAGAAGACTTCTCCTTTGAGGGATTGCAGTCATCGGAAAGCAGGGCGTCGCGCACCTGCCCGGCGGCCGCGACCAAACGTCCATCATGGCTTTCCGTGAGAAAGAAGAGATAGCGCTTGGAGTACCCCTTGTCGTTGCAGACGACCAGTCGACATGTCCATCAGGCTCGTTCGCGCGCACAGACATCAATTGCATTCCGATTTCCTCGACGCATGACATGCGCAGCGCCATGCCCCCACGATTGCCATGTGTGCGCCGAAACCATCAATTGCCAAGGTTAGTAGTTGACTGGTGCGCAAGGCGTTCCTGCGGGTGCACGTAACGCGGTTGTTACAAGCTCTGGGTGAGCACGTCTTAGCGTCCGAACCCTGGGCATCCTGATTGGCACGGAGTCGGCGGTGGCGAATTGCGGACGGTCGTCTCCTCGATCAAGCGTCGGAGGACGCTGAGAGCCATCGGAACGCCTCTTGTCTGAGGGTTAAGTCTAAAAGTCATAACCCCTCTCAGACAAGAGGCGGCCGTGCAAACTCTCCTCGCATGTCGCAATGCGTACGCTTCTCAGTCTCGCCTCGGTTACCCCAGGGTACGCTGCAGAGTTGCTGACGGAGGGCTTGTGGGGCGTTGCGACACCCTGCCACCCTTTTTGGATTCGCCGCTCAAGCACCGCATTGCCTTCGGCAAGCGATTTGCATTGCGTATCGCGCCACCGAAGTGACAGGCGCGTGTCTAGCTTGAGGGAGTATTCACATGACGACGGTCAAGAACATCGCGGCGACACCGTTAGAGCACGGAGCGCTCGGCCAAACGCCCCATCCGAACGCGGAACCACAAGGCCAAGCGCTTCGAGGCACACGGCAGGTGACGATCGACTGTAGGTCGCGAACGAGACGCCGCCGCCGAAGTGCTCGGTCAAGCAAACACCGACCATCGAGACGGAGGCCCCGTTTGCGATGCTGGGGCGCTCTCTTCTCACTTATCCGTTCGATCTGCGCCTGTCATGGGAGCCCATTCATCTCCTTCATCCCATACGACTCATAACCTAGACATGCATTGTCAGGCGGCCGGCTAAATCGCCGCCCGTCCTCAGCTACTCTCTCGGTTTCAAGCACAGAAAACCGTTGAACTCCCAAGCCGCTTGCAAACTTCCAGCTTTGCGAGCCTTACATGGTAGCGAGCTTGGATCGGTCTAGACTGGCGGAGGTAACCAGATTGACCGATTCCAGGAAGGCCCGCACGGGGGCTCCGCCGTGCGGGCCTTTTATCCTCAGGTGTGGCCGGCGTCATTCGCGAGCGGCGGTATGGGCCACGTCGCCCAATAGAAATCACATCGCAATTCGATTTCGCTCACACAAGCGGCCGGTTACGGCGGTCCACGACCGGTTTGTCGCAAGTCGCGCCCGTGACGTTCCAAACCGCCCTAACTTTGGCTGGTGTTGAACATCATCCAACGCAGGGGCCAGAAGGACATAACGCAGGCAGAAGAACATTCGGACCGCCAAGAGCTGGATCTGCCGTTCTTTGTAGCGTCTCCATGATCCGGCTCACCGCCGCATAGATTTGACCTTCTCGCCCACGAATAGCACGCGATCGGGAAACAGCCCGGCGTCGGCAATGCTTGCGCGGGGCACCCGCGCCACACGCGCGCAATGAAGCCATAGTCGCTAACGAATGGCGCGCTGTATCGCCGCTTGCGCCAATGGCACATCGTCAAACACCTGCGGCCACGCAATACAACGAGATCATCAGCTCTTCTACTGCCCCGCCTGCTGAGTCGTGGCCATAGAGATACAAAGAACCTGACGGCAGCACTCCCTCGTCGATCCCGCATGAACGTGGATAGGCTTGGGTCTCGGTCAACTACCAATCTTCGCAATTGTTCGAGGTGACCCGGCATGTCAAACGACCGGAAAATGAGTGTCGTGCAGGTCAACCGTGATCTCGTTGATATCGCGAAAAACGCGCAGCAATCGGTCCATCGCAGCGGAATTTGATGCCGCCTGCATGGGCCGTCCGATTCTGCGACTTACTCATTCGCGTCCAGCCCAAAAGGTTCGTTTTGCGAACAGACGCGTTTTCAGGAGAATGACAGCATGACCAAGAGATCCTCGATCGACAGTATCATTCCGCAAGCCGATATCGCAAAGCGCGCGGCGCGGATCGGCGCTGAAATCAGGAATATCAAGCTGTCGGGGGATTTGCCGGCGGAGACGATTACCGCGATCAACAGCCTGCTGCTCGAGCACAAGGTTCTCTTCTTTCGCGATCAGGGCCATCTCGACAACGCAGAGCAGGAGCGCGTTGCCCTTCGCTTCGGAACGCTTATGGCGTATCCGATACTCGCTGTCATCGAGGGAACGGTATCGATGATCGAGCTTGATTCCGCGCGCCCCCCTCGCCGAGCCGACCTCTGGCACAGCGACGGGACCTTCTTCGAGGCTTATCCTAAAATCGCGGTCCTGCGAGGCGTTGTGATCCCACAATTTGGCGGCGATACGATCTGGTCAAACACCGCGACCGCCTATCTGGACCTCTCCGCGCCGCTGCAACGGCTTGCCGACGAACTCTGGGCGGTTCACAGCAATGCGTTCGACTACTCCGTCATGGCCAACAGCGAGGCTGACAAAAAGCATCTCGACGAGGTGTTCGCCAGGACGGTCTATGAGACCGAGCATCCCGTCGTGCGTGTCCATCCCGAAACCGGAGAACGCGCGCTGGTGCTCGGCGACGTGGTGCAAGGCTTGGTTGGCATCCCGAAATACGACGGCCAGAGGCTATTCACCCTTTTCCAGTCCCATATCACCGCGCCCGAAAACACCGTGCGGTGGAGTTGGAAGGTGGGTGATGTGGCGATCTGGGACAACCGCGCCACGCAACATTATGCGGTCAGGGATTACGGCGACCAGCGTCGTGTCGTTCGCCGTGCCACCGTCGCTGGCGAGGTGCCCGTCAGCACCGATGGTCGATTGAGCTCGATGCGCATAAAGGCCGCCAAGGAGCCGCCCGCGTAGGTCGCTTAAGGCTCCCCAGAGACGTCAAAGATCCCGCCGACGCAGTCTCTTCCGCTCGTTTCCTCTTACAGCATCCACGAGCGTGGTCCGCTGTCGGCATCGAACAATGTCCAGTCCCGGCGCCTTGAGCGATGATATCTCCTCCGACCGCGATCTCCCCTTGCTCATGGACGTCCATGACGCGCTTACTGACGCAGCAGCTTCCGGACGTTGCGAGTAAGCTCCGGGCCGATCTGGTCGGCGCACAATCTATCAAGGCTAGCAACAAGGAGGGGAAACTCACGCCGCATGCGAGCGTTGCTATGTCGGTTCGCACTCGCTCGACTGCGGCTCCGGTCTTCAGCGCTCGATCTACTCTGACGCAAACCGGGTTTGCCATCGCCGTATCCTTTGCGGCGAGCCTCGTCTGCAGTCCAGCGTTGGCGGGAGCTGAGAAAGCATCAGACACCACGAACGAGACGCCGGATGAGGCTCCTGGACCAACAATTCAAAAGCAGAGCGGCGCGGCCGTCAGTGTCCGACGCCGTCAGCTCAAGCGAACAGCGCCTCTCGCCGCCCGCTCGGCGCCGGCACAAGCGACCAATGCCCCCGACTCGAGGCACGATCGTCCAGACAAAGTTGCTGAGACCAAGCCCCCAGAGAAAATCGACCCGTTCGCGAAGTTCGATAACCTGCGTGAAAAAGGCACTTGGCTCAATATACCTGGGCCTGCGGATACGATCGATCAGGACAAGGGCGGAGTTAGATCTGCGCTGGCGGATTTAGGGATCGGCTATGTGGGGTGGACGCAAAACACCTTGATCGACAACCGGCTGCCGCATGCATCCAAAAGCACCATCTTCAATCAGCGGTATGTTGGCGAGAGTCCGACATTCGGTACCGTCAATTTCATGATCGTGACCTACGATCTCAGCCGATTTGGAATTCCGGATGGTCAGATAAGCGTGGGAGCCGAGCAACAATATTGGACCTGGAAGCCCGCCGGGCCCGATCGGGTGGGAATCAATACATTTGCCTATTACCAGACGTTCTTCGACAGGACGCTCGAACTCAAAATGGGTTACCTCAGAAATCATGACGAGTTCTTGGGAATGAATCCATTTGGGCCGACGCCGGTCATCTTGTCCCAAGCTGGAATGAGCAACAATTCCGCGCCGACGCCGGCTCTCAACGTGAAGTACAATTTTGATGATCGCCTCTACACCAAGTTTTCGATCCAGCGCTCAGTCAGTCCGGATGGACAATTGGTGCACATAACCGAAAATCCCAGCGGCTTGGACTGGCGCACGGCCGACGCCAGCATTCTATTGCTTGATGAAACTGGATTTAAGAACAAGGCGGCTCCAGGATTGCCCGAGACCTGGCTGCGGGCCGGAATCGGTTTCAATGACAGCCGCTATCCGCACTTGGCGTATCCGCTCCAACCGAGAGCCAACGCGAACAGCGCCTACTACGTGGCCGCGGACCGGCAGTTTTGGCAAGCCGACCCACAAGGTTCGCCAGCTCGGGGTATCTATGGTGGGTTCTCCGCAATGTACGCTCCGTCTGACGTCAACAAGGTCAGCCGCTATCTCGAGCTTCGTCTTTATGCGAAAGGACTATTTAGCAGCCGGCCGGGTGATCGGATTGCCATTGCTGCCACCAATATCGCTTGGAGCCACTTTGCAGTCGACGCGGCCTTGGCCAAAGGCGATCTCGTCCATCGCGATAGTACGGCGATCTGGGGAAGATACACTGCGCGGCTCGCGCCAGGGGTTTATGCAACCCTGGGCCTGCTATACATCAATCACCCGTCAACCATTACATACACACGCCAAACCGGACATGCCCTGAACGTCTTGGTCTCGACGTCAGTATTCTTCTAAGTCCGTGGGTGGATTCTGCCGCGAGTACCACGCGAGAGGCAGCTGCCGTGTCCTGAGCGCGAGCTGCGCAAGAACTCTGCCGTTGCACGGCCACCGCGAGGTTCAGCCCGAACATCGGGGGAATCCGCTACTCTACGAGGCGAGATGGCGACCACGGCGGCAATGCCGTTCACGCCGCGCGCGGAGACAATCTCCATTGTCCCATTCGCTTAGTAAGCCCTTCGTTGAGGTCAGTCCTCGCCGGTCTTTTTCGCCCGCCCATTGATCGCTCCAACCTGAAGTGAGCGTACCTTTGCGGACCGGGCATCAGGTCTCCGTTAGAGGAGACGGGCATGTTCGCGAATTCGGATGCTCGTCGTCGCGGCCCAGCTATCGTCCGCGGCTGGCGCTAAGTTGCGCCACCGAACAGGCAGCGTGAAGTTGCGACCGCTGGAATTCTCTCAACCGCGCCCTCGCACCAAGTCTCCTTCCTGCACAGACGACGGAGGCGGGCCTCAAGCCCCTTCTGCCACGGCGGGCGCGTGGGTCTGGCAGTTGGCCGGACAGACCCGGGCGCAGGCGCCGCAACCGATACAGGCGCCCTCATCATTTATCACCATGATCTTTTTCTCGATCTCATCGTCCTCGTCGCTGCCAAGGTCGACAAGATCGCCCTCCTCGTTGATGCCTTTTAATGTCATAACCTTTCGACCACAGACCTTGAAGCAGCGCCCGCAGCCGATGCATTTGCCGGGATCGATCGATGCGAGATAATCGGGCACCCAGTCGCGGCCGTCGCGCGTTGCAAATGACATGCTTGTATACCTTTACGCCCTTTCCTGCGCCTTGAGATCCTCGCGCTTTTTCTCGAGTTCGGCAAACGCCTCATGCGCTCTTTGCGCCACCGCCATGATCGAACGCCAGTTGAGCGGCAGCTCCTCTGACAGGTCGTGCAGGTCCATCTTGGCCTGCGTCGCCTTGGCCGACAGCTTTTTGATGTCTGCCTTCAGCGTTTCAAGTTCGCTCATGTCCCGCCCTCAATAGTTCGCCGCGTCTGGGAATTTCCGGATCATGCCGATCCCGTCCGCGACATACTTTTCGCCCTCGGTGGCGAGCTTCGCAAGACCGTCGAACCCGAAGCGATGCACATCGCGCAGCTGCTTATTGACGACGATCAGGCGGCCTGCGATCAGCACCATGCGGCCAAAGCCTTCATGATGCATCTTCAGCATCGGCTGAACCATCACGCCGGTCGCCTTCTCGATCGAGAGCGCGACCGCATTGAAGAACAACTCCAGGCGCCACACCGTGTCCGGATCAGGATCACCCACGATCGGCAGCGCGTGCCGCTTCTCCTTGTCCAAGATATAGGGTTCGAGCAAGTCGAGATCGCTCTTGCCCTCCCACGTCCCATGGCTGTCCTCAGCACGCCAGATCGTGACCAGCTGCTTGAGGAACGGCGCATCAAGCGCAGTATCGGTTTGCCCCACTTCTGCGGCCTCAGACATGTGATCCTCATTCCTCGAAATCAAGCGTCCGCTCCTTGGCTTTGGCCAGGGCTTTGCGGATCCAGGGGGGCGGCGTTCCCCTCAGCATCCTTTGGAGCTTTTGCAGCAGCTCCAGGATGTTCTCGGGTTTGTCCACTTTGATGGGGTGGATTTTATTCGCCACCACCCGCGCCGCACCGGAGCCGCCGATCGCAACGACATAGAGGATGGCGCAATCCCTGATCGCCTCGATCTTGGGCGCGAGCTTATCCTCGTTGCCGTCTTCCCTGAGATCGCCGTCAAACTGCACCGCCTTCAGAAAGACGTGCCCGTCCGGCCCGACGTCATAGATGACAATGTTCTTGGCCCAGCCGAAATGAGCATCGACGCGGCTTAAATCCTGGGTAGCGAATGCGACCTTCATGGAATCGAACTCTCTGTTGCGTCGATGAAGCTGCGGCCGGAGTTTAGAGGCGGCATCGAGGTCCACCAGCTATCGGGCTGAGGCTGATGATTTTCCTCGCGGTCGGCGATGAGGAGGTTGGCGATATGGAAGATCAGATCCCGCGTGCCGCGATAGCCAACGGACACCTGGTGTCCTGCGCCAACCCGGTCGAACATCGGAAATCCCGCGCGATGAAACGGGATCTTTAACCGTTCCGCCGCTTGGCGGCCGTGCGAATGCGTGATCAATAGATCGCAATTCTGTCTCCGAGCTCGCTCTTCGAGATCCTCGAGATCACCGATCAGCACCTCGTCGGTGCTTATCCGCTCCAGCACCGGCGAGGGCGTGGTCGTCACGGCCGCCGCGACCTGCGCGCCCATGTCATGCAGCATGCTAGACAGGTCGAACAGGAGGTCAGGCTCTGCACCGATCGCGAGCTTACGGCCGCCGATCTGGAAATGGGCATCCAGCATCGCATCGGCGAGCTGCCCGCGCTGGCGCCGGTATTTGGTTGGCACGGGGCGGCCGGAGATCTCGCTCAAGAACGCGATGAATTCATCGTTGGGGATGAGGCCACACAATCGCTCAAACAGGCGAAATGGCACCCCGGTCCTGGTCTGCATGGCTTCTGCCGCCCGCCGCATCTGCGCACCGATAGCAATGGTCCAGGCGGACTGGCCCATGCTGGCAATTTCCTCAATGCCGATGCCGCCGATGGTCGTCGACGTAAACTCCTCAGGGATATGCCCGTCCAGCGATCCCGCAAGGTCAGGCAGGAAGCTTGGCTTTAGCCCGAAATCCTCCAGAATCGTCCTGATCTCATCGAGGTCAGCTGGCGTCATGTGACATCCGGAAAGGACGTTCACCCGCGTGGGATCGCGCTCTGCCTCGATCGTCGGCCCCTTTACGAGCACCTCGACCATGCGCACCACTGCCTTTTCCCAGCCGTCCTGAAACGCATCCTTGAAATCGGGCGTCGAGACATGGACCAGAGGAAAATTGGCGAGTTGCGGATGCTTCTTGCGGATCAGCTTGATGTAGCCGTCGATGTCGTCGCCATTGGTTTCGGTCACCCCGGTCGAGCAGATCCCGATGATCTCCGGCTTGGTTCGACTGTGAATGTTGAGGATGGCTTGCTCGATATTTTCATAGCCGCCGAGCACGGTTGTCACCTCGCTCATCGCGGTAGTCTGCAGCGGGACCGCCTCCTTGAAATGCCGCACGAACAGCGTGAGCCCAAAGGATGTGCAGCCTTGCGAGCCGTGGAGAACCGGCATCGCTCCGCGCAGGCCCATGAACGCGAATGCCGCGCCGATGGGCTGGCTCATCTTCAGCGGGTTGACCGTGCAGGCCTTGCTCGGTGTGCTGACGATAGCCATGGCGCCGTCCTATTCTGCGGCCTGCCGCATGGCAGGCGGCAGGCAGACCGACATCGCTGTCAGGATGTCCTGGATGCGGCGCCTGCAGCATCCCCCGTATGCGTCGGTGTGCTCTCTGACAGCCTCGACGCTGGTCAGACCGTGCAAGCGGATCGCATCCTCGATCGTCCCGCGATCCACTCTCTTACAGACGCAAACCTCTGTCGCGCGGCGGCTCGCCTCCAAAAGCGCAGGGGTCTTGGCGGCCTGCCCGTCCGTCCGCGCAAGGGCCATGGGGTGGCCATCCCTGGCGGTATCGTCCCATGGGGCCGGCCGGCGCAGCTGCTCCCACATCGGGTTGTACAGCGCCTTGTCGATCTCCTCGACCAGCTTCACGATCCCCAAATAGCCCATATAGGCATGAGAGCGCTCCTGGTTGATGTCGAGCCAGGGCATCGCCGCCTTCAGCGCGACGAATTGCGACTTGCCGCCGGAGAGCATGACGTCCGCTTTTGCGCCCTTCAGCATCTTGTACATGTCGCGTGGCGCCATGTCGTCGATCATGTGGACGTCCTGCCCCATCCGCTGCTTGATGCGCTCCTTGTCTTCGTCCGTGGATTTTTTGACGCTGGTGCCGACCAGCTCAAGGCCGGCCTCCTGCAACGCGGCCGGCACGGACCAGGATTTCACGCCACCTGTGATGAGAAGGACCCTCTTTCCGGCCAGGCGGGACCTGTAGGATCCGATTTTCGCCCACGCACGCGCCTCCTCCCGCGCTATCACCGCCTCGGTCCGGCCGATCAGGTCTTCCGGGGCCCCGCGCCCGACCAAAACGCGCGCAACGTTGCGCAGCGCGTCGCTGGAATCCTGGATGCCGTAGAACGAGCCTTCGAAGAACGGGATGCCGTAGCGCTCTTTCATTTTGCGCGCGACATGGATCATCGACTTCGAGCACACCAGCATGGCGGCGCGCGCGCGATGCGATGAGGCCACTTCACGATATTTCCCATCCCCGGAAATGCAGGACAGGATGCGGATGCCGAGTTCGTCAAACAGCGGCTTGACCTGCCACAATTCGCCCGACAGGTTGTATTCGCCGATCAGGTTGATGTCGCACGGCGTGGTGTGGTCCGGCTCTTCGGTGCCGATGACATGATCAAGCAACGCTTGCCCGGCCAGCTTGTTGCCGAGGTTTTTCGAACCCACGAAGCCGGGCGAATTGACCGGAATCACCGGCTTACCGAATTTCTGAGAAGCCGCCTTGCAGACGGCATTGATGTCGTCGCCGATCATGGCCGGAATGCAGGTCTGATAGACAAAGATCGCCGCCGGATTGTATTTCTCCAAGATCTCCCTGATCGCCTTGTAAAGACGCTTCTCGCCGCCGAACACGATGTCGGTTTCGTTCATGTCAGTCGTGAAACCGGTGCGCCAGATGCTGGCACCGGACGAAGCTGAACCGCGGTTGTCCCAGGAATTGCCCTCACAAGCGATCGGGCCGTGCACCAGGTGGGCCACATCGGTGAAGGGCTGCAGCGCGATCTTGGCGCCGTCGAAGGCGCACCCGCCCGCCGCACTGCCCGGCTTAGGTTGCTTGGTGCAGCCCTTTTTGCGGTCAGCCTCCGATTTGTTGGCGTTTTTGGCGCAGCCCGGCTCGTTGAAGACATCCAGGATTCTGGCCGAAAGCGAACTCATCGGTTTCTCCTCTCAATCGCGATTAATGAGATCAGCCATCGCGCGTTTAGCCATCGCCGATGTTTTCCTGCGATGACTTAAGCGTCTTTCGTCATCAACGAATGATGTCAAAGCTATAGTCGGTACCTGCGACGCTGGTCTTCCTGTCGATCTCGTCAAAGATCTTGTCGAGGATCTTCACCAAAACGTTCATGCCGCCTTGATAGCCCCACACCGGAGAGCGGTGATGGTGATGCCGATCAAAAATGGGGAAACCGATGCGGATCAGCGGGGTGCCGGTATCGCGCTCCAGATATTTGCCATGCGTATTGCCGATCAGGAAGTCGACCGGCTCCGTGAAGAGCAGCGAGCGCATGTGCCAGAGGTCTCGCCCTGGATAGGCATGGCAGTTCTGGCCGAACGGCGAGCTCGCAAACAAGGCCTGCATTTTATCGTGCCAGGCCTTGTTGCCATTCGTGGACAGCACATGGACCGGTTCGGCGCCCAATTCGAGCAGGAAGTCAGTCAGACCATAACATAGGTCTGGGTCGCCGTAGATCGCAAATTTCTTGCCATGGATATGCGCGCTGGAGTCAGCCATCGCGTCGACCAGGCGGCCGCGCTCTCGCGCCAGCGCCTCGGGGATGTCCTTGCCGCTGATGCGCGATAACGCCATGAGCAGCTCGTCGGTCGCGGAGACGCCGACCGGATGGTTGAAAGCCAGGACCTCCTGGCCATGGCCGGCGATGAACGCAAGCGTTTTTTCCGTGCACCATTGCTGCGCAGATATCGTCGCCTTCGCGTGAACCGCGTTCGCGGCGTCTTCCAGCGTGGTGCCGCCGTCATACATCCTGAACTCGCCGTCGGTCGGCGTATCGAACACATCGGAATTGTCGGCGAGGATGGTGTACTGAACGTCCATCAAGTCGAAGATGCGCTTGATTTCGCGGGTATTGCCAACAGTGTAGCCGTCAAAGCCGCCGATAAAGTTGATCTTCTCGTTGGGGATGCGATCGAGCTTCGGTGCTGTCCCGGCTTTTCCGTCCCAGAAATGCTCGAGGATACCCTTCAGCGCATTGTCATAGCCGGTGATGTGGCTGCCGACGAAGGCTGGCGTGTGCGCGAACGGCACGTCGAAATGCTCTGGGACAGACCCTCTCTCCTTGGAGGTCTTGATAAAGGCGTTGAGGTCATCCCCGATCACCTCCGCCATACAGGTCGTGGAGACCGCGATCATCTTGGGCTTATACATGTTATAGCTATTGGCGAGCCCATCGGCCATGTTGTTCAGGCCGCCGAAGACTGCAGCATCTTCCGTCATCGACGAGGAGACACAGGAACTCGGCTCCTTGAAGTGCCGCGACAGATGGCTGCGGTAATAAGCGACGCATCCCTGGGAACCGTGCACGAAGGGTAGCGTGCCCTCGAATCCAACGGAGGCGAAGACCGCACCGAGCGGCTGGCAAGCCTTGGCAGGGTTTATCGTCAGCGCTTCCCGGGCAAAGTTCTTTTCGCGATATTCGGACGTCTTCGACCATTCCCTGATGCGTTCGACCTCCGCGGGATCTCGAGCATTCTCGAACATCTTCTTGTTGGCCAGCATCTGCTGGTATTCCGGACCGCGGAACAGCTCGACATGATCGAGCACGTGTTCTGCATTCTGCGCCATTTCGTGGGAATCCTCTTGAAAATCGTGGTCAATGTCGGCTCGACGCCTCGGACGAGAGGCGAAAAGGCCGCTTATTCCGCAGCCAGAAGCCTCGGTTCTGCAACAGCCTTCCAGGGCGCTTTGGTCTTTCCCCAGATTGGCGAGTTGATAGCCATGTCCATGTCGCGCGCGAAGATCGGAAAGCCGTCATAGCCGTGGTACGGACCCGAATAATCCCAGGAGTGCATCTGCCGGAATGGCACACCCATCTTCTGAAACACATATTTTTCCTTGATGCCCGAGCCGACCAAGTCTGGCTGCATCTTCTCAACGAAGCGCTCGAACTCATAGCCATTGACATCATCGTAGATAAGCGTGCCGTCTTTGACGTAATGCTGGGCGGTTCGCTGATAGTCATCGTTGTGGCCGAACTCATAGCCAGTGCCGATGACTTCCATGCCGAGGTCCTCGTAGGCTCCAATCACATGGCGTGGACGCAATCCGCCGACGAACAGCATCACGGTCTTGCCTTCCAGGCGGGGGCGGTATTTTGCGACCACCGCATCAACAAGCGGCTGATATTTCGCGATCACCCGTTCGGCTCCCTCCTTGATCCCGTCGTCGAAATAGCCCGCGATCTTGCGCAGTGACTCCGCGATTTTTGAGGGACCGAAGAAATTGTATTCGCACCACGGAATCCCGAACTTCTCCTCCATGTGACGGGAGATGTAGTTCATCGAGCGGTAGCAATGCAGGATGTTGAGCTTCGCCTTCGGCGTGGCCTCCAGCTCGGCCAGCGACCCGTCTCCGGACCACTGGGCGATCACGCGCAGCCCCATTTCTTCCAGCAGGATTCGAGACGACCAGGCATCACCGCCGATATTGTAGTCTCCGATGATCGCAACGTCGTAGGGCGTTGACTCGAAGCGGGACTTCTCGGGCGTGAGCCTGTCGAAGACCCAGTCGCGCACGGCATCGTTAGCAATATGGTGCCCGAGCGACTGCGAGACGCCGCGGAAGCCCTCGCAGCGAACCGGCACGATCGTCTTGCCGTCATATTCCTTCGACTTGGCTTTCGATACCGCCTCGATGTCGTCGCCGATCAGGCCGATCGGGCATTCCGACTGGATGGTGATGCCGTTGTTGAGTGGAAACAGCTCCTGCAGCTCATCAATGAGTTTGACGAGTTTCTTGTCGCCGCCAAACACGATATCCTTTTCCTGGAAGTCGGACGTGAACTGCAAGGTCACGAACGTATCGATACCGGTCGTACCGGCGTAGTAGTTGCGCCGCGACCCCCAGGAGTACTGGCCACACCCGACCGGACCATGGCTGATATGGATCATGTCCTTGATCGGTCCCCAGACCACGCCCTTGGAGCCCGCATAGGCGCAGCCGCGGATCGTCATCACGCCGGGAATGGATTTGAGATTGGACTTAACTCCGCAATCCGCCTTCCCGGCCTCATGAACGTTCAGGTGCTTGGCGCGCCGTTTCGCGGTCTTGTCGGGATAGACCGTCAACACTTCCTGGATGAGTTCCTTATTGCGGGCCTTGATCTCCTCAATGCTTTCGGTCGTAGCGAAGCTCATGCTGATATCCTTTGAGAGTTAGCGAGACGGCGCTCAGCGAAGAGTTTAGCAACGACCGTGCCAGCCACGTGCAAATGCAAAAACGAGCGGAGTTGGAAGAACATAGCGTTGTCGGCGAGCCCGGCCGGACTGTGTTGCAAAGCCGACATCGGGACTTCTCCATGGACAGACTCGCTTGCGCCTGTTCGATAGAAAACAACGAGCAGCGGGCGTGGCATTGCACCGCTGATATTCGGCTGCAAAACGGTAGCCTTGGGGTGGGCTTGGCGCGCCCGCTGGCGACTGCGTCATAGCCCGGCGGCCAACCGCTCAAACCGGGTCGCACCAGCCGATGCGCTGAGGTGCGCCAGAGAAGCGCACGTGGATGTATCCGCCATGCCGATGCGTTCTATCAAAACAATGAATTATTCCAATTGGCCGATGAGCAATATGAACGGGCCAGGTGGCGTGGCGGGGCTGTCTAACAAGGAGTATTCGCGATGGACAAACCAATTCTTGGCGGTCCGGGCAGCAATAGTCTCTTTGGCGGCGACGGTGACGATATAATCACCGACCCCAAGGGCGATGACTGGATCGACGGTCGTGCCGGAAACGACGTCATCTCGGCCGGCGAGGGCAATGACCGAGTCTTCGGTGGCGCGGGCAATGACAACGTCTTCGGCGAGGAGGGTAACGACTTCCTCTATGGCGACAACGGCCCCGACAAACCGCGAATCGTCAATGAGGGCAATGATAAACTCTACGGCGGTCCCGGCGACGACGTCCTCTTCGCCGGTGACGGCAGGGATTCCCTGACGGGAGGCACCGGCAACGACACCTTTGCGTTCCAGTTCCACAACCCGATCCCCGGATCCGACCCACGGTACGGGTCGGACCCCGACCACACCACTATCGTGGATTTCGACCCGGCACAGGACACCTTCGCATTCGACGCGGTCGGCTTTGGCAGCGACGGTCTTAACGCGAACTTCATCAATCACGTCAGCATGCGGTCTGGCAATCAGGTGGACACCTTCTACAGTGGCCCAGCCTCAGGTGCTCATGGGGAACATGTCGTGGTGATCACCGATCGGGGTTTCTCCAACGGCTCTGACGCAGCCAGTGCCATTTCCGCGGCCCCCGGCGACATGATCGTCTACTTTGGATACAAGAGCATGACTGCGAATCTGGCCTACGTCACCTCCGCGAACCACGTTGACGAGCTCGCCCACCTGAGCAATGTGCACAGCGTGGACGGCTTGGCCAGCTTGGGCCTGACCGCAGGAAACTTCACATTTCACTGACTCCAAAACCCGTGCTGAACCCTGCGCCCGCCCCCACCGGCGGGCGCTTTCCCTTTCCGCTGCTTGCCAGGGCAGTGGCAGGCACAGCGTGTTCAGCTTGATGAAGCTGTGCCTCGCGCGCTGGCCGCAGACCCGATCCTCCTGAAGCGCGTCGGGAAAACACCCCAATTCCAATCAACGAGTTTGCTGTCGTCAGTTGACCTTTTCGCCTCTGTCCGAGATCAGGATGATTTCACCGAAGCCGAAGTACACTTCACGTCGAAGGGCACGAAAGCGCAGTCCGGGATTCCGGTTCGGTCGGTTGTGGTGGCAAAATAGCGGCCACCTCTTCACCCCGACAGCAGCAAGGGCGAAAGCCGGTCTTGATCCCGCGCATCGTATAGTCCTTCAAGGTGTGGCAATCCGGATCGGTGAAGAGGAATAGTTCTCTGCCTCGTGGTTCACGACCGCCCTCTGCAGCGCCGCGATGACCTTCTTGCCCTTCCCGGATCTCAATCATCCATTCCACCCTCTTGAAAACAGTTTTATGCGGTGAAATCAAATCGTTATGGCATCAACTAAGGGGGCCCAAAATCTCCCTTGCCGGGCCAAGACCCACCATGTCGATAGCCAGCGCGCATGACCGCGAGCACGGCCTGCGGATTGAAACGTGACTTGGCAGGGATGATTGTGAAGCTGAACCTCTACCGCCGGATTTCGATTTCGCTCGCATCGGCCAATGCCGCGCCATTGTCCACCAGCACGCTTGCCCTCGTTTCTGGTCGCGCCAAAGAACCGCCTCACCCGCGCCGGCAGAGGCCACACGCTATGAGGATTTCACGTATCGGAGCGGCGATGCGACGGAGCCATCCCTTATCGCTTGGGGCGGCGTCGCCTGTTCATGCGAGCAATTCATCGGCCGCAATAACGGCCTGCGCGAGTGCATCAACGTCTGCATGCGTGTTGTAGAGCGCCAATGACGCACGGCACGTTGCTGGCACACCGAACCGCTTGATCAACGGCATCGCGCAATGCGTGCCGGCGCGCACTGCAATCCCCTGCCGATCGATGATCGTCGCGACATCGTGGGGATGGACGCCCTTCAGCTCGAAGGAGATCAGCGGCCCTTTGTCCTTCGCCATGCCGATCAGCCGCAGCGACTTGATTTCACCCAAGCGCTCGTGCGCGTACTCGGCAAGATCCTGCTCATGGGCGGCGATGCGCGCCTTACCGATCGAGTTGACATAGTCGATGGCGGCCCCCAGTCCGATCGCCTGGACCATCGGCGGCGTGCCGGCCTCGAACTTGTGCGGAGGATCACCATACGTGACCCGGTCCTGCGCCACATCACGTATCATCTCGCCCCCGCCATTGAAGGGCCGCATCGCAGCAAGCAGCTCATGCCTGCCGTAGAGCACACCGATCCCGGTCGGCCCGTAGAGCTTGTGACCGGTAAGGACGTAGAAATCGCAACCGATGTCCTGCACGTCCGCCGGCAGGTGCACGGCGCCCTGCGCACCGTCGACCAGCACTTTGATGCCGCGGGCGTGCGCCAGCTTGACCACATCCTTGACCGGCACGATGGTCCCAAGCGCGTTCGACATGTGCGTGATCGCGACCAGCTTGGTGCGGGGGGTGAGGAGCTTTTCGAAGTCCTCGATCAGAAAATCGCCATCGTCGTCAACCGGGGTCCATTTGATCACGGCGCCGTGACGTTCCCGCAGAAAATGCCAAGGCACGATGTTGGAGTGGTGCTCCATGATCGAGAGCACGATCTCGTCGCCAGTGCCGATATTCAGCTGCCCATAGGAAGAGGCCACGAGGTTGATCGCCTCGGTGGCATTGCGGGTGAAGATAATCTCTTCCGAACGGCGGGCGTTGACGAACTGCGCCACCTTGGTCCGCGCCCCCTCATAGGCTTCGGTCGCGACATTGGCGAGGTAATGCAGGCCGCGATGCACATTGGCATATTCACTTGTATAGGCCCACATGAGGCGGTCGAGCACCGCCCTGGGTTTCTGGGCCGAGGCAGCATTGTCGAGATAGACGAGCGGCTTGCCGTACACCCGAATGGCAAGCGCCGGAAACTCCTCACGAACGCGCATCACGTCATAAGTGGAACCGCGAACGGCCGGATGCGTGCTCATCGCCGCGTCTCCAGCCAGCGCGCGACCCGCGCGCTCACGAACTCCCGCAGAGCACAGTCTGCGATCTCCTCGATCGCCTCGCCGAGAAACGCCTGGATCAAAAGCGCCTGCGCCTCCTTCTCGGGCAGGCCGCGCGCACGCAGATAGAACAAGAGGCTGTCGTCGAGCGCGCCTGATGTCGCGGCATGGCCGCAGGTGACATCATCCGCGAAGATTTGCAGGTCCGGCTTGTTATCGGCCTTGGCTTCGTCAGACAGGAGCAGCGCCCGCGTCATCATCGTGCCCTGCGATTTCTGCGCGTTGAGGATGATGCGTCCCTGGAACACGGAATGGCCGCGATCGTCCACCACGCAGCGGAAATTCTCTTCGCTCGTGCAACGAGGTGCGGCATGATCAATCACCAGCGTGGTGTCCCCGTGCTGGGTATCCTTGAGCAGGTTGACGCAGTTGAGGGAGAGATCGGACCGCGCACCCGCCAATGTAATGAAGCCTTGGTAGCGAGTGACAGTTCCGCCATAGGTCATGTTGAAGGAATTGACCGTCGCTTTCTCATGGACTGTGATCATGCTTGACGAGATGTTCGTGGCGCCAGCTGCATCAGCCACCACGCGCAAATGCGAAAGATTCGCTCCTTCCCCAATCTGGGCGATCACCGCGTCGTGAACCTGATAGGCGCTCGCGCCATCGGCAGCAACAAAGCTTTCGACCAGGGGCGCCTGTGCGCTCTTGCCAAGTTTCAGATGCGAGCGTGTGAACGCAGACGATAAAGCCTGAGTCGCGACGTGAATGATCTGGATCGGACGGCTCAGCGCGACACCATCGCCAAGCGTGACCACGACACCGTCAGTCACCATCGCGGCATTCAGTGAGATCATCGGATCCGTCGTGAAGGTTATCAGCAGATCGGCCCCGGCGGATACTCCAGAAACTCAGGCACCGTCTTGACATCGACGCCCTCGCCGAACGCCGCCAGGTCCGACAGGTCAGGCGCGAACACTCCGTCGACCAGCACCAGCTTAGCCGCGCCTTCGAGTGCCGTCTGTGCAACTGCCGCTTTTGCGCGCACCAGCGCGGCAACGTCCGGTAACGGCGCTAGCGGCAGGACCGCGCGCATCAGCACGCGAAGGTCAGTGTATGTCCACTCCTCAAGGCGCTGGTGCGGCAGGCCAGCGCGCTCGAATGCGTCGAAAGCGCGGGCGCGAGCATCGGCAACAGCTCCCGCCAGGTAACCGTCCGCGCGCGGCGTTAAAAACGTCTCTCGCCGGGCATTCGGGATTGGTATTCGCCAGAGCCAGGGTCATCGGAATATCCGCAACACGGCCAAGCCGCGTCTTCGGAAATTCGCATAGCCGGACGCTTCCAGCTCCAGCGCCAGTTCCTTGCCGCCGCTCTTCACGACACGGCCCTTCGACATCACGTGCACGACGTCAGGCACGATGTAATTGAGGAGCCGCTGATAATGGGTGATGACGACCATGGCGCGCCCCGGCGAACGCAGCGCGTTGACGCAGTCGGCCGCAATGCGCAGCGCGTCGATATCGAGGCCGGAATCCATCTCGTCGAGGATGCACAGGCTCGGCTCGAACAGCGCCATCTGCAGCACCTCGTTGCGCTTCTTCTCGCCGCCGGAGAAGCCGACATTGACGCCGCGCTTGAGCATGTCCTGCGGGATGTTCAGCGACTTGGAGACCTCGCGAACCTTCTTGAGAAAGTCCGGAGTCGTAAATTCGCTCTCGCCGCGCGCTTTACGCTGCGCGTTCAGCGCGGTGCGCAGGAAGGTCATGATGGCAACGCCGGGGATTTCGACCGGATACTGGAAAGCCAGGAACACCCCCTTCGCGACGCGCTCTTCCGGAGGTCCTCGCCCTTGAACACGATCTGGCCGTCGGTGACCTCATAACCGGGCTTGCCGGCGATCACATGGGAGAGCGTCGATTTGCCGGAGCCGTTCGGCCCCATGATCGCGTGAATCTCGCCCTCGTTCACGGTCAGGGTCAGCCCGTGGAGGATCTCACGCTCCTTGACACGAACCTTCAGGCCTTTCACTTCAAGCAATGCCATTGTGTTGTTCCGTCTCCTCCTGAGGGGTACCGAAGGCGCGTCTCGAAGGATGAGGCCAACAATCAATCCGGTATCCATCCTTCGAGACGGCGGCTTGCGCGGCCTCCTCAGGATGGGGCCAGAGCTAGCCGACCGCCCCTTCCAGCAGGATCGAGATCAGCTTCTGCGCCGCCACTGCGAATTCCATCGGCAGCTGCTGGAGCCGTCCTTGACCAAGCCGTTGACGACGGGGCCGACTGCCTCCTCCTGGGTGAGGCCGCGCTGGAGCGCGCCCAGGTCGGCGCGATCATGGTCAGCCGGCGGCGACAGGCTTCGAGCCGCCACAGGAGCATCCAGGCCGGTTCGTTCTGTCTTCTGCGAGATGAATTTGACGGTATCTTCCGACAACCTCTTTGGAGCCTTTCGGAGTCGATCAAGGTCTCAAACCCATAACGATACTGGTCGACGTCGATGCGCTTCACGCACGCGATCGTCTCTTGTACGGCTACCATTGGCGCCTCCGCACGCGCAGAGACCATTCCGGCCACGTCCGGCAACGGTTATGGCGTCCCCCCTCGACCGTATAGGCCAGCGACTCAATCTGGCCTAACGCGGAACGGACCGTCACTCTAACCAGGTCACCAACAAGGAAGGCCGCAGGGCTCAACTGTGTCTCGACCGTGCTGCTGGTGCCGACCATGCGCATCGCCGCTCCGCTAAGCCGGGACACACGTGTTGGGAACCGGGCAGACAGCAGCGCATTGCGGCGTGCCGAAATGCCCCTCGCATTCGGTGCACGTCTTCGGATCGATCACATATACGTCGCGCTTGAGGTTGACTGCCCCGTTGGGGCAATCAAACTCACATGCGCCACAGGCGGTGCACTGGGACGCGACTATCTTGTACGCCATAATGGTGATTTCCTGAAAATGCGATGCCGGACGCCTTCTCCCCTTCAAGGCTCGTGCCAATGCCAACGCGCCATGGTTGGCGTATCTTTGGGTCTAGCGGGGTGTATGCGGCCGAGCAGTGTGTCCCAACCCCGACACTCGAGGCACGGGCTTGATCTCGAATGGCAGCACGCTCCGACGCTTTCGGAAGGCCCGCCCCTAACGAGGCATCTTGACTGTCTTTTTGATTTGCTCCTGCTGAAGCGCAACCTCGAAGCCCGTTATCCTGATAACCGACGGAGAGGCGATATCTGGGCGCTCCAAGCCAATTCTGCCGACGCTCGACGCCTTGCGCCGGTCAATATCCTGCTCTCGCTGCTTAAGCGGGCCTTCGAATGTCAGGAAATTTCTGACCCGGGCCCGCGGATGGACTTGAATCGTACGTAGCGTCAGATTGTAGGTTTTCCGACACGGGCTGCGAGACTCTCTCGGCCGCGCCAAACCATCCTGACAGCGAGCAAGAATTGCGAATGTCTGAAGCTCTTAAGGTTGCGCTGCAAACTCATCACGCGTCTTGCGGCGGCACGTTGTTGAAATGGCCGATGCGCCAGGCGGGAGAACCATCGCCGCCCGCCTTCGCCGGGAGCAAGTCGGTCACTCGGAGAGCAGGGATGGCCGTCTTCGCCTCGCCCCTGCCGGATGGGAGAACGATCAGAATTCAGGTTCCACATCCGAGGCTACGCCGGTATTCGTTAGGCGAGGTGAATGCAGACCACGCTGGCTCGCACCACATGCGTGACTGGTGCCAATGCCGGGATGCACCGGCCAATGTTCACGGTCTCTCGATAGGCTGCAGCGTCGGGAGCGCACGTGACTCGGTTTTGGGGATCGCCAGGGTTCGGCATGTGTTTTCGAAAGACGTATATTGTCGCGTTGGGAGCGTTGGCGGGCAAATGCGCGAGGGTATCGTCACGGCCCTCGATCCCTTCAATGATTCGGACCCTACCTGCTGACGCCAAGATCACCACGAGCGTCCGCAGCGGACGGCCGAAGGTACCAATAGGCCGATGGACGGATCGGATAGATTGGTCGTTGACGACTGTTGTTCTGCGTCAGTTCCGGCTTCCGGCGTTTACTCCAAAGGGAGAGCTTTACAAGAACCGCGTGGCCTCACGGTCGACGATGAGCCGCTCAATCATCCCGTCGTAGATTGGCGAAAGACGATGAAATGCGAACGCTACTTGTTGATCATCAAACCGCCTTTGCGCGCGCTGTCCAAGGAGCACTCGTGGAGTGTGGGTTCGCCGTCGATGTGACACGCACTCTGGACGAAGCGGCGGCAGCTCTTGATTGCGCATGCTATGACATTCTTCTTCTCGAACTGGCTCTACCGGATGGAGACGGCTTGGACTGGCTGAAGCAATTGAGGCGGAACGGAAAATCGATGCCCGCGATGGTGATAAGCGGGCTCAACGATCTCGATCTCCGAATTGCAAGCTTCAACGGTGGGGCGGACGATTTCCTGCCAAAGCCGCTGTCTACTGTTGAGCTCATCGCCCGGATGCGAGCCATTCTGCGGCGATCGAAGCAAATGACGGCCCCGCTCATCATATTTGGGAATGTCGAATTCGACCCGATTGCCCGGCAAGCCTGGGTGGACGGACGGCCGCTCCGCATCGCGCATCGTGAACTGTGCGTTCTTGAGTATCTGCTCAGCCATGCTGGGCGCACGGTGCCGCGCGCCTCACTGGAGGATAGCATCTATTCATTCGACCGTGAGGTCTCGACCAATGCGCTTGAGGCGGCAATCTATCGCTTGCGCGGACATTTGAGGCGATCCGCCGCGACGCTACGGATCAGGTCCGCGCGCAGCATCGGCTACTCTCTTGAATTAAATAGCGCGCATCCACCGCGCCATGGGTAGAACTTGAAAGCAAGACTTCCATCGTTTGTGACCATGATTCCCACGAAGATCGATGGTCAATCACCTTTGGCGCTCCTGGTGTTCCCCCTGCTCAATCCTTCTTCCCCTTTACGGCCCTTCTGCAAGGTTCACTTACTGCCGCAGCCCGGATCAAGCGGGACGCTCGACTGGCGTAGCCGACCGGCAGCGTGTTCCATCAAGACCTAGATGGACTGCTCTTCCGGAACTCTCCCCTCGTCGTCTGTCTCCTCTGGCGAACTGGGCCCAAACTTAAACCTGACTCCGTTTCAGCAGTAGCAGGTCACCTTATTTGTCCGAACGGCGGCGGCCATGCGGGAGGCGATTCATGTCGAGGCGATGCTTTTTCTACATCCGCCTTCGCGGAACCGTCTCGGTGGATGACGAACGCACTGAACTCGCGAGGGCGTTGGAAGCGGATGACTAGGGACCTCGGATCGCGAGTGAGATCAGCATGAATGATTGGCACTACCGCGAAGCCGACGTACTGGCGTGGATGCGGACGGCCGCATGATGGCGCGCCATCCGTTCATCGCAACCTGCAAAGCAAGGTCGCCAACCGGTCGCCCCTCAGAGCTAGACAATCAAACTCTGTACCACTCGCTGAGTGCCAGCTTACGGTCGAAACAGAGGTTTACAACAGCACCGCTCGATCGCAACTCTATCGAATCAGCATCCGAACTGGCCTACGAACCGTGCCCGGATGAACCGACAACGGTTATCGATCCGATTATAGAGTTCCGCCTGGCCGACCAACGTTCCACTCAGCAGACGTCGCGGCGACTTGGTTGCTTGACCTGCACCTGAACTGAGCGCTCCACGTTACGCCGAGATCTTGATCAAGAAGTCGCTGACCTGCCCCTGCAATGAAACGATATTGCTGCTCAAATTCTCCATCTTCCCAACGGCCTGCCCCGCCGATGAGCCAGAGGCACGCGAGGCATCGTTGAGTTGGTCAATATCTCGGGACGCTTCGCGCATATCTGCACTGATGTTGGTAATGCTTCGCGAGATGTCGTTCGTTACGATCGACTGCTCCTCGATCGCCGCCGATATGCTGTTGGATATCTCCTGCAACTTGTCGATGATGCCGGCGATGTCACTCATCGACGCAGTCGCCAGTTCCGTCCTTTGTTGAATGGCAAGAATTTGAGCATCAACCTCGCTCGTCGCTTTTGCAGCCTGCGCGGCAAGGTTCTTCACTTCCCCAGCCACCACTGCAAAGCCTCGCCCCGCTTCGCCGGCTCGCGCTGCCTCGATGGTTGCGTTGAGCGCCAGCAAATTGGTTTGCGAGGCTATGCCCTCGATCATTTGGACGACGCTGCTGATCTTCGCCACCGAAGCAACGAGCTCACCTAACGTTGCTTCAGCGTGTCCGGTCTTGTCGCGCGCGGTTTGCGAAATGTTCGCGGCCGTCGAAACTTGTCGGCTGATTTCCGCAATCGAAGCCGAGAACTCCTGAGCGGCCGAAGCAACGGCGGTCGAGTTTCCTTCGGTCTTTTTCACCATCTCTGTCATGGCTTCAGTGCGAAGACAGACATCGCCCGTTGAAGCTGTAATTTCCGATGCGACCGCGTGCATGTCCTGCATTGAGCTCGCCACAACGTTGACGACCCGCGACACATCGCTATCAAATCTCTTCGCAAGACTCAGCCTCTCTTCCCGCATCCGAACCAGGTCGGTTATATCCTGCCATACACACACGACTACCGGACGGCCGGTGAATTCCGAAACAACAAGACTTATCCTGACCGGAATGGAGGATTGATCTTTGCGCTGAAGCCACCATTCGATCGCCACGTGTCCCGACCGCGTCACAACCTCATTGGTCTGCTCGAACATCTGCGCAACAGTCTTGCCGTTCGGTTGAGGATCCAGCGAAAGCGAGGCGATACTCAACCCTTTCAACTCTTCTCCACTGGAACACCCGAGCATGTTGGCTGCAGCGTCGTTGGCGAGCACACACTTGTCCGCATCATAGACCGTGATACCATCCTTGATCGTTTCGAAAGCCTTGATCGCCATCGCTTCGTCCAAGGTCACTGCGGGCGCCTCTCCTCTCCTCGACGTCACGACGGAAAGGACCAACATAAATCCGCCAAGAACGAGCGCGCCCCAGAAGTGCGGTGATAGCAAGTCTGCATTAGCCGCAACCGTCGCTGCCGGGACAGACAATGCCAGAGCGAGACTTGATATCCGACTGTGCCACATATTTCTAATTCCCCAATTGAATCCGGCGCAAGTGGTCGTATCGAACCTCAATTAAGACTTCTCTTACGTGACTGTCCTGTCGGCAACGCTGCGTGCATTTTTACATATATCACCTTCTAAACAACGAGACCGACCTCGATCCAACCCACATGGGACGCAGCAAGATTTGATCAAACGACAGAAGCAACGGCGACTACAAACCTGATGAGTAAGCCCAGCTCGAACTCAGCTATGGCTGCACGTCCCAGAATGAGCGCGGCGATCTGCCTTCGGTTAGCAGCGGTTCGCATTTCTTCCGGTAGTGCGGCAACTGCATCATCAAAGATTCGTGCCAAAACCGATAGCTGTTCTGGTTCGCATACGCTGCGGTAGTCCTGTATGACTCGCCCAGCTCCACTACTTATGACCGCGCCGCCGGCTCGCTCGTCGCGGTTTACCCATAGACCGAGCGCTGCGGTTATGAGCTCGATTGTGAGCTCATTCAGCAGTTGGGTCGCCTCTTGCCCGTTTTTGCCGTCATTTATTAGCCCTGCCAGCTCTTCGATTTGGAGCTCGATGCTCCGCTTAAGGTCCTGGACACGCGAGTTGCAACGAGGACTATGCACGATGCGTTCTACAGCGCGCGGCTCTACTGGACTTGTCCTCACCGGGACGACGAAAAACCTTTGACGCGTCTGCGCAGGTGAAACGAGAGAAGTCGAAGGGGTAGCGCACAAAGCACCGTCGCTCGATACGCTCGTTTCAGGCGCCCGACTGGCCGCTTCGGTAGACCCGTCCCCACTCATACTCATGACTGCCTCATGCACCCTTCTGGCACGCGAATTAAAAGATAGAGACTAGCCGACCAGCCGATTGCGTAGGGCTGCCCGACTGCCTCATCAATCGACAATCGACCTAGACGACCTGCGGCGTCTCAGCTCGAAATTCACCGGCGCGATGAGTATCCAGCGTTTAAGTCGATCGGTAAAATCGATTGTTATGATCGAATGTATCCACGGCATCGATATAAAGGCGGATCGCTATACGAAGCCATAGATAGTCTGGTCTTGGCTTGAATGGCCAGATGCGTCCCAAGGGCACGCCGAAAGGCGTTGAGCTCGCTTGCGAGCCCTGCCCCACTGAGGGCTAGATGGATCCGGCCGCACTAAAAAGGGCCCGACCCTTTTGGGGCCGGGCGAAGTTTAGTCTGGGAGGAGCGATGTACAAGACATCGCACCAGCTTCCGTCGGCAGAGGGAGGACACCGGCGGTTCATTTACGGCGAGGGCATTCGCCGTTAACCTTGGCCACGAGCAGGCTGATATCCATGACGAACACAACGTGCTGTCGCGGCTGACTGCTCTATGGAAAATGCGCTTCAAGCAATTCGGCCCAACACTTGCGCGTAGGCAAGTCGACAGCGGCGTCTATATTTCTTCACGAAGCCTTCTGCAAAACGTCAAATGAATGCCGTTCGCCGGATGACGTTCGTCGAAAAGCGGCGCGATGACAGGCGCGTCAAGAACCGACGACCGCTATCTGAGACGGCGCTCACATGGATACGAGGCAAACCGGCCTGATGGTCTATTTCTCCGACTGAGCGTTTGTTATCCGCCATTTCGTACGACTGGTAAAATCGATTGTGTCGATGGAGGACATCCAGAATTTGAATAGAGACAACCGCTTCAGGTGTTGATCTTGATCTCCTCATCTCATAACCAATGGCTTCGAGCACTCAGGTCAGATGCTTCGTTCCTGGTGCCACCTATTCTACTTTTCCGTTCTCGATCGTTCGGCGTGGCACGGAAACGAAAGCTACACGTAAGCAAGACAATTGATCCGGATGAGTTTCGAAAGCTCGCGGATAATCGGCGTGATTGCTGTTCAACGTTACGGACCCTGAGAGCGGCCCCATGAGCTATGGCAAGTTAGATTATCGAAACGGCGACTTGCCGCGCGGGGAACCGCAGATGCTCAGAATGAACGCACAAAATATCACTGAACCACAGACGCGCACGCTGCCGCGGCATCTGCGGCGGCTGGAGGCCGAGTCCATCGAGATCATGCGCGAAGTCGTTGCCGAATTTAGTAAGCCCGTAATGCTCTATTCGATCGGCAAGGATTCGAGCGTCATGCTGCACCTGGCGCAGAAGGCGTTCTATCCGGCGAAGGTCCCGTTTCCGCTGTTGCATGTCGACACGACCTGGAAGTTTCGCGAGATGATCAGCTTTCGCGACGGGACGGCCCAGCGTCTCGGCATCAACCTGATCGTTCATGTGAACCAGGACGGGATCGAGCGCGGCATTAACCCAATAGAGTCCGGATCGACGCTGCACACGCAGGTGATGAAGACAGATGCGCTCAAGCAGGCGCTCGACCTTTACGGCTTTGACGCGGCGTTCGGGGGCGCCCGGCGCGATGAGGAAAAAAGCCGGGCGAAGGAGCGCATCTTCTCCTTCCGTTCGCAGGGACATGTCTGGGACCCGCGCAACCAGAGGCCGGAGCTGTGGAATCTCTTCAACACTCGCAGCCGGAACGGCGAGACAATGCGCGTGTTTGCCATTTCGAATTGGACGGAACTCGACGTATGGGAATACATCATGCTGGAGAACATTCCGGTTGTTCCGCTTTATTTCGCAAAACAGCGGTGGGTGGTCCATCGCAATGGCACGCTGATCATGGTGGATGATGAGCGCCTGCCCTTGGCTCCTGACGAGACGCCCGAGCTCAAGATGATGCGTTTCCGCACGCTTGGTTGCTATCCGCTGAGCGGCGCCATCGAGTCTGACGCCGCCACCATCAAGGACATCGTCGCGGAAATGCAGGTTGCGACGCTCTCCGAGCGTCAGGGACGGCTGATCGATACCGATGAGGTGGCATCGATGGAGAAAAAGAAGCGGGAAGGCTACTTCTGAATGGATACTGATGCGCTGCGAGAGCTCACCTTCACCGACAGCAAGGATCAGCTTCGCTTCATCACCTGCGGCTCGGTGGACGATGGAAAGTC
This sequence comes from Bradyrhizobium sp. 23AC, assembly GCF_054863025.1. Classification (NCBI taxonomy): domain Bacteria; kingdom Pseudomonadati; phylum Pseudomonadota; class Alphaproteobacteria; order Hyphomicrobiales; family Nitrobacteraceae; genus Bradyrhizobium; species Bradyrhizobium sp. 23AC. The sequence goes on from NZ_JAVAYN010000018.1 coordinate 136,105, forward strand.
GACGCTAATCGGCCGGTTTCTGCACGACAGCAAGGCGATCTATGAGGATCAGCTGCAGGCGCTTGCGCGCGACAGCGTCAAGCACGGCACAACCGGAGATGATATCGACTTTGCCCTGCTGGTCGATGGACTCGAGGCCGAACGCGAACAGGGCATCACCATCGATGTCGCCTATCGCTTCTTCACCACGCCGCGCCGATCGTTCATGGTGGCCGATACGCCCGGTCACGAACAGTATACGCGTAACATGGCGACCGGCGCCTCCAATGCCCAGCTCGCGGTCATCCTGATCGATGCGCGCAAAAGCGTCCTAGTGCAGACCAAGCGCCACTCCTACATTTGCTCGCTCCTGGGCATCCGGCACGTGGTCGTGGCCCTGAACAAGATGGATCTGGTCGATTACCGCAAGGAAGTGTTTGATCGCATCGTGGACGACTATGTCGATTTCGCTTCGAACCTCGGCTTCACGTCGATCGCGGCTATCCCGATCTCCGCACGATACGGCGACAACATCATCCGCCTGTCCCGCAATACCGACTGGTTTCACGGCCCTTGCCTATTGGACTATCTCGAGAATATCGACATCCAGTCCGAGACGGCCGGCTTGCCCTTCCGTTTCCCGGTACAATGGGTGAACCGGCCGAATTTGGATTTCCGCGGCTACGCTGGAACGGTGGTCTCCGGCAGCATTGCGGTCGGCGACGAAATCGTTATTCCGGCATCGGGACGCAATTCGCGCGTCAAGCAGATCGTGACGTACGATGGCGACCTTGTGCGCGCCGAAGCCGGTGATGCGGTGACCATTACGCTGACCGACGAGATCGACATCGGCCGCGGAGATATCATCGCTAAGCCGACGGAACGACCGGAGGTCGCTGATCAGTTTGCCGCCCACCTGATCTGGATGGACCAGGAGCCCATGGTCCCGGGCCGGTCCTATGCCCTCCGGATCGGCACGCAATCGATTGCGTCCGGCAGCATCACGGCGATGAAATACCGGATCGACGTCAACACCGGCGCGCACGTGGCAGCCCGCACTTTGAGCCTCAATGAAATCGGCTTCTGCAATATTGCAACCGTACAGCCGGCAGCCTTCGATGCCTATGAAGCGAATCGGCGCACCGGTTCCTTCATCGTGATCGACCGCGACACCAACCGGACCGTCGGCGCTGGCATGATTGCCTTCCCCTTGCGGCGTGCCGCCAACATAGCCTGGCAGCCGCTCTCACTCGGCAAGAAGGAGCGCGCCGCTCTCAAGCACCAAAGACCCTGCATCATCTGGTTTACCGGGTTTTCCGGCGCGGGCAAATCGACCATCGCCAACCTCGTCGACCAGAAGCTATTTGCGATGTCGTATCACACCATGCTCTTGGACGGCGACAATCTCAGGCACGGTCTCAATCGAGATCTCGGCTTCACCGAATCCGATCGGGTTGAAAACATCCGCCGCGTCGGCGAGGTGGCCAAACTGATGGCCGATAGCGGCTTGCTCGTGATCTGCTCGTTCATCTCACCCTACAAGGCCGAGCGAGACATGGTTCGCGATCTCGTGGACGACGGCGAATTCATCGAGGTCTTTGTGGACACGCCGATCGGCGAATGCGTGCGGCGCGATCCGAAGGGGCTCTACGCCAAGGCGAAATCAGGCACGATCAGGAATTTTACCGGCATCGATGCGCCGTACGAGGCGCCGAGCGCGCCGGAGATCCATTTGACAACACTGAACCAGCAGCCGGAGCGCTTGGCCGATACGGTGCTAAACTGCCTGGCCACACGAGGGATCATCGTGCCGGCCAACCGGACGGAGAACTAGCCGGCTGGGCTGTCGGAGCTGTTTGCCGAGGGACTGGCATTTCTCACCTCCAACCTGATCTGGCGGATCGGACCAAATGCCACGCCGTCACATGATGCCGAACTCCTGCACCATCCGGCGACGTCCAGTTTTGCGGGCCCTAAGTCGCAGCGAGCTCGGATCGGTCTAGACTGGCCCGACGTTCTCAATCGTGAAAGGCTCGGTCGAACGCGGCGCGCGCTTGGTTTGGCTTCTGTGGGTAATGTCATCCGTTCCTGCGTCAGTCGGGGCATCGACGAGCAGCTGACTACGGTCACTCTTGTGAAGGACCCCTTTGTGGTGTGGTCGAGTTCGTCTCCGGCATTACCTTTACCCACACAGGCTCGTATCTGGTTCAGACGGCGTTGTCGAAGAACGGGCGGCCTGCCGGCCCGGCGCGCCGCATCGCGCCACGTGGGATAGGTACGCCCTGGCCTTTGCTGCTCCAGTCGACAAGGTTCTGAGCAGTTCTTGGGAAACGACTCTGCTGCCGAATAAGCGCCCGCATGATGTCGCCCTTACCCAAACGAGCTGCTTGCATTCGACGTTACTCGGCCGGTTCGGATAATTTACGCAGAAAAATGTCGCCGCAGGGAGATTCATTGATCACCTCTACCACGTGCTCTTGAACGGAGCTGCAGGCCGCACGATCTGCTGGGATTCGGTCGGTCGTTACACAACTCCCTCGCGACTTCGTTCTGGACAAAGCAAACCCAACAAAGAATTTGCATTCCAAGCTTCAGTGTCACCTCCGCTAAACATGTTTCTTGTATGTGTCGGGTGTGACGGCAACCAAGCCGACGGCACCAATCACTAGACGACACGGGACTATCGAACGGTGGGCTTCGACGAATCTTCGGAACACTGGCTGAGAGCCGAAGCCAACCCGCACAGATTTTATCCGTTGGATTAGCCCAATGACAGCTGCAAATTCAGATGCTCACCTGCGTGCCGTGTTGAGACGCGTCCTGGACGATGCTGTCCAAATGGTGCCGGAACCGGCGCGGACGTCTTCCTTAAAAGCATGCCTCGCCGAAAAGATTCTGAATCTAGCCGCGGGCGGCGAAACAAATCCAAAAACTCTAAAACGGCTTGCCGTTCGGCTGATTCATGACTCATGTCCGAGCTGTTCGGGATGTGAAGGTTGGCGGCCGGCCGTTACAGCGACGGAGCGAACCGATCACCCACATGCAGCACATCCAGTCTCGTCAGACTAGCGCGACCCGAGGCGAACGACGGTATGCACGCTGTGGTCTTCATAGATGGCGCCATCTTTCCTGAGCAGTAAGCTGAAAGATTGCGCAGCAACGTCAGACACAGGCGGTAGCTGGCAGAATGGATGCCCAGCGGTGATCAACCAGCCCGCCGCGCAACAAGGAGTGAAGCTCCCAGCGTGCACATAGCTGCACCGGATAGCTGTCGCATTTTGGCGAGGGCCGATGGTCGCTTGGCGAGTCCCGCTTTTGCTTTGGCGGCCCAATGGGTCACGACCACATCGGCAGCAGTGTTGAGCGCAACTGAAATTGTCCCAAGGACGACGAACTGCCGGGCGACATCGGCGGTTGGGTCGATAAATTGCGGGATGAAGGCGAGAAAAAATGCAGCCGTCTTCGGATTCAGCGCCTCAACAATGATGCCTTGCCGAAATGCCCGTCCGACACCGACTGTCTCCAGCCCGACCGGGTCGACGATCTCGGCTTCCGTGTCTTGAAGCCAAGCCAGATCAGATAGAAGGCTCCGGCGAGCTTGAGCATAGTGAAGGCTTCCGCACTCGCCATCACGAGCGCAGAAATGCCGACCGCCCCGGCATTAAAATGCACAAGACCGCCAACACCGGTACCAAAGCTCGATGCCAGACCACGCGGACGGCCACCTGCGAACGTTCGTGCCGCAACGTAGAATATCCCGGGTCCTGATGTGATCGCCACCAGGAGCGCAGCTCCCAAGAACAGCAAGAACGGTTGAAAATCGACTATCATTCACCTCGTCCCGGCAGGGCCCAGCGTCATCCTCTAGGTATCAGCGCGGCCACAATATGGTCTTCAGGGCGATCGCTCCTCGACAATCCATCGATGACGCCGGCGCGATCCGCTGCGTTGCGGTTCTGACTCATCTTCCGCTTGGCGTCGCACCTTGTGATCGGCATGCGCAGGCCGATGATCGCCTTGAGCTGCGCTTGGATGAAATCAGCCGGAGCATCCGCGACTGCCCAGGGGTCCTTTTGCGATTGCTCGTGCAGGTCCGTCAGTCGTCTCACGAGGTCGAGTAACCGATCCGCATCATCGAAAAACTCGATCGTACCGTAGGCATGTACCGCAACGCAGTTCCACGTTGGCACGACCTTGTGCGTCTCCTGCTTCGTCACGTACCAGGACGGAGTGACATAGGCTTCAGGCCCCCCAAAGATGGCCATCGCCTCACAGGAAGGCTGCAGCTTCCACTGTGGATTAGACCTTGCCACGTGCGCGTAAAGCGTGCCATTCGGACCCTCCGTCTCGTCGAGAAGCATCGGAGCTAGCGTTCCGATCAGCCCCTCTTCGGTTGCAGTGACAAGGGTTGCCGAGCGGGCCTCACGCATGGTCCGATGAATCTCGGCGATGTCCTCGACGCGAAAGGCTGGCGGCATATACATTGCTAGAACTCCTCCGCATCCGAACACCTCGATCGGATCTTGAGGCCCGATGATCTAGGCCGCACACAGGCCGCTTTGAAGGGCCAGTTTGGAGCGATATTGGTGGGCCAGTCCGAGACAGGAAAGCGGTGCCATAAGCCAAATGGGGCGCGGCAAATTTATGAAGCATTGAAGGCGCAGATCGAGGATGGCGTCTACAGACCGCGCGACCAGCTTCCTTCGACCCGCGCCCTCGCGGCCGAATTTGGAGTCTCTCGAACCACGATTACGGCCGCCTACGAGCAGCTTCTCGCGGAAGGCTTCATCGAGACGCGGCAGGGTCGCCGGGCCTGCGTTGCGCCTGCGCTTCGATCGGGGAGCCTGTCGCAGGCAGGCGGCAAGCGGGCGCCAAGAACCGCTCGTCTATCGGCGTTCGGGCGACGGCTCTTCGAATTGTCCGGCCCGCCGATCGCGACCGAGCCCCTGCGGATCGACTTTCGCTATGGCGATGTTGCGACTGCCGATTTCCCGAGTCTGGCCTGGCGCCGCGCTCTGACGAAAGTCCTGACGACGCCTGGTCCGCGCAGTCTGCGCTATCAGGACCCGCAGGGATCAATGGAGCTGCGAACAGCGCTGCAAGCTTATCCGTGGCGTGCGCGCAGCCTGCGCTGCGGCGTCGACCAGATCATTGTCGTCAACGGATCACAGCAGGGTCTCGATCTGTGCTCGCGGATATTGCTCGATCCCGGCGATCGCTTCGTGATTGAGACGCCGTGCTATTGGGCCGCCCGGCATGTTTTTGAGAGTGCGGGGGCTACGCCTCAATTCGTCCCGGTCGATGAAGAAGGCTTGCAGACACAAGCCCTTAAGGATGTCAAAAAGGCTCGGCTTTGCTACGTGACGCCTTCACATCAATTTCCGTTAGGTCACGTTCTCTCAGCACAGCGTCGTGCTCAATTGCTGCAGTGGGCCGACAAGGTGGGAGCCTATGTCATCGAGGACGACTATGACGGCGAGTACCGATACGATATTGGTCCCATTCAGCCCTTGCATGTCCTCGATGAGGCGGCTCACGTCATCTATCTCGGAACGCTCTCAAAGACGCTCTCGCCCTTGCTGCGTCTAGGGTATGTCGTGGTTCCGCCAGAGCTCATCCACGCTTTCCGCACGGCCAAGCGCCTTACCGATCGGCACTCGCCGGCGCTTGAGCAAGCGGCGCTGGCCAACTTCCTACACTCGGGCGCCTACGAGCGGCACGTGAGAAAGCTGCGGCGAAAGAACGCGCAGCGCCGCTCAGCCTTGCTTGAGGCATTCGTTGAACATTTTGGAGACGCTATCGAAGTGCAGGGTTCCGAGGCCGGGCTCCATGTGGTGGCCTGGTTCAAGAAACTCGATGCGGCGCAGGAGGACGCAACCGCACGAAACGCCCGGCACAGAGGCGTCGGCATTTATCCTGTTTCCGGACTATACGAAAATGGGCCGGGAAGCGCGAAACGGCGAGCTGGGTTTGTTTTCGGCTACGCCGCACTTGAAGCACGAGAGATCCGACACGGTGTTGACCGCCTCGCCAGTGCACTGAGGGCACGATAGCACTTCCGCATCTGGCCCCATGCCGCTCCAAACGTTCCCTGACACGCGAGGAAACCTCGGCGCAGAGCGCCGACTATGGTCGCGGATTATTATGTTACGTTCTCATCTGCCGCCGCGTGTGTCCCGTCTCGGAACATGTATTTTGGCACAGGTTATGCTAGTTTAGTGGCGACCGGGATTTTGCATCATCCTCCCGGGGCTGGAGCGACGCCGCTCGCACTCATTTCAAGCGAGCGGCGTTGTTGTTTCCTGAGGGGCTCAACTGTCCGAAATAGTCCGGAGGAAAGCTCGGCCCCCTCCTTCTGGCCGTTGCATCAGAGCGTCGAAACATGCTCAGCTAGGCAAATGGCTGTGTTCCAATTTGAATTGCGCGTGTCCTAATTGAGGACGGCGCCTGGCAGGTGCGACTGGCGATTATCGGGGGGCGATGGGTGATTTCGAGGGCGGCTAGTGCGAAGAGATCGCCTCTTTGCAGGCGGACGCAGCCGCACTCTACGTAGTCCGCGGTTCCGGAGCGGAACTCAGAGCCGCTCGCGTACCATCAATGAGCTCCGTCGGCGCGCGTCTGGGCCGAGGCAGCAGCCGGCACTAAGTGTACGATCCGATAGCCATTGTCGTGCAGGTAGCGCAGAAACGCGGGCATCATAGCTGCCGTCCACGCCTGCGGATCGTGCAACAGAATGATCCCCTTTTTGGTGATCTCGAGTTGCTCGATCAGCTTCTTCAATTCCTGCTCCGGGGTCATGTTTTCCCAGTCGGCCGCCCAAAGATCGGCGCTAAAGACGAGGATGCCACGTGACTGCAGAAGATCGAGCGTCGCAGGCGTCGAGTCGAAATAGGGAAAGCGAAAAAACGGCGTCGAGGGCACTTGGGTCGACACGCCGTTGAGCGCCATCTCATCGGCCGCGATTCCTCGCTCGATGTCTTCCTTCGCCTGCTCGAAGCTGATCTGAGACATCATCGGATGCGACCAACTATGGTGCGCGACGGTGTGACCCTCAGCGGCGATCCGCCGGACAAGTTCGGGAAGTTCGGCGGAGGACTTGCCGACGAGAAAGAAGGTGGCTCGTACGCACTCTTGCGCGAGCGCGGCCAGCACCTTCTGCGTGTTTGGGGGCCTCGGCCCGTCATCGAACGTGAGCACGACCTCATGATCGGCTAACGGCAAGGTCTGCGGAAAGCTCTTCAAGCCGACGCGGGGATAGGTTTTTGCATCGACAGCGAGCACACGCGAAGTGCCAAGCGCATCCTTGCGTGAGCAATCGGCCGCGTTTGCCACGGCAATCCCAGTGAGCAGCGCCGTCGTAGCGCCGACGAGCCGTGAAGCCGCCTTGTGCAGGCGCAACTTTGCCATTGCGCTCGGCCCAAGTGCTTCAAGGCTGAATGCGCTCACTGGAGCATACCGGCGAAGTCCATCATTTCTTGCGATTGTAGGGGTTTTGGTTTGTGGGACTGAGGGAGATGCCCTCGGATGACGCCTTCCCGTAGATTGCGGTCTCGGTCGGGCCGAGCTTGAGCCCGATAACGCGCGTGGGTGCGTTGCCTTTTGCCAGCTCTTTGAGCTGCCGGATGGTCCTGGCGCCGCCAAGGCTTGCCGGTGTTACGCGATGACTTGGCCATCGCGGCGACTTTCGTCAGTAGCGCGCCGAGCGATGGCCAAATGTGCCAGTGTTCGGATTATAGTTGCCCCTGGTGCCGTAGTTGTCGCGCTGAGTGCTTTCGGATTTGTCGCCGTGTATGGCTGCACATAAGTCCCATTGCTGCGAGTGTAACCTGAGACGCCGTGGCTGTTTGGGTTAGAACCCGTACCGAGGTATTGCGCTTGCGCCGCACCAACGGACCACGTCAACAAACACGCAGCGAATACTGATCTGATCATTTTTCCTCCGCCGTATACATTCAACGAACTTGTTGTCTCGTTATAACCTTAGTCATTCGCAGCTGACCGGCCGAGTTCACCAACAGATTCGCATCGAAAGACGTCCGATCACGACGCCGCATGCGCAAAGGCACGAAACCAAAGCCGGCGCACTGGCTTTAGATCAAGACCAAGGCAAGCAGGCTCGAGCAGAGCAGCGCAACGCCGGCCGCGGTCAGTGCTAGGAGGCTACCCGAGACGAAGTCGTGATTGGGCATACATCGCTTTCAGTTGCGGCGAAGACCATGAGCCCCATTGCTGCCTTCGCGGTTTGACCGGCGAACGCATAAATGATTATGCGAATCGCGTGCACTATTCCTGCTGTTGTCAGGAAGACATGCTTTTTTCCAGCGCGCTGAGGTGATCGCGCGCCGTTTTGCAACAAGAAGGCGTTGAGAATCCGGAAGGTCGAGCCTAAGCCGGTCTGTCACTGCGGCCCGACATGCTCGTCTGATTTAGAGGTCACGGGGTTTGCACGCCGATCCTCAAGCATCCCGGAGTGCGAGGTGTTTCATAAATCCGATACTGCTACCAGAGTAAGCTTTTTGCCATGCGTGGGCTCATCATTCTCCTTGTGACCTTTGCAATTGCGCTCGCGGTCCATGGCCGACACCAGGATGGTTTCGTGCCGGGGCCGACCACGCCCATGCCAGCCGTCAACGTCCCCTAGCCTGCGAAATGGCACGGGCGCAGATTGGACTGCCGGCATACTTGAGATCTGAGGCTCGTCCGAGTCCGGGCATAAGTGCCGTTGGGCCAACCCAGCAGCGTGCGGCATGATTGAGTGTAGATCGGTCAAGTGACGATGACAGAGCGGGAATTATCGCGATTGGAGAAGCAAGCTGCGGATGCTCTTCGTCGGGCACGACGACTGCCCGTTGGTGCGAGCCGAAACGATCTCCGTCAGCTCGCAAGAGCGCTTCTTTGGCTGCATCGAAACGGTATGGAAGCTCTGCAGCAGGAGCGATCAAACATGGAACATGGACCACGATGAGAGGAGCTACGGGTCATCTCCTGCGCAGGCGGTTATCGAAGGACACGACGTGCGACGGCTTTGGCCGCGCACGTGACGACGCTTTCGCTCGCGCCATTGCCTTAAGCAACTGAAGCAATCTTCGAAACCGCATCGATGTTCCGGCTCCGGCGGCTCGTGATGCCAGCTTAAGCCGCCTGGACCCTCCCGAGGAAACTGCCGAGCTCGCGCCTCAGCCGCGCGCTTTCCCCAGACAACAGTTCGGCAGACATCAGCACCTGCATCGAAGCCCCTCCTGTCTCCTTTGCGCCGTTGGTCACTTCAATGGCGCTCGCCGCCACCTGGCTGGTTCTGGCTGCCGCTTCCTGCAAATTGGACGCGATATTCCTGCTCGTCGCCCCTTGCTCTGCGATGGAGTTGACCACGGTCACGGCGATGTTCGAAATGCGACCGATAATGACGCCGATGTCGGCAATTGCGCCGACCGAGTCAGTTGTTGCCGCCTGAATGCCGTGAATGTGCTCGCTGATCTCGACAGTCGCGTGCGCCGTTTGCGTTGCGAGAGACTTCACTTCATCAGCGACAACCGCGAAACCTCTGCCGAGATCGCCGGCGCGCGCCGCTTCAATTGTCGCGTTCAGCGCGAGCAATTTGGTCTGCCGCGCAATCGTGGCGATCAGCTGGACCACGCTGCCGATCCGCTCCGCCGCAGCCGCCAGACCGACCATGCGCTGGTCGCTGAGTTCGGCCCTGCGAACCGCTTCGCGCGCGATATCGGCGGCCTCTTCGACCTGCCGGCCGATGTTGGCGATCGTTGCCGCCATTTCGTCCGTCGCTGTCGCGACAAGCTGAACATTGCCAGATGCTTGTTCCGATGAGCTGGCGACTTCGACCGAGAGCTGCCGGCTGTGATCAGCCGTGCAGGTAAGGCTACGGGCGGAGGCTTCAAGGTCTGAGGAGGCAGAGGAGACCGTATCGATAACCTTGCCCACTGCGGTTTCGAATTCGCCGGCGATCCGAGCGACATCGGCCTTCCGCTGCTCGGCGGCGGCACGATCCTGTTCGGTCTTTGCATCGATTTCGGCTTGCGCCTTCTCGCGCGCCTTCAGCTTGAACAGTTCGACCGCTTCGGCCATCTCGCCAAGTTCATCCTTACGGCCAAGGCCTGGGAGAACGACGTCGAACCGGCCGTCGCCGAGCTGGCGCATGGCCGCCGTCATCGAAGTAACTGTCTTTGCGACCCGCCGGCCGAACAGCAACGCGAGCAGGCCAACGAGCAACGTTGCAAACCCGATCAGCCAAATCAGCCTCCGCTGAATTTGTTCAGCTTGCATTTCCGCAGCCCGCGAGCGCATGTCAGCGGCGGCCATAATCTTCGCGAGCGCCGGGCTGATGCGGTCGTAAATTTGTCCGAGATCGTCGGCCTGATCGCTCAGCGCCTGCTGCGTCACCATGAAGGACACAAAGCTCGACTTATATGCGCGGATCAGTTCGAGGATCTGGGATTTTATCTCCGCGGGTAGGCTCGCCTGCGCAAGCGCGGTCTCGAATCCCGCCTCCCGTTCGGCCAGTTGATCGCCATATTTGTCTTCGCCACGGAGAATGAAGTCTTTCTCGTGCCGGCGCATCGTCAGCATCAAGATCGTGAGGCGTGGCTGGTTCAGGTCGGCTAGAAGTTCCTCGACGGCGTGCACGGCCTTGCGCAGCTTGCCCTGGAATCCATCATCTTCGTTGAAGCCGAGGTTGCGTTGCGCCGCGACCACGTTTCGAAAGCGCGTCGCATAGAGATTGATCACAGATCGCAACGCGGTCGCTTCCTTCCGTGGGTCGTCGTCGGGCAGAGCCGACACAAAAGCTTCGACCCAGCTCAGGTCTGCTAGCTGCTCCTCATGACTCTTCGCATACTTCGCGATCGCCATTTCGCCGGGCTTGCGCAGAAAGTCGCTCGTAAATTGTCGTGACTCCAGGAAGCTTTGTGACAACGATGCGACATGAGCTTTGAACGTATTGCTGTCATTCGCATCGCTCTGGACCAGGCTCGCGTACTTCAGGGCGGCAGCGCAGAGTGCACCCGTGACAAGAACTCCCGAAATCCCGAGCAGTGCCATTTGGCCGCGCAACCCAATGCGGAAGCCCCGGCAACTCCTCAACTGCCCGATAAGTCTGCTCGCTGCTCCGGTCATTGTACCCCGTGATGAGTTTTATGCGCCCGGTAGGGTGCTGGTTGCCGCTGATCCGATGAGCGATTATTCAGTATCGAGCAGAATTAGAGCTGGCGTGCTCTGCTCGTCGATGAGTGGCTTGCTAATTTAGATTGATTTCGGAATTCTGAATTCGCGTTTATAGACACACACTTTTCTTCCAGCAGCACGGGCACGACGCAGCCGGTCGCGTTACAACTCTCTGCATGATCGGTTTGTGTCGGAGAACATGAAGACGTTGGAGTTTGGCCCAGTGGACCGCTCATCAGGATGTTCAGAGAACGACAACTTGCTATCGTTCACGCCTGCCGCCATATGGTCGGCGCTTCGGGAAGCGCTTCGCGGCCGATTTGTTTGAGGTCGTCGAGGGTCGTCTCACCTCTACGGGCGATTTTGGCCGCGCCCTGTTCATGCCGAACTGGCTGCTCCGCCGCGATGGACCAGTGCTCGGATCGCACGACTTCACTCCCGAGCCGCATCAAGCTGTACATCATTTGTTGCTTCTCGCGCTTGCTGCGCTGAAACAATGTCTCGGCATACGCGCCCATGCGGAACCGGTAGAAATGGCTTGCCATGTCCTGCTCCTATGCCGCGTCACCGGAATTGAGAGGGATTTGACCACGTCATTGTTGCCGGCCCGCCAAACGTCGGCTCGTAAAACGGGGTTGCGCCTAACCCTGCATGGTAAGGACATCTGGATGCTGATTAATGCAACTTATCTCGACTCGGCGCTTAAATTCCGCGTTCGCGCGAATTTACCGACGGATTTCAGCGCACCTAATCCGCTCTGCTGGTGCTAGGAGGTCGGTCACGCCAGTATCACATTGTCGATCAGCCGCGTCGAGCCTACATAGGCTGCGGCGCATAGTGCCGCCGGGCGGAGTAGCGGACTTTCGGCGGCCTTGAGCGTGTCATAGTCGACAAGCTCAAGGTATTGTAGCCGATCGATCTCATTCAAATGCCCTTTTGCGATTGCAAGCAGCTTTTCGACGTCGCGTTCTCCTGAGCGACACTTGTCCGCTGCGGCGAACAGTCCACGGCTGATGGCACGAGCCCGCCGACGTTCTTCCTCGCTGAGATAGCGGTTGCGACTGCTCATCGCGAGCCCGTCCGCTTCCCGGACCGTCGGCACGGTAACGATCGCGATCGGAAGATCGAGATCGCGTGCCATGTGACGCACGACCGCGCATTGCTGAAAATCCTTCTGCCCGAAAAACGCGACATCCGGCTGCACCATGTTGAACAGTTTGCAGACGACCGTCGCGACACCGCGAAAGTGCCCAGGCCTGAACGCTCCGCAGAGTGGCTTTGCCAGGTCGCCCGGCTCGACGAAGGTCTCAAATTGGGGCGGATAGACTTCGCCGGCATCCGGCGCAAAGACGATGGCAACATCGGCATCGCGGCACAGCCTCTCATCGCGCGTGAAGTCCCGCGGATAGGTGCTGAGATCCTCGTTCGGTCCGAATTGAGTGGGATTCACGAAGATGCTGAGAACGGTGACGTCAGATTGCGCCCGGCTTGCCTCGACCAGCGCTAGATGGCCGTCGTGCAGATAGCCCATGGTCGGCACGAATCCGATGCGTTTACTGGCCCTGCGGGCGTTTGAAAGAGCGCGACGAAGTTCGGCGACTGTCGTGATTGTCTGCATTGCTTTGCTGCACATCAGGTTAGGTGGGAGCCCAGTTTGCGATGGTTTCGCCAAGACCTTGGGGAAGCCCGTAGGATTCCTGCGGTCCCGGGAACGCACCGCTGCGGACATCTGCGGCCCAGCGCGACAGCGCCTCCTGCAACAGCTGAAAGCCCTCTGTATAGGCGCGAACGAATTTAGGCCGATGACTTTCAGTCAATCCGAGCACATCATGGAACACGAGCACCTGGCCCGAGCAACTGGGACCCGCGCCAATTCCAATGGTCGGTATCGTCAGGAATTCCGTCGCGCGCGCGGCGAGCTCCGCCGGGACGCCCTCCAGAACCAGAGCGAAGCATCCGGCCTCTTGCAGTCGGTGGGCGTCGTCGAGCAGGCGTAGAGCGTCGTCGGCCTTCCGTCCCTGCACCTTGAAACCACCCATGACATTGACGCTCTGCGGAGTGAGGCCCAGATGACCCATCACGGGAATTTCGCAATCGACCAGGGCACGGACCATTTCGATGCGCTTCGCTCCGCCTTCGAGCTTAACCGCTGCCGCGCCTCGCTGCAGAAAGCCCCCGGCGTTGCGTATCGTCTCCTCAATGCTGAGGTGAAAACTGAGAAAGGGCATATCGGCAACGAGCAAGGCACGAGCTCTCGTGCGCGCAACAGCATCCAGGTGATGGTTCATCATGGCCATACTGACCGGCAGCGTGTTGTCAAATCCGAGGCAGACGTTGCCAACACTGTCCCCGATGAGGATGACATCGACGATGGGATCGGCGATGCGCGCCGTAACCGCGTCGTAAGCGGTGGTCATGACGATACGGCGCCCCTCCTCCTTGCATCGCTGCAGAACTGGAATCGTGACACGTTCAACAGGCTGCTCTGAAATGTGGCTCATCTTTAGATCCCGATCGCTCCACCGCCCGCATCCCCGGACTCGGGGCTACCTACGGAAGCTGAGAGAACACTGTCAATGGTGGAGGCGAAACGGAAAAGCACATTTCCAAAGCTAGCGGCGGACAGATAGAAACGTCTAATGATTGCGCAATCATCAGAAGCGGAGGCTTTTCAACCACCACATTTATGCGGAGCGACTTTGCATCGCGCCGGCCCCCACCGCGACAGCGCGCTACCGACTCTTCTCACATCTGGCGAGTTGCTGCCGGGCCCAGCATTGGCATATCTGCGACAGCGGCTCGGATGCTTTGCCAAAGCTACCGGCAGGTTCAGGTTCGGCCAGCATATTCATCTTACGGCAGCAGCTGGGTTCCATTAGCTCGCGCTCGAGCCGCACTTTCAAGCCAGCGCATCGGCAGCATCCCTGACACCAGCGTAGATCTGATCAAGATCTACCGCCGTGACGCAATAAGGTGGCATCACGTAGATCGTGTTGCCGAGTGGTCGCAGCAGGAGATTTCGGCGCTCGAAGAAGGCCTGAAGCTTCGGACCGATGTTTGCCAGATACCCCGGATCGCTCGTTTTCAGATCAAGCGCTGTGATGGTGCCGGTCCGACGGACGTTCGCAAAGCGCGGGTCGGCGCGGAATGGCTCGATTGCATGCGCTTGCATCGTGGCGACAGCGGCGACGCGCCGGCGAGATTCCTGATCTTGCCACAGATCCAGATTCGCTTTCGCGGCGGCGCAGGCTACCGGATTCGCTGTATATGAACTCGAATGAAAGAACGTACGCGTACGATCTTTTGAGTAATGCGCATCGAATATATCCGCGCGGCAGAGCGTCACTGCCAGTGGGAGCGCCCCTCCGGTGAGGCCCTTCGAATAGCAGGCGATATCTGGAGTGATATTGGCTTGCTCGCAGGCGAATAGTGTTCCGGTACGGCCCCAGCCCGTCATGACCTCGTCGGCAATGAACAGGACCCGAGAGGCCTCGCAGATCCGCTTCATTTGTCTTAGCACCCAAGCGGGGTACATCAGCATCCCACCCGCCCCCAAGATCAAAGGCTCCACAATAAAGGCTGCGGGACTTTCGTTTCGGCATGCGGAGGCGAGCGCATCGAGGGTTGCCTGCTCACGGCTTTCCGCAGGGAACGGAATTGCGGTAACGTCGAACAGCAAGGGCCCGTATGCCTCATTAAACACGCCCCGGGCTCCCACCGACATCGCGCCAATTGTATCGCCGTGATAGGAATGTTGCATCACGACAACGCGTGTCCGCGGCTCGCCGATATTATTCCAATAGCCGATCGCCATTTTCAAGGCGACTTCCACGCTGGTAGAGCCGCTGTCGGAGAAGAAGACATGGTCGAGCCCAGGGGGTCCGAGCTTCAAGAGTAGCGCCGCAACCTCCTCAGCCGGATCGTGGGTATAGCCGGCGAAGATGATCTGGTTGAGCTTGCCCGCCTGTTCCTGAATCGCACTGACAATGTGCGGTTGGCAATGACCGTGGGTGACGACCCACCAGGACGAGATTGCATCGATGATACGGCGGCCATCCGCGGTGTAGAGATAAGCACCATCGCCACGCAGAATCTTTGTCATCTCGCCCTGAAGCGCATGTTGCGTGAACGGATGCCAGATCGCCGACCTCTTCTTTAGCGTCATGGCTTGAAATCATCAGCACGGAATGAGGCCTTGGACGCGGGCCTTGGTGTGTTTGCAATGAGAGGGGACAGCCCGGGCACTCGCCCCTCGCCAACGCACACCCGATCGCTCTCGCAAATCGTGCTCATTCATCGCTTCCACCATGAAGGCATTGATCTGGTCGTCGTAGATGCGGCGCATTGTTGCTCCTCTACTTGCTTCCTACATATGCCTTGCGAAGCTAGCGCTGATAATCGACGTTCATCTTGCTGCCCCGAACCCATGCTCTCTTGCATCGTCGGAAAACCGGCCTAGCCGCTGAAGTGAAGATCAAAAAGAACTCATCCAGCGTTGGTGGAATATTCTCAAGGAGAGCGCCATCCTCGCCCGTGTTCAGAACGAGGCAGTTGCCTGCGAAGCAGTCGTCAACCGACATGTACCTTGCTTCGAGCGGCGGATTGAAGGGGACGCGACGAGCTTCACCATTTGCAGGGTCTATGACCATGAGCCGAGACTCAGACCAGCTTCTTTGAAACCAAGCTGTCATCCAGTACTGCGTGAACCGATGCCAGATCGACGACTTCTTGGGTTGAGGTCATGTTGATTGGCATCATGGCCTGAAATCGTCGGCCCGGAATGAGCTCTTGAACGCGTCCTGCAGCGTGTCTGGTGTGAGCGGCGAAAGCCAGGGCAGTCGCCCCAACCAACGCATCCGACCCATCTCGCGAATTGCACTCTGAGTTTCTGCATTTCTTTCGCCAATGAATGCTATCCCAAGAATATGGATCTGGCGTTTTCGCAGAGCCTCGATCGAGAGCAGCGAGTGATTGATCGTCCCTAGTCGCGTGCTGGCGCAAAGCAGGACAGGGAGCCGCCAATGCTCGAAGATGTCAATATAAAGTGTACTGCCGTTCAGTGGCACCATTAGCCCGCCGGCACCCTCGATCACAAGCGGTCGCTCGCCAGTCTGCGGCACATGGAGCGAATCTGTGTCGATGCGAACTCCGTCGATTTCGGCGGAATAGTGCGGAGAAGCCGGCGTCCGAAGGCGGTAAACCTCCGGCACGATGCGATCGGCTGAGATACTGCCCAGCCGGGTTACGACCTCCGTATCGGTCTCTCCCTCGAGGCCGGCCTGGATCGGCTTCCAGTAATTCGCGCCGAGGAGATTGGCGAGGCCCGCGGAAAAGACCGTCTTTCCGATGCCGGTATCTGTGCCTGTCACGACGATCTGCTGGCTCATCGGACTTCACCTCTCGTCTCCTCGAACAGCGCATCGAGCATTGCACGCACGTCATCCTCCCCGACGTTGAGTGTCAGTGAAATTCGCAAACGGGCCGTGCCCGCGGGAACGGTTGGCGGCCGGATTCCGCGGATATCGAAACCGCGCGCCTGCAGTCTCGATGCGAGCCGCATCGCCCGCGCGTTGTCGCCAACGATATAGGGCACGATCTGCGAGGCCGAAGGAATTTGCCCGCCGCGCACGCCGATCTCCCGATGCGTGAACGCGACAAGCTTGGCCAGACGCTGCTGCCGCTCGGGTTCCTGCTGCAGGATGAACAGGGCCTCCCGCACGGCAACGGCCATCAATGGTGAGGGCGCTGTGGCGAAGATAAACGGGCGGCAGCGATTGACCATGAAGTCGCGCATGGCCATTGAGGCAGTGACGAGCGCGCCTGCAGCGCCCAGCGCCTTGCCGCAGGTATGAACGACCAACAGATTTCCTCGCCCCTCATAGGAGGCGGCGAGTCCTCGTCCCAGCTCCCCGTAGACGCCTGTGGCATGGGCCTCATCGACCATCAGGAACCCGTCGTGCCGGTCCGCGATCGCGACGAGGTCTTCGAGCGGCGCAAAGTCGCCATCCATGCTGTAGAGACTTTCAACCACGATCCAGACACGGCCCATTCCGCCCTCGGTACGCCAGTCGCGGATTGTGCTTTCGACCGACTGAGGGTCGTTATGGGCACTTATGCGAAAGTCGGCCCGGCCAGCCCGCGCACCTTCATGGATGCTTGCGTGTACGAGAGCATCGAGAACGAGCAGATCGCCGCGCTGCGGCAACGTTGTCAAAACCGCAAAATTTGCGACATAACCGCCGCCAAAGAAGAGCGCCGTCTCCGCCCGAAAGAACCGAGCCGCTTCTGCTTCCAGACGTTCATGCTCCTCGCAATTGCCGCGCAGAAGCCGCGACCCACCCGCTCCGATCGGAGTGCCGGCCTCGATCGCCGCAAGAACTGCCTTTTTCATGCGCGGTGCGCTCGCAAGCGCAAGATAGTCGTTCGATACAAAATCGATGCCTTCGCGGGGCCTAAGGCGGCGCAGCCGGTCATCCTCTTTCAGGGCATGCAACGCCGCGACATAGTCGGCGACTTTGGCCGTATGGATTGAGCTCATTCACCCCTCCCAGGGTCGCCATAAATCATGCAAATTTCATCGGCCGCCAGGACAATGGCTCCGGCATCGGCCCGTCTCCTTTCAACCCGGTAAGATGCGGTTCTCCCGGTCAACCAGCACAACGCGTGGCCTGAACGTCTTTGCTTCCACCTCATCAAGGGAGGTATAGGCAACGATGATGACCTTATCTCCAGGCAACGCAAGTCGCGCGGCCGCACCATTGAGGCCTATCATGCCGGACCCCTTGGGTGCCTCGATCACATAGGTGGCAAAGCGTGCGCCGGTGTCGATGTTAAAGATCTCGACGCGCTCGTTGATCAGGAGTCCCGCAGCGTCCAACAGCGCGCGATCGATCGAAATCGATCCTTCATAGTGCAGATCGGCTTCAGTGACCGAGGCGCGATGGATTTTTCCTTTCATCAACGTAATCTGCATGCGTCTCACCTACATTTTAATTTTGCTCAGCCGCGCTCGCCGAACCGTTTCACTCAAGACAGCCCGGATGCAATGCCGAGCCGGCGCAGCAAATTGGCGTCGCGGTCGACTTTCGGATTCTTCGTGGTCAACAGCACGTCGCCGAGGAAGATTGAATTCGCGCCAGCCAAAAAGCACAGCGCCTGCAGTTCGTCCGTCATATACTGCCGTCCGGCCGACAGACGTATCACGCTCTTCGGCATCATGATGCGGGCCGTTGCGACCAGACGCACCAGCGCGATCGGATCGGGACGCTCTGCCATTTCATCGACCGGCACGCCCTTGACCTGGTTCCACAGGTTGATTGGCACGCTTTCCGGATGACGGGAGAGATTGGCGAGCAGGACGAGCATGGAAAGGCGGTCCTCGACGCCCTCGCCCATGCCGATAATGCCGCCGCAGCAGACCTTGATGCCAGCCTCGCGCACATGTGCAAGCGTGTCGATGCGGTCCTGCAAGGTGCGCGTGGTGATGATCTTGCCGTAGAAGTCCGGCGAGGTATCGACGTTGTGGTTGTAGAAGTCGAGCCCGGCCTCTGAGAGGCGCGTAGCCTGCTTCGGCGTCAGCATACCGAGCGTGACGCAGGTCTCCATGCCGAGCCCCTTGACCGCACTCACCATGTCGCAGACCTGATCAAGATCGCGGTCTTTTGGACTGCGCCAGGCCGCGGCCATGCAGAAGCGGGTCGCTCCGGCGTCCTTGGCACGCTGCGCGGTCGCGATCACATCCGCGCGGCTCATCAGGCGGGTGGCTTTCAGACCGGTGTCGTAGTGCGCGCTCTGCGAGCAGTAGCCGCAGTCCTCCGGACAGCCGCCGGTCTTGATGCTGAGCAGGCTTGCGGTTTCGACGTGGTTTGGATCGAAATTGGCGCGATGAACGCTCTGCGCCTCAAACATCAACTCGGCAAACGGCAGGCCATAGAGTGCTTCAGCCTCGGCCGGCTTCCAGTCTCGACGGACCTGTGCGCTATTGCCTCCGTCGCTTCGCTTCACGTCCACAGCAGCAACCATAAGAGCCGCGCCCCCATTTGCGATCAGTCATAGATAATGTGAGCGATTATCTATGATAACGAGCCTCGACGAATGCTAGAGGATGTTCTAAGTGAACGCATTCGTTTTTCTGGTAGATAATCTATGGTGATGGACGAGAACACGACGGTTGCCGGCCGCATCGCTGACTCGATCGGCGAACGCATTATCTCCGGCGTGCTGCAGCCAGACGCTCCACTCCGGCAGGATCATGTCGCGCGGCAGTTCAATTCCAGTCACGTTCCGGTCCGCGAGGCCTTTCGGCAGCTGGAAGCCCAACACCTTGTCGTAGCTCGGCCCCGTCGCGGCGTACGGGTTGCTCCTCTCGACACCAAGGCGGTGAAGGAGATCGCCGAGATGCGCGCCGCGCTCGAAGTGGTCGCATTGCGCAATGCGGCTCCAAAGCTGACATCGGCTCATTTGGCACGGATCGAGCTCGCCCTTATTGAAGGAGACAATGCCGAGACAATTGAGGAGTTTGAAATGGCCAACCGCGCCTTTCACCACGCGCTGGTTTCGCCCTGCGCAATGCCGCGCCTGCTCGCTAGTCTCGATGGACTGCAGCTTGCAAATTCGCGGTTGGTGTTCGCAATGGCGCGAAGTGCCGGCTGGCGACCGCGGTCCAACCAGGATCACCGGCTGATTCTGCAGGCCCTGCGGGCCCGCAACGTCGATCAAGCCTGCAACCTGCTCGTGCGTCACATTCAAACCATTGAGCGCCTTGCCCTTCCCGCCTCTTGACTGGAAGAGGCTTCCGGTCCGTCGACGAAGTTGTCTACGTTGACGCCGATCGCCATCATCACCGTGAAGACGCGATCGCGTCCAGCGTAAGCATCGCGCACGCGCCATCGTCGACCCCAAGGGAGGGAGAGACCCACAGGCGCCCCTCACCTCAGTTTGCCATTTTCGGAAGATGAATTTTCCGGCCAAGTGCCTGCTCGACGAGATCAAAGGTGTCGACGAGCACACGCATGCTGATGAGGCCGCCGGCCTTGAACTGAGCGAACTGCGCCGCGCGCAGCGAGATGGACTTGTCGGATTTGCGCGCCGCCAGGGAACAGCGCAGCATGGAGGCTGCGGAATCGACGCCGAGCATAGTCCTCTCGCGGTCGAAACGGCGAATCTGGACATTGTCAGAGATCTCCCGGATGACGTCGAGCACGGCGTGCTTGCCATGCCGAGCGCCGAGAAATGGAAACATGTCGATCGGACCATAGAGCGCCCAGTCGACCTCCTCGTCGAGGAGGGCCTCGATGTCCTCAAAATGCCGGTCATTGATCGCGCGATGCAACGTTCGCGAGAAGCGCCAGAAGCTATGCTCCGCCATTTTTGGTATTCCTGAAACCAGCTTGCAATAACGGAGCTGCTTCTTGGTATCTGTGTCGACGCATCAAGCTCGGCGGACCTCATTGCGGTGGGCTGGGGCCACCTCCGTAGCCGCGCCACGGGGACGAACCAAACGTCCATGTTCCCTCGCGCACAGTGTTGGACACCTCTGCGGCCATCAGCTCCCCCACCCGCAAGGCTGCAAGTGACATCGAATACCAGTAGGATGCTGCGACAAACGACGTCATGAGTTCGAGCGGCGAAGCGTGGCGCTTCGAGGCATCCGCTTCGGCACATGACGTTTTCAGCCAGGGCATCAGCAGGCTCCTGGCTTCGTAGCGAAGGTAGCAATCGTAACCACAGTACGGCCTCTGCGTCGACACGTCCCGCAGGTATCCGGTGCCGAGAACGTCCGCGCATGCGGTGCAGACCGCCCTCTTGAGCGGGGCCCTGTGATTGACCAATACAAACTTCATGATGGAGATCCACGCCTTCCCTGCGGTCGGTGCGCAGTTTGCGAGATTGTCGCGCGCTGTTCGACGTCAACGATTTCGGCGCAGCAGTAAACTTGCGGCACTCCGGACCGCAGTAGGAGGCGTACTCCGAGTCGGGCGCCGTCTCAGCCGCCGATGACCGCTCAGGCGGCTGGTAATCGCCGTAACCAATTGCTGTCCGCTTCGCAACGCGACTTGAAGTGTTCAACGCACCTCTTTGAGCAGAGGGCGGTTCGCGAAGAGTAGTAACGAATAAGGCCAAACTTTCCGGCGCAAATGGCGCACCGTTTGACGGTGTTGCGCTGAAGTTTTTGATGGTCTTTGGACATGTCCGTCTCCAATTCCTGCATCTCCCATTGCGCGTTGGAGGGCTCAGGCTTGCGACGAGCGGCGGGGCGCGACGTAGCTCAATCCGCGTCGCGCTGCGGTATCCATTTCCGCCTGCACTCGTTGCTTTGACCTTGACCTGCCCACCGTTCGATCGGGCACCGTCGATAAGCGCGAAGTTTATCTCTTTGTTCTAGAAGAAATTCGCCAATCTCCTTCCTGCCAGCGCATACGTCATGCGACGTTTCTCTATTTAGCGCAGAAATTCATCGCAGAAATCGACTATTGGTCCGGCATAGCGGCCTTACCGCAGAGGGACGATCGGCTGACATCCGACCAGCTCAGCCCGATCGTAAATCGGTCGCCCAAAGGTGCTTCTGCACCCCCTAGAGAGGCTGCGCGTGACGGGCCTATTGAGGACGACGTCTTGAGCGTGTCGCCTAGGTCGTGGCCGGCCCGATCGCGACGCCGTCTCGACAAAGCTGGAGCGCTCACATGCCGCGACCATCAACCGCCTCAAAACGCCGATGTGAGTTGCACCACATGCCTCCCGGGAGAGCCGATTGTGCTGTTGACTACCGCTACGGGCATGGACGAACGACGAATTCACGGGGCACCTTCGTCTACGGAGATCCCGACAAAAAACCTGCAACACCGATGACGTGTGGCTGGGTTTGAGGGCGGTTTCACCCTGACACCGAGGCAACGATGACCGCCCGAGTGCCGGCGCCTCACGTCGCGGGATCTGGCTTGCGCTGGGCCTGCCGCAAATGGCGCCCCGCTTGACCGCGGGCAGAAGCTCTAGCAGCAAGGCCGTTGCGGCGATTGCGCCCCGCTGCGGTAATGTTGCAGCGCGCTCAAGGCCAAGATAGTTATGCGCCTACTTCCCTATCACCCCAGGTCCATCATGATTCGTCACATCGTTTTATTTACCGCCAAGGATAAGGCCCAGATCGACGAAATGATCGAAGGCCTGTCAGTTCTCACCACAATCCCACATGCACGCCTGCTCGAGGTTGGTCGCAATCGCAAGACCGACCAGTTCGGCAACGATATCGACGTAGTGGTCTACGGTGAGTTCGACAATGAGAGGGAACTCGCAGCCTACAGGGCTCACGACCTATACCAGGAATCGATTAGCCGGGTGCGACCGCTCCGCGAGCTGCGGTTTGCGGCCGATTACACCGTATCGACGGATGCGCGCTTGGCCTCAACGGCTGCAACAGGTCAAGTTGCTCGGCGCCTCGAGCCGACTGGCGGGGGCTAACCTGACAGTCGGCCTCAAGGGTCCCCGGGTCCCAGACCAGCGCTCTCGGTCGACTCGGGATCACAATCTGAACACATCTCACAGCAGGCAAGTCATCGGTGACTGACAGCCCAGTGCACGTCCGCGAGCTGCCGTGGATCGAGCCCGTCATGGCGATGCGATGTCTGGCGCATCGCCCGCAGCTTACGTTTCTCGATAGCGCGGCCAAGCATGAATTGCTCGGCCGCTATTCATATCTGAGCTGCGATCCGTTCAGTACCTTTATGGTCGCGGACGGACAGGCAAGTTGGAACGGAGAGCCTCTTGAAGGCGACCCGTGGGAAGCTCTTCGCGCCCTTCTCGCCAACTATTCGCAAGAGCATCGCTCCGATCTCCCCCCGTTCCAGGGAGGCGCAGCCGGCTTCCTTGCTTACGATCTAAACAGGACGTTAGAGCACTTGCCGACGCCCGCAATTCCCGGTCAGGGATTGCCCCAATCGCTCCTGCATTTCTATGACGTAGTCGTGAGCTATGATCACCGGCACAACAAATGCTGGATTATTTCCACAGGATGGCCGGAGCAGGATCCTGTACGTCGCGTAGAGCGTGCACGCCGTCGAGCCGACGAATTTGCAGCACTGCTTGCCAACCCAGAGACGCCGCGGGATACATCCTCCGGCAACGTGGGCGCCTGGCATTCGAACTTCAGCCGCGAGGACTATGTTGCGGCGGTCAAGCGCGTCGTCGGCTTAATTCTGGCCGGAGACGTCTTCCAAGCCAACATTGCGCAGCGCTTCAGCGCCAGGGTGCCGACTTCCTTCGACCCCCTCACCTTCTACAGCCAGCTACGATCATCGAACCCCGCACCCTTTGGGGCGCTCCTGCGCTATGGCAAGCTGACCGTCGCATCGAGCTCGCCGGAGCGTTTCCTGAAGCTTGGTGGAGGTCGGATCGAAACACGCCCCATCAAGGGCACGATCGCGCGCTCCGCTGATTGGAAGGAAGACCAACGCCGGGCTGAAATCCTCGTTGCGTCTGAAAAGGACCGCGCAGAGAACGTAATGATCGTCGACCTCCTACGCAACGATCTGTCACGTGTCTGCACTGCGCGTTCGATCGAAGTTCCAGCACTGTGCAACCTCGAATCCTATGCCTCGGTGCACCACCTCGTGTCGGTCGTTACGGGTGAACTTGCAGGAGACCAGGACGCCGTTACCTTACTTCGCGCTTGCTTTCCCGGCGGGTCCATTACCGGAGCGCCAAAGGTGCGCTCGATGGAAATCATAGCGGAAATCGAGCGCGTGGCACGCGAGGTCTATTGCGGAGCGATCGGCTTCATCGGCTTTAACGGGCACATGGACACAAACATTGCGATTCGCACCGTAACGATCGCCAGCGATGTGGCTGTCTTTCATGCAGGCAGCGGGATAACGGCGATGTCGGACCCGGAGGCCGAATGCGAGGAGACGCTGGCCAAGGCGAAGCGCATCTTCGATGCGTTTCGTGCTGAACGATCCGGTGCTGTTTGATTGTCATCATCGACAACTACGATTCCTTCGTCTTCAACATTGCCCGCTATTTCCGCAACCTTGGTGAGGCAACGGAGGTAGTCCGGAACGACGAGATCAGCGTCAGGGACCTTGTTGGCTTGAAGCCGCGCGCAGTGGTCATCTCACCGGGTCCCTGCACTCCACTTGAGGCCGGAATATCCACGGCCGTCGTTCGCGAGCTTTCCGGTCGCGTACCACTTCTCGGCATTTGCCTCGGACATCAATGTATCGGAAGCGCTTTCGGCGGAGGCGTGGCGCGTGCACGTCGCCCTATGCATGGTCGGTCCTCGTATGTCACGCATGATGGTCGAGGGCTGTTCAAGGAGCTCCCATCCCCACTTCGCGTTGGGCGCTACCATTCTCTTGTTGTTGAGCTCGATGAGGCTCGCGCCCCGCATCTTGCGGTGACAGCGCGTTCGGACGAAGGCGAGGTCATGGCGCTTGCACATCGCTTCCAACCAACATTTGGCTTGCAGTTTCATCCGGAATCGATACTCACGGAACAAGGGCACGTGCTGCTCATGAACTTCTTGCGCCTGACGGAGGCTTCCTGGGCCAAGATCGAGCCACCTGCCGGACCGGTGTGACTGGCTCGGCAGCGGTTCGATCTCGTCGCAAGCAATGACGCTCGGGCGCGAACGGGTCCACCGCTTCTGGCCTGACGCCAACGCCCGGCGGCCCCATCAGCGATGATGGGTGTGTGAAATAGCAGCCTGGGGCAACCGCTCTATCCAGACGCCCGGCTTCGCTCGCTCGATCGGTCGCGACCATCAACTGCTTACGCAGCTTACGACCTTTTCTGAGCTACGCAATTCCTTCTATTGCTTAGTCTAGCTGTGACCAGGGTGTGACCCCCTGAGCCATGCTCGCCGCAACGCTACGGAGAGCGAATCCAAGGTTGGACCGAGCGTGCGATGGAAGGTAGGAAGGTAGGAAGGTAGCCGCTCCGTGCTCCTGAAATATTACTATCCATGAGCCGTTGCCGCTCACTGAGATGCCGTTCGCGCCTTGCGCGGTAAAATTCAATTCGAGACTCAGAATGTTGGTTCTTTGAATGCCTTCTTCTTGAGGGCGGAAAGATAGTTTCCTCTCGCTTTCGGCCGAGATTCACCCGCCAACCTCACTTCGAGTTTCACGACAAGATCCTCGAAGTTCGTGCGCATCATTCCAGCCAACGGTCGTTGCTGGTAGTAGCTATACATCCGTTGAGTGATAACGGCTGTTACCCATCTTGGCGTACCTGCCGACCATAGAACTCGGTAATCCTCGATATAGCCAGCGGCGCTTCAACTTCGAGCAGAATGAAGCAACATAGCAGTTTCCGTACTGCGGATGTCTTTTCGCTGCGTATCTGCTCATCGATAAAATCGACAAGCTTTTCGCCTCTAAGGCTC
The DNA here is from genome assembly GCF_054863025.1 of Bradyrhizobium sp. 23AC. Classification (NCBI taxonomy): domain Bacteria; kingdom Pseudomonadati; phylum Pseudomonadota; class Alphaproteobacteria; order Hyphomicrobiales; family Nitrobacteraceae; genus Bradyrhizobium; species Bradyrhizobium sp. 23AC. Next base: position 161,636 of record NZ_JAVAYN010000018.1, read on the forward strand.
TGGTAGCCCAGTGGGAGCGTCTTATTCGTCTACAAGATGTTCCTGGCGAGGCTTCAAGTGCGGTCCTCGTCACTTTGGAAATGATCAACCTTCTCCAATAGCTGAAGAAGCGCTTCCCCTCGTGCGGTCAACTTGTAGCTCAGCAGTTGCTCTGATCGCTTTACTCTTTCCGCAAACTCCGGGACGGCCTTGAGCGCGCGGTTAGTATTGTACTTGCGAACCGGAGTTCCCAGTTCTGCTGCCTTCTCCGAGATTGCAGCGCACGTCGCGGCCGAGCCGATCGCTCTAAGCGCATTTAATGTGCGATGAAGTTCGCTCTTATGACCGCGCGACTGAGGGGGCGCCTCATCCTTATCAGTCATAGTCGCGATAAGCGAATCGATCCTCTCTTTATAGAGCTCAAGCGTGCCGTCGTTGCGAACGACATCGGTTGCTATTTCTGTAGGGACCCTCAGCACGCCAAAGCGCGCCTGTTGTTCGTCCTGCTTCTCAAAATCAACGAACGCTTTCACGTCCTTATCTCTCGCACGGCGGACGTGGCGCTCAAATCGAGTCCGAACGTCGGCATCAACAAATACAATGCGCGCGCGGGGAAAGCGCTCAACTAGCAGCGAGACTTCTTCGACTGTTCGCAGGCCGGTTACCACATTTAGAATTGCTGGACTGCGCTCAATGTATTTTGCGATCGTATGCGCGACACAATCCAAGCCGTGCGCACACAAGAACCTGTATGCGTCGTCAGCTGTTTCGACCTGTTCGTCCGCCTCACTCGCAAGGCTCCGCAACACAGAGCTCGCCTCAAAGACCATGACATCGTCTCTTGCGATAAGGTAATCACTCAGCGTGGTCTTTCCAGCGCACTTATTACCGATGACGACCAATACCTGGGAGGGCTTATCTTCTAACATCAGTAGCTCTTTGAACAACAATTGCTGCTCGGCAACGGGCGGCGATGCGGGCCGCCGAACGACGTAAAAGTTGGGCGCAATGTTCAGCGCCGAGTTAAGCTCCTCAAGACGAGAGACGAGAGCAGACAAGGATTTTGCTCTGAAATCGAAGGTCAAAGATTCTTCAAATTCCATCTCTCCTAACCGCTTTGTGGCGCCTTGAGGAATGAACCATCCATTAAAAGTATCGGGCGTCAACCAGGGATACTGAGCCGAGGGTGAAAATTCGGGCGGAGAGGTGGCGATTGCCCCTTCCGTTTCTCCATGAAAGAAAATCTTGCGAGAAAGAGCTGGCAAGTAGAGAGCGATATCGGATTTGACTACGACCCTTCTGTTATTGCCCTTTCCCCTAAGTTCACGATCCAGCGCTTCAAATGAAGCTGAGGAAAACCACTCTTTCACTGCCAACCCCGGATAATCAGCCGCGCCCTCGCTTAGAGCTTCAATCCTTAGAGAGGTGTCTTCAACGAAGAATATGGAGCGTACGCCGAACTCCGCATTTACTTGCTCTATGGCGCGGTCTAGCAGCTGTCTTGTTTCAAGCGAGTAGTCCTCATCATATGGCTCTCTACGACCGGTATAATGCCGGAGTGCATATCCATGCCGCATGAACATCAGCTTCGCCTGAAGCAGCTTGTCGGCGTTCGACGTGTAGAAATAGACGGTAAGCACGCGATCAAATCGCAAGGCGTTTCCGTATTGCGGCCTCATGACCATGTCCCTGCCCGTACCTCGTAACCAGTATTCCAGCCGGAAGCCACGCCTAGTATCGGAATGCCACAATCTGATCCAACTGATCGAACCTGATCCAGGCGTTCGCGGTCCGACGAGGGCAGGATGATGTACAGCAAAGGTCCAACGCTGCTCATCCCAGCCGCAAGGCCGCGATCAAAAAGTGCCATCAAGCAAGACCGAGTTCGCGCGCTACACCTCTGCAATTCCCGCATCTTGAAACCCACGTGATGGAGACTTCGCAATGCCGAGCCGAGCGCGTCGTAATCGATAAGCGTGAACGATGGGAGCACGCCGTGATAAAGTATAGCCATCGTTTCAAGCGCTTCGCCCTTTGGCACGGGAGCATTCTGGCTGAAGAATGTGGCTTCATCGTCTCCCGACATCGTTGGCTCGTCAGGTAGAAGGAGAGCAACGCGCCACGTTGTCGGAAACGGTATTCGTGCCAGCAGCGGCGGAATATCCGTCGCGATCTTCGCGCTCGAGGGCAACAGGTGCATTCCGGGCGCAAAGCGGTGTCCGGCATCCCAAACTAGACCACCCTGAAAGAACGCATGAAGTCCCACACCTGAAGCCGCTCCTCGACCGCTAAGCTGCTGCATTTCGTCGGTTGAGAAACCAAGATCATTGATTGCATTGGCGCCGGCAATGATCGAGAGCGCTAGCGACGTCTTACTGCCCAAGCCAACGTGCTGCCGAGGAACGCGTCGGATCGTAGCCCTAAAGCCCACGTTTTTTCGAACAGACTTCAATCTCTCAATAAGCTCCAAGAGTTCAAGCTGTGCTCTTGTATCAAGCGCTTCTGCTCCGCCAATCTTGACTGTCTGACAGCCCTCAAACTCAATGACGGTCGGTTCGCAGTCGAGCGAGAAGCCCACTCCGCCAAATGAACGGAGCGATGCATGCCCCATATCGGCCAAGCCGATATGGACACGAGGACGTGCAATAACGTGCTTCATCGCAGAGGTGAGGGCGTGCTTAAACTCCATAGCGCCTCAAAGTGCTTATCAAGAGAATCAAATAGAAAGCCACCACGCGACACCAGGAGCGTCGGGGTGTTACGGCTCTGTTGGTGCAGCAAATACGGTCCCCAAAAAATCTCATCATCTATACGAAGTACGTTGATCGCAGGGATGCAGGCCACCCTGTGCACTTTAAACTGGCCGCGCCTTAGACCGGGGAGCTTCGAGACCGCGTCTTCAAATGCAAGAATGTCGCTCCGGGTTTTTCCCGGAGAATGGTGCTCTTCGCGATCACGCTGATCTACGAGGCTGTGTTCTGAAGTCGGAAAATCGGGGTCAATTAGCAAAACACGCACTTGAGCACGTCGTGACCAATCGACAAAATGTTCAAGGAAATCTTGTCTGAAGGAGGATAGCCCGTATCCGATCAGGTCAATCTTTCGGGCGACATTGAGCCGATGCTGATATGCATCTCGAATTTGAACGGAACGGCCCGGATAAATAGCAAAAAGACCGGCCTTACTAAGCGTTTCAAGTTGCGCCCGCAGAGTATCGGTAAATGATACGTAGAGGAATAGCGACACTCCGGCTATGCCCGAGGCTATCAAGGAGCCACCTATGCCCTCCGCGAGCCCAGTTCCCATCCAGGAGCGCGACCATGTCCCTAGAAAGAGAGCTCCTAGCAGGACCATGATGGTGTGAGATAAAACCCATATTACTCCGAGACGCGACCACAATCTCCGGCTTATCGCCCCAATCACCGTTATCCCCCCGGCTAAATCTGGTTTCACTATCGCGTAATGAGGCCATCAGAAAAGAGTACCTATAAACTACGCGGCGTAAAGTTGCGAGGCTAGCGCTGGGCAATTAAGAGCAATTAGGCGGTGTGGCTTAGCCCCATTCCCGGCGCGCCATCTCGAAGATGGAGCGTAACAGCCCCAACTCCCTGATCACGGTACCAGGCTGCAGTGTTTCAAACGCGTGTCGCGGTACCTGCTGAAGAGCGCTGCATCGATTTTTGCGAGCGGTAAGGCGCTCCATCGTTGACGAAGGAACACTTCGATCCGTTTGCGCTCAGGAATAAGCCCACGCTTCTTATGGGTGACGTTGTCGCGATTGCGCGTGAGAAGCTGTGCAACGGTGATTGTATTGAGAGATCGTACGTCGTTGGGGATCAACGTCCGGTCTAGCTCGGCTTCGATCTGCCGCGCCCAACATTGTGCATCGGATTTGGATTGGAAGGACTTGGCTTGTGGTGAGTGTCCGTGGCGTCTGACTTGGACCTGCCACTTGCCGTTTCTGAACCGTAGGCTCGCCATTCAAAAAGCTCCTCGTGTGTGACCAGCTTGTGACCGGCCGGTCTGAAGAGCGTTTGAGGAGCTACCACCAACGCTCTAAGACGTTGGTACATCGAGAGAAACGCTGGCGCACCCGACACGATTCGAACGTGTGACCTTTGCCTTCGGAGGACATGTCACACTGCTTTGCGTAGACTTGTGCCATTCCTCCCTCAAAAAAGGGCCACTCCGAAGGAGTGGCCCAAGTGAGGGAGGAAAACGCCCCCTAAGGAGCCTCTGGGGATCAGGCCGCGGCCTGTTCGATCGGTGAGAAGGGTAGGCCAAGACTCTCGGCCACGGCCTTATAAGTTAGCCGGCCCCGATAGACATTGAGGCCTGCGCGCAGATGCGGATTCTCGAGCACGGCTGCAAATCCCTTGTTGGCGAGAGCCAAACCAAAGGGCAGCGTGGCATTGTTTAATGCCTGGCTTGAGGTGAGCGGGACAGCTCCGGGCATATTGGCGACGCAGTAATGAATGACGCCGTCCACCTCGAAGGTTGGATCCGCATGCGTCGTCGGGCGCGAGGTCTCGAAGCATCCGCCCTGATCGATAGCGACGTCCACGATGACGGAGCCCTTGCGCATCGAGCTCAACATGCCGCGACTGACCAGCTTCGGCGCGCTGGCGCCGGGAACCAGCACCGCCCCAATGACAACGTCCGCTGCAAAGACTTCCTCCTCGACGGCTTCTATGGTCGAGAACCTGGTGCGAACGCGCCCCTCGAATAGTTCGTCCAGTTCGCGAAGCCGGGGAATCGAACGATCGAGGATCGTGACCTCGGCACCCAGTCCCGCCGCCATCCGTGCGGCATGTGCACCAACAACCCCGCCTCCGATCACAACGATACGGGCCGGCTGCACACCGGGCACGCCGCCGATCAACAGCCCCCGCCCGCCTGCGTACCGCCTCAGCGCCGCACCCGCGGCCTCGATCGCAAGCCTGCCCGCAACTTCGCTCATCGGCGCAAGCAGCGGAAGCCCGCCAGCCGGACCAGTCACGGTCTCGTAGGCAATGGCGGTACATCCGGACTTTATGAGGCCCTTAGCCTGCTCCGGGTCCGGCGCCAGATGCAGATATGTGAAGAGGATCTGGTTCTCTCGCAGCTGGGTCCATTCCGAAGGCTGGGGCTCCTTGACCTTGATGATCATCTCGCTCGATGCGAATACATCGTGAGCGGACCCGAGAATCGTCGCGCCAGCCTTGCGGTACTGGTCGTCTGTTGCGCCGATGCCAGCGCCAGCCGTGGTCTCGATCAGCACGCTGTGGCCTGCGGCCACATATTCGCGGACAGCCCCAGGAGTCAGGCCCACGCGGTATTCGTGCGTCTTGATCTCCTTGGGAACACCGACCTTCATTTGGAATCTCCTCTTGGACGGCCTCCCTTCTAGTGGGAATCGCGGTCCAAACTTGCGAAAGTGGAGCCAAGTCACGCTGAAATTCCGCGATTCTTTGTGCAATCACGCAGGATTTCAAAGAAGCGAACGAGACCGACATGGCAATCGTCGATGAGCCGGCGTAAGTGGCGAATGACCAGACCGAATTCTCGTGTCGAGCGGAAACTGTTTGCCACTGCGATCGCGCGGCTATGGGACGCCGCATCAAAACAATCACAAGATATCAAGCACGACTTGACCTTGTACGACTTGATCTCATCATTGGAGGCAAGCGCTCAGATTTCACCGCAATCGCGCATTATCCGGGTTGCATCCAGGCGTTGTCCGTGCGGCATGAAGCGATAAGGCGTAAGAGCCCTATGTCTGAGTTTACCGATTGAGGCGAAAGTCAAACGTGTGATTTTTCGAGTGCCTGCAGCGAGAAGGACAATGCGTTACGTTTTCCAAGCTTTCATCGATCAACTCATCGAAAGTACTGACGTCGACGACCTTAGGCTGGGGATGGCCGAAACTGCTGCCGCGCTCGATCTGTGTTGTTTCGCCTACCTCGCTTTACCTTCCAGACCAGACGCGCAGCCGCTTCTGATTTCGACCTATCCATCAAGTTGGACTTCGCATTACGTCCAGCAGCAGTATCATCGGTTCGACCCCGTGATTATCCAATCCCTTCGCCGGGACAAGGCCTTTGAGTGGGGCCTTGGTCTTGGACCAGAAGTACATTCGGAGCATGCCCGCCAGGTTTTCGAGGAGGCCGCCCGATTTGGCATTCGCTGCGGCTTCACCGTTCCGATTCACGAGAGCGGCGTCGCTGTTGCCACGGTCACATTTGCCGCCAGCGAACGAGCTGCGTCCTTCGGACGTTCCCTACGGCGGCATGCTCGTATACTTCCTTTTATGGCAACGGTTTTCCATGCACATGCACAACGTAAGCTGCGTGCCTGCGATCAGATTGATGGTGTCTCGCTTTCTCGGCGGGAGATCCAATGCCTGAATTGGGCCGCTCAGGGCAAGTCTTCCTGGGAAATTGGCCGCATCATGGGCATCTCTCACTATACGGTCGCATTTCACCTGGACAACGCCAGGACCAAGCTGGGCGTTCGATCGACGATCCAGGCCGTCGCGCGTTTTGTTGCCGCTGGCCGAAAGACCTAGATGCGGGCGGCCGGCGCGCCGCGGCCATCTACACCGTCATCGCTTCCGCCAAGCTCAACGACATCGATCCCCAGGCCTGGCTCGCACGCATGCTGGCCCGTCTGCCGGGTCATCCCCCCAAGCGCATCCAGCACTTCGACCTTGGAATTCGCGCCCTCAGAGCGTCGCCCATGCGGCTTGAGTCCATCAGCTCTTGAGCTCATCAGCTTGCCGACCAAGATGAGCTAACGAGGGTAAACGATGTTCCGGCATCACCCCCGAGCTGCAAACCGCGACTAATTCCCGGCGATTTGATCTTGGGCGGCAGCCAGACGTTCGGCTTCTTTTAATGCTGCAGCTTTTGTCCTGAATGGTCCGATGTCGTTCTCTTCAGTGTCAGGCAACCAGGCAGGAAGGAACACCAGCCTCATGGTCGTCCGTAGCTGGCCGTGCTTCGGACTGATCCGATGCCCTCAGCGATGAACCAGCCAGGATCGACCCCATCCTGTCGCCATGAGATTTCTGACATGGTGTGTGTCATCCTCGATAGAGTGTCCCCTCAAAACTCTAGGTCTCGTTCCCGGTTCTAGCCACTCCATATAGGCCGGCAGGAAAAACTCGTCGATAGTGCTCTGAGGATGTTCGGCGGCGACACCACGGGCGAAGACCGAATAAATATGCTCGCGCGGCACCATCCTGCTATTCCGGGGTCGCCGGATGCGTGCGTCGGATTTCGGTATCGCACCCTCCTTAACTGAGGAGGCTGCACATCCCCAGCAATTCCCCTTCAATACCCGCCCTGCGGCTTGGAGGCACAATCAATGATGCAGATCATCACACAGGAGTTCTATGGAGCCTTTGCTGAAGACCTTTGTGAGATGCACCGACTTAGATACAGGGTTTTCAAGGAACGACTCGCATGGGACGTTCAGACCAGCGGGGACATGGAAATCGATGAATTTGATGCACTCGGTCCCGTCTACCTGATTCAGCGATCGAGCAACTATAGTGTTCAGGGCTGCGTACGACTGCTTCCATCTACCGGACCGACGATGTTGCGCGATACCTTCCCTGTGCTGCTCGATGGACAACCCTTTAAAGCGGCTCCTTCGGTCTGGGAAAGCAGCCGTTTTGCGCTGGATGTTGACGCTGGAGCGCGCGGAACGATGCGCGGGCTGACCAGCGCGACCTACGAGCTCTTCGCTGGCATGATCGAATTCGGCCTTTCGAGGCGGCTAACAGAAATTATTACGGTGACCGACGCCCGGATGGAGCGCATCTTGCGACGCGCTGGGTGGCCCTTGCGACGGGCGGGCCAGGCAAGGATATTGGGAAACACCCAAGCAGTCGCTGGTTATCTCGAGATTTCCGCGGCCGCACTGTCCCGGGTCCGCGACACCGGAACACTTCGCTCACCTGTGCTCTGGGAACCGGCGCTGAAAGCTGCGTAGAGATCTCGCATGTTCAACCCCTCAACCTCCCCAAAATTGGCGGCCTCGATCTCAAGAGACATGTCTCGCCCTGTTCAATCAACCAATATCAGTCTTCATCATTTGCGATCGGCGGTCGCTGCGGCGGACTGCGGAAGCTTTCGACAGGCGGCCGAATCGCTGGCTGTGCAGCATTCGGTGCTCAGTCGCTCGATCAGTCAGTTTGAGCACCTGGTCGGAGTGGCTCTCTTTGACCGTTCGACCGGCGGAGTCGCGCCAACGCCCGCCGGACGAACGATCCTGCAAATGTCGCGAATGATCCTTGAGCAGGTCGACACACTGGTCGCAACGGGCCGCTCCAGCGGCCGCGGCGAGGCAGGCCACCTTTCCGTGGGTTTCTGCACCTCAATATCTGCAGGCAATCTACGTGCCACCCTCGCGGAGTTCAGGAAGCGAACTCCCATGGTCGCACTCACCACAGCCGAACAGTCGCGCACACGTCTGATGGATTCTGTTCGCAGTGGCACGACCGATGTCGCCGTCGTGCCTGGAGGACGTACGCTATCTGGTCAGAAGAGTCTGCCGGTTTGGAGCGAACGCATTCTCATTGTGCTTCCAAAGGATCATCCTCTGCTCAGCCGCAACGCTATCCACTGGACCGACCTTCACAACGAGACAGTTCTGCTAAGCCAACGTGATCCTGGAAGCGATTTAAAGGAGCTGCTGGTTTCAAAGCTGGTTGCCAATGAGAGGCGGCCAAAGATCGAGCGGCATGATGTCAGCCGAGGCATCATCAAGAGCCTCGTCAGTTTGGGGCTTGGAATAAGTCTGGTCCTTGAAGCTGACGTGGGAGCCAACTTCACCGGCGTGGTCTATCGGGAAATCCAGGACGGTTCTGGACCAAGCCGTATGGGCTTTAACGCGTACTGGCGTAAGGACAATGAGAACCCGGCGCTGACGCGCTTCCTTGATCTCTTGGCCGAACGCTATCCTTCACCGCCTTCAACAGCAGAGGGATGACTTGAACGCCTAAGCTTTCTGAAACCGCGATCGGTGGCCATAAACCGTGCCAGCATCGGCGCAATCAGCTTGGCGGGATCTACAGATTGGCTCGATTCACGCGAAAGGGTCTCGGCATAGGCGACAAGATCGCGATGCACGGACGCCGGCAGATCAAGACTGATCTTGACGGGTTTTTCATCTGGTATCGCTCCGATTTTGAGTTTTGACATGTGTAATCACCCTTTATATGGCTCCAGAACGAGGTCACGATTGATGTTGACGCGGATCGGAAACCCTGGCCGGACAGTGAGTGTGGGCTGGATGTTGAGACTGCGCCGAACCACTTGCTGTCCAGTTTGGTTGAGCGAATCCGATGCGCCATGTCGCAACGCCTGAATGATCGCACTATCGTTGCTGTTTGTGTCGGAGCCAGCTCCCAGTTCTGTGCCGACGGCCAGCAAGGTTGAGAGTGCGGCTGCCTTGAAGAGTTCGCCCCAGTGGTTGTCGACATCGTCTTCAAGCCCTGCATACCCCGATGGATCCGCACCGGGTTGCCGCTCGAGGACAATGGAGCGCCCGTTGGGCATGATCAGCCGCGTCCAGACAAGCAACACGCGTGACTGGCCGAAGCTGATCTGGCTGTCATAGACCCCTATGAGACGCGCACCCTGCGGAATTAGCAGGAAGCGCCCCGTCGGCGAGTCATACACGTGCTCGGTGACTTGAGCCGTGATCTGTCCCGGCAGGTCGGAGCGGATGCCCGTGATCAGAGCTCCGGGAATGACCGTTCCTGCCTGCACCACATAAGGTGAAGCAGCTTTCGTGATCCGATCCGGACTCGTGGTGCGCCTGTCCACGGCAGCATTCACGAACGCAAGCTTCCGGTCCTGCGCATTCTGCGCAGTTCCCTCATCGTTGTTGACCCCCGGCGCAGCCATGTTCGCGCGATCAACTGCTTGCCCGGCGCCTATCCGATTTGAGGCCTCTCGCGTATTCGTGGAGGCAAACAGACGGCTGATACGCGCCGCCTCAGCCTCCTGGCTCTCGCGTTGCCGCTCCTGATCGGCCGAACCTGTCGCGGGACCGGCCGGCTGCCCCTGAGCAGCGAGGATCGGGCGACCAAGATCGCCTGGAAGCGGCGGCCCCAACTGCGGCACCTGGCGTGGCACCATCGTGTAATCCTGCGGAAGCGCAGTGATACTCTCCGCAACATTGTGGTGATCCGTGCTGTAGAGCTCTTCTGGCCGTGGACCGCGTGCCTGATTTTTCTGCAGCGCCCAGAAGGTCGCACCAGCAACAAGGAATACTGCCAGCGAGCTTCCGGTCAACAGGACCTTGCGCGAAAGGCGAGTCACGCGCGGGTATTCTGGGCGGAGCCGAAACGGCTCTGTCTGCTCCTGAGGCGGTCGCTGCGTGCCGGCCGGTTGTTCTTCATCCTGACGATCGGTCATGTCGAGCTCCCGTCGGTCCGGACAATTCTGACCTTCTGCTGGTGCTCTCCGCCCAGGCGGAGTTCGGCGGCTGCGAACAGCCGATCGACAATCAGCAGATTGCCATAGGCCCGATAGTTGACGATCTCGGTCTTGCCGTCAGCACCGAGGGCAAACAGGGGCGGCATTTCCCCCTGTACGATGCCTTGCGGGAATTCGATGTAGACCTTGCGACCATCATCATAGACCGCAATGGGACGCCAGGGAGCGTTGTCACCTTCGATTCGGTAACGGAACCTGCGCTGCGTGATGTCCGGCAAAGCAGGTGTCAAAGGTGCCGATTGTCTTTTCCCCTGCCGATCTTGCGGGTAGTACCACGCAACCAACGGCATGTAGGGCTTTTCGCGCGCGCGAAGCTCAATCAGATAGGTGCGCCGATCCGTGTTGATGACGAGGTTCGTCTCGATCGACGCGCGCGTCGGCTTCACCAGGACATGGACGCGGCGGGTGTCGCCGCTTCCGTTCTCGGTATCCCCTACGACCCAACGCACCGTGTCGCCAGCCGCGATCGGGCCGGACCCGACCAGCTGTTCGCCCTCCTCCAGCGCGATGTCCGTGATTTGACCCGGCGCTGCATAGACCTGGTACAGGGCACCGGGACTGAAGCTGTAGATCTGCGCGGCGTTGAAATACCCGCGTTTGCGTGGCTGGACGCGAGCTGCGCTATTGGCCGCTTCGACCCTGTCGACCGGCTCGGCCTCCTCCTTTGCCCCCGATTTGCCGCCGAGCGCCGCCTTCCAGGCGGGCGGGACGTGGAGTGGACGGCTCCGATCATCGACATCGGCGGGTAGCGGCGGCAGTGGCGGCACGTCGGAGTCGTAGATGATTTGGGGCGGAATATAGGTCGAGCAGGCGCCAAGCATGCACGCGAGGACCGCGAGCACTGAAACGGCCGCCCTGCCCGATAACCCTGGAGAGATGCCGGTCACGCGTTGAGAGGATTGCGGCTTCATTGCCCGAGCTCCTTCGACCAGCTGATTGCATTGACGTAGACGCCGAGAGGATTCTTGCGCAACCGATCGGCATCGCGAGGGGCCTGGATGACGATCGTCAGAATGGCGGTCCAGCGCTCCGTTGAACCAAGCGATCCGTTCTCGTAGCCGCGCTCAACCCAGGCGACGCGGAAGCTTTCGGTTGAGGCGCGGATCACGCTCGAGACCTCGACTGAGACTTGCGTCTTTCCGAGCCTTGCGAAGGGATCATTGCTCCTGGCGTATTCGTTCAGAGCGGCGGCCCCGCGGTCAGTGGTGAAGTCGTACGCCCTGAGCCAGTTCTGGCGCAGGACAATGCCATCTGCCGGCAGACCGCGGACGTCCTCGATAAAGCGAGCCAAGTGATAGGCAATCTGAGCATCGCTGGGTTCGAAATCGGAGGTCGCGGGAGCTATTCTTTGGGCCTGGCCGAGACGATCGACTTCGACGACCCACGGCGTGATTGTTCCTTGCGTTGATTGCCAGACCAGCCCTCCTGCGAGGCCGCACGAGAGCGTCAGGCAGCTGAATGCCATCAGCCGCCAATTTCTGGCCTGCACACGTGCTGAGCCGATGCGCTCGTCCCACGCTTGCGCCGCCTTCTGATAGGGCGTCACGGGCGCGGGCGTTCGCCCGTAGTGAACCGAAGACCTCTTGAACATCAGTCATTTCCCCAAGAAACCAAAATTGAGACTTGCATTTTGCTCGATGGCCAGGCGGCGAGTGCGGAGGGTTGCAATCACGTTGCTTGCTCGACGCGGACGAGGTGTCTGAACACGCAAAGGCAGCGCGAGACACGGCAGGCCCTGCATTGCCGTCTGCGAACGCTTGAGCTCAAACCCCGGAGGTCAGGCAGCAAATGCACGAGAGGCAGCGTAACGAAGGCGTCCGGCCGATCTTGCATGGCCGACATCTCGAACACTTGTTGGCTCTCGTGCAGTGGCGCTCTCAGCGACGCGGACGGGTCATGCGTGGCCTGCCAGAGAAGCGCGGGCGTAAGGCTCAACGAGAGGGCTTGAGAAACCAGCACCAGAGCTTGCCAAGCCGGACCATGCCAGGTGCGCCGACCAGGGCGCGCGCTTGAACTTGGCTGGTCAGTCCTGTGGGCGTATTCGCGCGGCTTCTCAGCGAACGGGCACTTTGACATCTAGCGCCCTCCGTCAGACAGATCGATCGAACTGCCACTTCCACCATGATCTCCCGACCGGACGGCATGAGTTGCCGCCGAAACTCCATGGCTGATTGTCTGCGCGCGCTTCATGCGCTGCGCCCAATCCGGCGGACCTTCGCCCGAGCTGGCAGAGGTCGTGCTGGTGGACCGGCTGCCGCTGTGGATCGCCGCGGAGGCTCTGCGGAGCGGACTGACAGAAGCTGAAGCAGCTGCCTCGGCAACACCACCTATGCCGCCGCTCCGGTACGCGGCCGCCGCGCCGCTTGCGATCGCGCTGCCGCCCCGCGCCGCACCTGCGATCGCTCCGCCGGCGAGGCCGACACCGCCGGCAGCCAGACCGGCTCCTGCTGCCGCCATCCCGCCGGCCGCAAGTCCCGTACCGACCGCGCTGCCCGCTCCGAGTTGCGGACCACCGGATACCAGACCGTTCGCGATTCCGGGTCCAAAGATTCCAAGACCCAGAAGCGACAATGCGGCCAAGACCAGAGTCATGGCATCTTCGATCGTCGGCTGACCGCCATTGAAGCCGGCGGTGAACTGGGAAAACAAGGTCGAGCCGATACCGACGATCACGGCCAGCACCAGCACCTTGATGCCGGACGACACGACATTGCCAAGGACGCGTTCGGCCGCAAACGCCGTCTTGCCGAACAGCCCGAACGGAAGCAGCACGAACCCTGCCAGCGTCGTCAGCTTGAACTCTATCAGTGTGACGAAGAGCTGGATCGCCAGAATGAAAAAGGCGAGCAGGACGACGGCCCAGGCGAACAGCAGGACCACGATCTGGACAAAGTTCTCAAAAAAGCTGATGTAGCCCATCAGGTTTGAGATCGAATCCAGGATCGGCCGGCCGGCATCGAGCCCGACTTGTGCAATTTTTCCAGGGTGAACGAAATCGCCTGCCGAAAGGCTCGTACCTGAGGCCTTCAATCCGAGACCGGCGAAGCTTTCGAAGACGATACGGGCGAGATTATTCCAATTGCCGATCAGGTAGGCGAAGACACCGACGAACAGGGTTTTCTTGACGAGCCGCGCGACGATGTCCTCATCCGTGCCCCAGCTCCAGAACAGGGCGGCCAGGGTGATATCGATCGCAGCCAGCGTTGTCGCAAGATAGCCCACCTCGCTGCCAAGAAGCCCAAAGCCATTGTCGATGTAGCGGGTGAAGGTCTCGAGGAACTGATCGATAATTCCCGTGCCGCTCATTGGTCACCTCCCTCGGGTGACGCGACGGAGGGATAGCCTTGAGGTATTCGGCTCTGATCTTTCGGCGCTGACATGAATGGTGAACTGCCTGGATCATTGACAGCGGGACTGGTCGAGCTCACCCCTTGGCCGAAGAACCGGCGCCGGTTCTCGGCCCAGATCCTTTGGCAATCCTGATACGCCGGAGAATGCTCTGACGTCACAGTACGGCAGCGGGTGAGATCGGATTCCATTGGGCTGCTGGCTGTTGCGCTCGATGGCTTCGGACCCGTGACTCTGTCCGGACCGCGTAGCTGGATCGTGCATGCGACGATGAGCGCCGTTCCGCCAATCGCCGTGATGGCGAGCGACAATGCTTGGAAAGCCTTTTGATTGCTCATCAATGAAACATCTGCACGTTGGAGGATTGATAGCCCTGACCACCCGTCAGAAAGCGGCGAAGCTGCTCGCGACCTTGGTCCTGAGCAGCGGCGCGTCGCGCAGATTCGAGCGATTGAGCCCTGCCTTGCGCCGCCACGGAAGCGGTCAAGTCGGCGAGCTGCTGCGCCTGGAGTGCGAGGATCTGGTTCCCGGCTTGCGTGGCCTGCAGGGCCCCGCTTGCACCCTGGCTTGAGCTCACCAGTGCTGAGGTCTGAATGCGGTTTGTGTCGAGATTTCCGACAACGCCGGCTTGCACACGAAGCGCGTCCTGAAATCCCGCGACTGAGTCCTGCCAGCGCGATTGCGCACCTGCGATCAACGCTGAATCGGATTGGCTGGCGGTTGCCGGTCCGTAGCTGGTGGCGAAGGCCCGATCGATCTGCTGCACGTCATAGCCGATGCGCTGGGCCTGGCTGAGAAGCTGCTGGGTGCGTTGAATCGAGCTCTGAAGCTGCTGCAGCGAGGAATATGGCAAGCTTGCCAGGTTCTTCGCCTGGTTGATCAACATTTGCGCCTCGTTCTGCAACGAGGTGATCTGATTGTTGATCTGCTGCAGCTCTCGTGCCGCCGTCAGGACATTCTGGACGTAGTTGTTGGGATCAAAGACGATCCATTGCGCCCGGCTGGGCGCGGTTGCCAGAAGCGAGACAGCAACGATGCTGATCGCCAGACCGAGACGACGACGGCTCATTGCGACTTCTCCAGATTGCCAAGATTGGGAATGAGGTCCACGGCCCAACCGGCTCCGCGGTGCTGGAGCCAAGCAGGCACAAAGGCCTCGCGGCCGTGCTCTGTGACCAATCGGTCGATTGCGGCCTGGTCTGTCTTGGATGATGCAGCCGCAAAGGCGAGCGCGACTTCACCGAGCCCGAGCTCGAACATGCGGTTGCCGCGGCGGGATTGGCAGTAGTAGTCCCTTTTCGGCGTCGCGCGGCTCAAGAGCTCGATCTGGCGATCGTTGAGCCCAAAACGGCGATAGATCGCGGTGATCTGAGGCTCGATCGCCCGCTCGTTCGGAAGAAGCAATCGCGTCGGGCAACTCTCGATGATGGCAGGAGCGATGTCAGATCCATCGATGTCCGACAAAGACTGTGTGGCGAAAACCACAGACGCATTCTTCTTGCGCAGCGTCTTCAACCATTCGCGGAGCTGGCCGGCAAAATCCGCGTCATCAAGCGCAAGCCAGCCTTCGTCGACGATCATGAGCGTCGGCCTGCCATCGAGGCGGTCGCCAATGCGGTGGAACAGATAGGCCAGCACCGCGGGCGCCGCATCCGTTCCAATCAGTCCTTCGGTCTCGAACGCCTGGACCGCCCCCTCGCCAATTCGTTCGAATTCTGCATCGAGCAGCCGCCCATAGGGCCCACCGAGGCAATAGGGTTGCAACGCGCGTTTCAGGGTCGTCGACTGGAGCAGAACGGACAGCCCTGTCAGGGTCCGCTCCGGGAGGCGCGCTGAGGCAAGGGAGGTCAGCGCGGACCATAAATGATCCTTCACCTCCGGCGTGATCTCGATCTTCTCGCGGGCAAGGATCGAGGCAACCCAGTCGGTAGCCCAGGCCCGTTCCGCCGTGTCGTCGATCCAGGCCAATGGCTGCAACGCGACCGGTTCGGACGCGTCTTGCGAAAGCGCGCCGCCAAGATCGTGCCAATCGCCGCCCATCGCGAGGGCTGCCGCCCGGATTGAGCCTCCAAAATCAAAGGCGAAAACCTGAGACCGGGGATAGCGGCGGAACTGGAGCGCCATCAGCGCCAGCAACACCGACTTGCCCGCACCGGTCGGGCCAACCACAAGCGTGTGTCCGACGTCGCCGACGTGAAGCGCGAAACGGAAGGGGGTTGACCCTTCCGTCTTGCCAAAGAACAGGGGCGGAGCGTTGAAATGATGATCACGCGCCTCTCCGGACCATACCGCCGACAGCGGAATCATGTGAGCAAGGTTGAGGGTCGAGAGGGGCGGCTGCCGGATGTTGGCGTACACATGTCCAGGCAGGCTGCCGAGCCAAGCTTCGACGGCATTCACCGTCTCGATCATGCAGGTGAAGTCGCGCCCCTGAATGACCTTCTCGACGTGTCGCAATCTCTCGTCGGCCGAGCGCGCATCCCGGCCCCAAACGGTTACGCTCGCCGTCACGAAGGCCTCTCCGATCTGGTCCGAACCAAGCTCCTGAAGCGCCGCGTCCGCATCCATCGCCTTGTTGTGAGCGTCGGTATCGAGAAGCGTGGAGGCCTCGTTGGTCATCACTTCCTTCAGGATCGCGGCGATTGACTTCCGCTTGGCGAACCACTGCCGCCGGATTCTCGTCAGGAGCTTTGTCGCATCCGTTTTGTCGAGCATGATCGCCCGGGTCGACCAGCGGTACGGGAAAGCGAGACGATTGAGGTCATCGAGAATTCCGGGCGTGGTCGCTGTCGGAAATCCGACGACGGTCAGAACGCGCAGGTACGCTGTGCCCAACATCGGCTCGAGACCGCCGGTCAACGGCTGGTCAGCGAGCAGCGCGTCGAGATACATGGGGATCTCGGGCACACGAACCCGATGCCGTTTGGTCGAGATCGTCGAATGCAGGTAAGTCAGCGTCTCCTCGTCGTCGAGCCAGGCGCATTCAGGCATAAAGCCCTCGACAAGCTGCAGCACGCGGTCGGTTCGGTCGACAAAGCCGCTGAGCACCTCGCGCGCGTCGGCACTTGGCGTGCGACTGCTGCCTTCATAAAGAAGCCGCTCCGCCCTGGCCGCATCCTCGGCCGGCGGCAGGTAAGCGAAAGTCAGATAATAGCTCGAGTCGTAATGGGCGCCCTCTTCCTCGAACTGCGCCCGGCGCTCGGCATCAACCAGCGCGGATGCGACGTCCGGAAAAGCGTTGGGCGGATACGCTCCTGCGGAATGGCGCTGCGCCTCCACGAAGACGGCCCAGCCGGATCCCAGGCGGCGCAGAGCGTTGTTGAGACGACCGGCCACGGCCACGAGCTCGGCCGGAACGGCACTGTCGAGGTCTGGTCCGCGGAATCTGGCCGTTCGCTGGAATGAGCCGTCCTTGTTCAGGACGATGCCCGCGTCGACCAGGGCCACCCAAGGCAGGAAATCGGCAAGCCGCGTGCTCGATCGGCGGTATTCCGCGAGATTCATCATGGAAAGAGCTCTAGATGTTGAGATGGGCTGGGACGCGCAGGTGACGGCGCACCACTTCGACGAATGCGGGGTCTCGCTTGGCAGCCCATACAGCCGCCGCGTGCCCAATGGCCCAGAGCAGGAGACCGGCGATCCACAAGCGCAATCCCAGCCCAAGGGCTGCGGCGAGCGTCCCGTTAACGATGGCGACCGACCGGGGTGCTCCGCCCATCAGGATCGGCTCAGTCAGAGCCCGATGCACCGGCGCGATAAATCCTGCGACGGGCTCGTCCATCACACCACCACGCCGCCGCCGAACGAAAAGAACGACAGGAAGAAGCTCGAAGCTGCGAACGCGATCGAAAGCCCGAACACGATCTGGATCAGCCTGCGAAAGCCGCCCGAGGAATCGCCAAAGGCAAGCGTCAGGCCCGTGACGACGATGATGATGACGGCGATGATTTTGGCGACCGGTCCTTCAACCGACTGCAGGATCTGATTGAGCGGCTGCTCCCATGGCATGTTGGAGCCGGCGGCCCAGGCGGGCGGACTTATGAGCAGGACCGCACCCAGCGCGGCGAGGGAAACGCTCCAATGCGGAACTCGGTTTCGATTGCTCATGTTTCGATTGCTCATGTGAGGTCTCCTGCTGGTGAAAGGCTGTAATCCCCGGCCGCTCCGAGGCCGTTGACGCGCGCGAGTTCGGCAAGCCGGCGCTCGGCACCGCGCCCGGACAGGACCGCAACGACGTTGATGGTGTCGGCAATCAGGGCGCGCGGCACGGTCATCACGGCTTCCTGGATGAGCTGCTCCAGCCGGCGTAAAGCGCCGAGCGCAGTGCCCGCATGGATGGTGCCGATACCGCCGGGGTGACCGGTTCCCCAGGCCTTGAGCAGATCAAGCGCCTCAGTGCCCCGCACCTCGCCAATGGGAATGCGGTCTGGACGCAGTCGAAGTGAGGAGCGCACGAGATCCGAGAGCGAGACCACGCCATCCTTGGTGCGCAGCGCGACCAGATTCGGTGCTTTGCATTGCAACTCGCGGGTGTCCTCGATCAGCACGACCCGGTCACTGGTCTTCGCGACCTCGGCAAGCAATGCGTTTGTGAGCGTGGTCTTGCCCGTTGATGTGCCGCCAGCGACCAGGATGTTTTTGCGCGAGGCGACGGCCTGGCGCAGTGCCATGGCGTGA
Organism: Bradyrhizobium sp. 23AC; assembly: GCF_054863025.1. Classification (NCBI taxonomy): domain Bacteria; kingdom Pseudomonadati; phylum Pseudomonadota; class Alphaproteobacteria; order Hyphomicrobiales; family Nitrobacteraceae; genus Bradyrhizobium; species Bradyrhizobium sp. 23AC. The sequence goes on from NZ_JAVAYN010000018.1 coordinate 180,130, forward strand.
TCGGCCGTCATGATGCCCGCCTTGGCATAGTCGTCGAGCGTGAAGACGGCGACGGCGGGCTTGCGAATGGCGAACGCTGGTGCCGCGACGACAGGAGGCAATAGGCCTTCGAAGCGCTCTCCGGTCTCGGGTAATTCAGCAGAAATACGGGGCGCGGCGGCGTGGACCTCGGCCCCCACATGATGTGCCACCAGGCGAATGATGCGCTCGCCATCGGCGGCGGAGAGTTGTTCACCTGTATCAGTCAGTCCGCTGGAGAGCCGGTCGATCCACAACCGGCCGTCAGGGTTCAGCATGACCTCGACGATCGCATCGTCTTCGAGGTAGCGCGCGATGGCGAGCCCCAGCGCGCTGCGGAGCATCCGCGCGCCACGCGAGATCGCCTCCGACTGAAGAGAATGGATTGCCACTGCCTGCCCCCCACCGATCGAGGGCTAAAGCAGCGCCCTCGGATGGGGATGATTAGAAAAACCACCAACGACCTTCCTGCAACCAGGCGATCATCTCCGTCGTAGTCTGGCGTAGAAAGAGAAAGGCCGGAGCAACCAGCAAGGCCGGCGCAATCATTTGGTGGAATCCTCGGGCGCTCCATGAACGACATCGTCCGGAATCTCCCGCAAGAAGCTTTGGCCCTTTTGCAGGCGGCGGCCCAATGTCTCGACGAAGCCTTCAAAGCGCTCACGTCCCTTGATCTGAGCGGCGGCCTGGGCTTCGTTCGGCAAGGGAGGCGTGATCGTCAGCCAAAACCGAACAAACAGGGCCAGGGTCTCGGCTGTCAGCCCGACATCCCGCTCAAGTCTCTGCACTTGCCGGGACAACCGGTCCAGCCGGCGGGCGAACGCCGCCTCTCTGCGATCGACTCCATCCGGTGACAGAAACGAGATGACGGCCGCCTCGACGATGGCCGATCGCGAGAGCTTTTTGCGATCGGCAAGGTCGGAAATCTGCTTCAGAAGCTCCGGGGGGAAATACACGTTCATGCGGTTGCGCATGGGACCTCAGAGATCAATGCCATCGTTCGGGTCAAGCGCCGCCTGGCGGGCCACGCCCCGCATCTGCTGGCGAAGAAGCCGGGCTTGACGCACGGCCTCATCGTCGTCGTCCAGGACGGCAAACTCTTCTGTCGGCGTCACATCGGTTGTCTCTTTGACGATGGCGACGTGGTCAGGAAGTTCGGGTTCCCGGCGCAGACCGCTGTTGGCGGCATCGGTTTCGGAGTCTTCGGTCTGGACGGTTGCGCCATTCCGCGCGGGGAGCTTGAGGCTGGACCAACTATCTTCCCGGGAAGACCGCCCCAGCCTGGCCGGCTCTGGCGGTGAGAGAATGCGCTCGGTAAGCCGTCTGTCTTCGTAGTAGCGCACCTTCCTGGCTCGGATCGGCGCCGTCCCGGCCACCATCACGATTTCGTCGGTGGGAGGAAGCTGCATCACCTCGCCGGGCGTGAGCAAGGCGCGTGCGGTCTCCTGCCGCGAGACCATCAGATGGCCAAGCCACGGGTTCAGCCGATGGCCGGCATAGTTCTTCATGGCTCGCATCTCGGTCGCAGTCCCAAGCGCGTCCGAAACGCGTCTTGCGGTCCGCTCGTCGTTTGTTGCGAAGCTCACGCGGACATGGCAATTGTCCAAAATCGCATTGTTGGGGCCGTAGGCCTTCTCGATCTGGTTCAACGACTGTGCAATCAGGAAGGCCTTGATCCCGTATCCGGCCATGAACGCGAGCGCCGACTCGAAAAAATCGAGACGTCCCAGTGCCGGGAACTCGTCCAGCATCATCAGGACGCGGTGGCGGCGGTTGTTGGCTTGCAGATCTTCGGTGATGCGACGGCCAATTTGATTGAGCACGAGACGTATGAGCGGCTTCGTCCGGGAGATGTCGGACGGAGGCACGACAAGATAGAGCGTCGTCGGACGAGCTTCGGCAATCAGGTCCGCGATCCGCCAGTCACATCGGCTTGTCACCTGCGCCACCACCGGATCCCGATAGAGTCCAAGGAACGACATCGCGGTCGAGAGCACGCCAGAGCGTTCGTTCTCAGACTTATTCAGCAGTTCTCGCGCGGTTGAGGCGACAACGGGATGTGGACCCTGCTCACCAAGGTGCGAGCTTGTCATCATTGCCTTCAGCGTGACTTCGATTGGGCGCTTCGGGTCCGACAAAAAGGCCGCGACCCCGGCGAGCGTCTTGTCAAGTTCTGCATAGAGGACGTGCAGGATGGCACCGACAAGCAGCGAATGGCTGGTCTTCTCCCAGTGGTTCCGCTTGTCGAGCGACCCTTCCGGATCGACCAGCACGTCCGCAACATTCTGGACGTCCCGAACCTCCCATTCGCCGCGGCGTACTTCGAGAAGTGGGTTGTAGGCAGACGATTTTGGATTGGTCGGATCGAACAGCAACACCCGGCCATGTCGGGACCGAAACCCGGCCGTGAGCTGCCAGTTCTCGCCCTTGATGTCGTGCACGATTGCCGAGTCTGGCCACGTGAGGAGGGAAGGAACAACAAGGCCAACGCCCTTGCCGGACCGGGTCGGCGCAAAGCAGAGCACATGCTCCGGTCCGTTGTGGCGGAGGTAATCCTCCGCCAGCCTGCCAAGCACGACCCCGTCCCCACCCAAAAGTCCGGCCGCCTGCACCTCCCGCGGATCGGCCCACCGCGCCGAGCCGTAGGTCTGGACATTCTTGGCCTCGCGCGCCCGCCAGACCGACATGCCGATCGCGACCGCGATCGAAACAAAGGTCCCCGAGGCCACGATGAATGCACCTTCGACAAAGACCTGAGGGGCATAGGCGTCGTAGACGAACCACCACCAGAAGAAGACGGGCGGGTAGTAGATCTTGAAGCCCGACAACTCGAACCACGGCTGCCCAAGCTCCGGCTGATAGGCGAGGCGCCAGGCTGTCCACTCGGTCGCACCCCATATGGCGAGCAAGACGATCAGGCCGACGACAATCACCTGTCCCCATAGGATTTTGGTTCCGGTCATCCCGAACACCTTTCGAGCAATTGACAAGATAGCTACAGGCTGAGGTCGCGCTTCCGGCCGAAGCTCCATTCGATCCCGCCGCCCTCCTTCGTGGTGCCGGCAACGTGCTGGCCCAACCTTTTCTCAAGCTCGCGCGACCAGGGCACCAGCTGAAATCCGAGCCCGTCGTCGATCATGGCGAAACGCCCCGAGGCGAGCGTCAACCGCTGACGATACGTGCCCGCTACGTGCTCGCCCGAGGCGCCCTTCACGTGAGGCAGGCCGGTCTGCGCCGAGATTCTTGCCGCCACCTCGTCCAGCTCGCGTCGGCGCAACGTGTTCAGGAGATCACGCTGGAATGTGATGCGCTGGCCCTGCCGTCGCGCCAGACCTTCCCGAACCAGATGCTCTGTGCGAGCTTCGAGAGCGTCGCGCGTCTGGCGACCGAAGCCGCCCATGGCGAGCGGCATGGGGTTGGATTCAACCAGCCGGTGGTCGAGCCAGGTGGCGCCTTTCGCGGCGACCTGCTCGCCAAGATCGAGATCAGAACGGGCCGCAAGGACCAATGTCGGGCGCGGATCATCGGCCGGACCGAAGCGCCGGACCTCGACCATACCGCCGACGGATGGCGCATGTTCGAAAGCTTCGATTCCTCGGAACCGGACGTGGTGCGCGCGCCCGTCTGTTCCGTCGATCAGGGCGTAGGCCTCGCCGGTGAGCTCGTCATGCAATCCATGATCGACCAGTCGTCCGATAATCTGGGAGCTTGGCTGTCCACCTTCGATGACGTAGTCGGACACGCCACGCGCTTCCCCACGCTCGCTGAAGGCGCGATGCATGGTCTTGATGATGTCGCCGCGCATGCCGAGGTCGCGGAGATTACGTTCAGCCTCGAGCCCGACCATCCACTCCCCTGGCGCAGCTGACGCAGCAAGGCCCATCTTCTCCAGGTGCTGAAGGCGGCCGACCATCAGGCGCCGGATTTCGGGATCGGAGCTGCCGGGATTGTCGGGGCGAAGATCGATATAGCCGGTTTCGTCGGCGACCTGCCAGATCTCCCGGTCGAGCCGCGTCCATCGCTCTGCCGTGACTTCTCTCTCCAGCGCATTGCGGATTTCATGCTCAGGTCTTGGACCCAGTTCGATGCCGACCAACTCCTCGGCGCGTGAGCGCAGGCCGCGGCTGACGTAGTCGCGGGAGATCACGAGGTCTGCGCCTGTCTCATCGACTCCCCGAACGAGAAGATGGATGTGAGGGTTGTCCGTATTCCAGTGATCGACGGCCACCCATTCGAGCTGCGTTCCGAGATCGATCTCCATCTGCTTGGCCAGATCACGGGTGAAGGCCTTGAGGTCAGTCATGTCGGCGGCATCCTCGGGCGAGACAATGAATCGAAAATGATGGCGGTCGCCCTCGCAGCGTTCTGCGAAGGCCGCACCGTCAGCTCGATCGCTGCCAGCATCAAACATCTCGGCCCGCTCGCCGTTCCGGGTTACTCCGTCGCGCTTGAGGTATGAAAGATGAGCCGTCAGCGGCGCCGAGCGGAACGAACGTCCCTTGTGACGCACGATGCGCGCCTTCACCACAACGCGCCGCGTCGGACTGAACAACCGGCTGCGACCAAAGGACAGCCGGCCGCGGCCAAACGTCGAGCGCCCATAGGCCGCAGAACGCCTGCCAAACCTGCCCTGACCCGACGTGTGTCCGGCTTTCTTCGCGGCACGTAGCACCTGGTTGATGAAGCTCTTCGGCTTGGGCGCGCGGGTGCTGCGGATGCGCCCGGGCCGAATGCGCAGATCGCTGTCACGCAGGGTCATTGCCGGACCTCGAAAGGCGCCAAGGCAGCTACAGTGCCGAAAATCTGCTTGATTGCGCTGTTCAAAATGTACGGCGCGGCACGCGCCCCGACCGACCGGCACGCCAGAACCCAAGCCATGTCAATGGCTTGCGGTTCGACCGGCGAGCCCCTTTTATCTAGCCGTCTTAATCGGTCGTGTCGTCTCTCTCGTCTCAGCCATTCTCGCTTCCTTTCTCGTTTGCGACAAGCCGCTCTGATCCACGCCATGACACGATGCGCCGCAATGGTCATGAGTCCTGATGCGCCGTGCAGTCTTCCGCGCTCATCGACGGCACAAGGTCGCTGCAGCAAGGCAGCGCGGACGCCGTCGCGGCGCATCTTTCCATCGGGATGACGGAGCCACATCACAGGCAATCCGGCGCGATCGGCCATCCGAAGATGCACCGTCGCAGGCAAGATAACGTGCGTTCCGTCGTCGTTGTGCTGCACCAGTCCTCATCCGCTCGCGCGGAGCTCCGTGTTCAATACGTGGCGATCATCGTGCCGCCGACGTGCAAATCCCTTGCGCTGGTCATGCCCAGGCTCCCAGCAGCCGGTGATCCTTGGCCGCGGCCCGCGCGCTGACGTCGGCCGCCGCGACGTCCGGATCGCCGCAGTAGAACGTGCCGCTGGTCCACATCGCGTGCATGATCACGGCGAGCTTGCGCGCCACCGCGACCGTCGCCTTGCGGTGCGAGGAGCGCCTGGCCAGCGCCAGCCCCCAGCTCTTGACCTTGTCTTTCTTCTTGTAGCGGGTCAGCAGCGCGCTCGCCGCCTCGTACAGCGCCCGCCGCACGTCGCCGTCGCCCGCCTTGCTGATCCGCCCCTTGACGTCGACCGAGGAGCCGGACTGCCAGCGCCGCGAGGTCAGGCCAAAATACGCCGCGACGTCGCGCGAGCGCTTGAAGCGCGACGGATCATCGACCGCGGTCATGAAGCTCAAGGCTGCGATCGGACCGACGCCTGGAATCTGCATGAAGCGCCGGCACAGCTCGTGCCCGGCAACCAGGCGCACCACCAGATCGTGCAGCCGGCCATACTCCTTCCACAGCGCCGCGCGCGCGTTCAGCATGGCGTCGATCAGCTCGCTGACCAGCGCATCGCTGGCCACCGCCTCGCGCACGGCTTGCGCAAAACCGCCGCGGCCGACCCGGTTCAGCCGGATGCCGAACACCTTCAGCGAATGCCGGATCGCGTTCTCGAGATCCAGGAACTTGCGCTTCAGATTGCGCCGGTGCGTCAACAACAGCCGCAGCCGGTAGCACGCCGCGCTCTTGATGTGGGCCTTTCGGAACCAGCCGGTGCGCATGATGTGGGCAATGCCGAGCGCGTCCGCCTTGTCGGTCTTGTTGCGCTGCGCCTTCAGCGCCGCGCGCACGTGCAGGGTCTCCAGGCAGACCGCCGGCAGACCGCGTTGCAACAGTTCCGGGTGCAGCCAGGGCGACAGCGAGCCCGCCTCGTGGCCGAGCCGCCGCAAGCGGCCAAGATACGGCGCAAGCGCCGCCTTGATCGCCTCCGGATCGGTCACCACCACCGTCTCCAGCATCACCTTGCCGGCGGCGTCCACCACACAGATCGCTGTCTCGTCCATGCCGACATCCAGACCACAGAAGAATTCCATCACACGCCTCCCGCGTTGCTGAGGCGGCGCAGTGTGCGGGTTATTCGGCCGGCCGGCCACGTCAGCAGCCGGAATTCCCGGCGCAGACCGATTACGGGCGGCCGTCCTGCCGTCATGCTCATGTTCTCCCGGTCCCTGATTCCCAGGGCCCAACTTCCAAGCCAACAGGCTGTCGGTGCTCGCGGCGGTTTGCGACAAAATGCAGTTCGGGTCGTTGCGGTGGATCCTCTAATAGCGCCTGCCCGAACACCTCGGCTGGTGGCCGATTCATTGCGAAAGAGCCGCCGCGACTTCGCAGTTGACTTGCGAAGCCCCCACTGTTTGCGAGCGTTTGCGATAGCGATCGTTACCCGAAGGGCCGAGACACCCGTAGGGTGGCTCGGTGAGGAGCGAAGCGACGAGTAGAGCGCGGGCCGAAGGCATCGCCCGTATGCCATCAGCACGTTATTATCGCACTCCTCAGCGAACTCTTGCCGCGTGAGCGAGGGTCCTTCAGTAGCAAACCCGAACGTCTTAGCGTCATGATCGTGTTGCGGCGTTTCGAATGTAAACCGAATGTCCGTCACGGGGCGCCCGCGACGTGGAAACTGACGACTGATATCACGAGCTGCCCGATGTGCAGCCGCCGAACGCTTACTCGTGTCTTCCGACCGTCCCCTCCTTTCCGCCCATTTCTCTCTACGGAACGCTAATGCATGCGCGCTTATGCATTCGCTCATCGCCGACCTCCCGCAACAAAGCTCGCGGAAAAAAGCCCGGTTGCTTGGGGTACGATGGCTGAAATGTCGTGTGCAACGCCCGCGATCGGAGTGTGATCCAGCATGAGGCCGCGCTGCGCCGACGTGGTGCTCTTGAGGCTTTCGGACCGCACAGCGAATAGCGTCGTTCCCGACGGCTGCAACCTGGCGACCGCCCCAGGAACGGAAATATCGCTGCCGATCGTTGGTGCAAGCTTCTGCAAATAAGCTCGGGTTTCAGCTGGCAATGCTCGACCAGCGAGATGTTCTTCGTAGCGACCAGGTCCCGCATTGTAGGCTGCGAGGAAGCCCGGCGAACCGTATCGGTCCTGCAGTTCCCGGAGATAGGCCGCACCAGCAAGGATGTTGTCGTGGGGATCGTAGGGATCGTTGCCAAGCTGGTATCGCAGGCGAAGCTCGGCCCAAGTCTGCGGCATGATCTGCATCAGCCCCATGGCACCTTTCGGGGATTTGGCGCACACGTCTCCAGCGCTCTCGACTTCCAAGACGGCGCGTATCCAGTACACTGGTAAGCCGAAGCGGCGCGAGGCCTCGTCAATGATCGGTGCAAACGCTTCGCTGGTTTGAGAGTTCGCTGTATGCTCTGCCGATCGTGTCTCGGCGAAAGCCGCAGCATCACTGATCGTCAGCGCAAGGAACAACGGCACGACGGAGCGAAGGCTTGTTTCGACTGAACGCCAGCATGCCCTTGTGTTCGTGCTCCTCCGGGCTAAGGTCGCCTGGCGCCGGCCCATCGGCCGCCCACGGACGAAGTCCGGGGCGGGCGCTGGACCGGCCCTGCGCGCGAGGGCTCCGCGATCGTTGGCCGGGACGGAGGAATGGGGCGACATTCGGTCGAACAGCGAAATAGCAGATCGGAATCCCAACACCCGCACGCTCAGTCCTCCCAGGTCCACACGGGGAGCGCACGCCCAAGGACGGCGGATGCCGGCAGAAAGCCGAAGTATCTTCCGTCCAGCGAGTCGGCGGATTGCCAGTTCATGACAAAGAGTTCGCCCTCGCCGACGACGCGGCAACCCTGCCATTTCGGGAGGGGACGGCCGCGGCCATCGCGATCCCTTGCCTCGCCCATTTCGATCGCGTCGACGGTAACTGCGAGCCCGGTTCTACAGACGGTCTGCCCCGGAAGCGCCAGCACGCGCTTGAGCATTGGTATCCCGGCCGGCAGATAGCCGCTCGCGTCAAGGAAGGTTGCAAGCGGCTCCGGCGGCTGAACGGCGAGCAACTCGGTCACGAACAGCTTTTCCGCAGGTTGCAAGCGATACAGGCCGATTGGCACGCTGTCAGATGCATTCCAGACGTAGAGTGGTGTCAGGTCGAGAACTATCGGTACGAGAAGAGCAGCAGCGCCGCCGAACATCGTGACCAAGGTCTTCCACCGACCTGTCATCGCATGGTCCTCTGCCGTTGAAGCCACGCCTGGTGTCTCGCTTTCGTGTAGGGGCGGGGGTTTTCATTGACCGACATGCGGTTATGAACATGATGCCAGTAATCGGGCGCAGCGTCCGCGGGATCGATGTCGAGTGCCTCGACAGCGTCGATCAACTGAAGCACCCGTTCGACCTTGGGCCAGCCGGATAGGCGCAGGAGAATGTCCCCGCCGGGCTTCACATAGGGCACCGTGGAGCATCGTTGTCCCGGTACGACCGCGCGCAGAATATCGATCCGTGAGATTGCCGTTCCGAAGTCGTTTGATGTCCAGCGTACGAACGCGAAGATGCTGCCGGGCGCAAAGGACAGCACGCGTCGGCGGCGATCGAGGATTCTCTCCTCGACGGAGTGGCCGAACCGGATGCGGTTCTCAATGCGCTTCTCGAGCCAAAGGAGTTCGACTTCAGTGAAATTGTTCATGGTGCGCTCCGAGTACAGAAAGGTTCTGGTTGCCTGGCGGGAGCGGAATTGCGACAGCGCGTCCTCGCTCTCGCCTTCACTGTGGCGAGGCAGAACAGGCGGACCGTGGTGGTTATCCTCATCAGGCCCGAAGGCGTGGTCCGTTAGAAGAAATCCGAAGGATTTCTGGTTAGAAGAGTTACGGCGGCTGAAAAGCGCTAAAGAACAAGGACTTCGATCCGATTCCGGTCCCCGATAGCACGAGGGTCGGGTCCCTGATGGCACGAGGGTTGCGGTCCCCGATAGCACGAGCTGATTCACAGGTTGCCTCCCGATTTCGGAAGGAGACCGCGCTTGCGAAGTCTCTCGGTGAATGGATTGATGAGCGCGGGCGCGAACTTCAACCGCTCGGCGCCATCGCGATCGCGCGTGAGCACGAGTTGGTAGCCAGGCAATGCCTGGCGCTGGACAATCTGACGCACGTCGTATGCAAAATGCTTGAGAGGCGAGAGACTGCCGGACTTGGCATGGAGATGCACAAGATCGAAACTCCAGCCGCCCTGCTGCCGGCCGCCATGCTTGCGCACGAGCCGGTAAAGCCAGCGCTCAAGTCCGCCCGTCAGATCGAAATACGCGCGATCAATCGTGAGCACGAGCGCGTCATCGATCACGCCGGAATAGAACCAATCGGGCAGGATCAGTTCGAGCCCGAACGGGCGCCCGTTTGCGTCAGCCGTCTCCTTCCATTCGTTGATCCAGGAGAAGCGATGCCGCCGTCGTTCTGCAATCTGGCGAATTGACGTCAACACGGTCGTCGATTGCAACCTGTCGAGCCCCGCCTTCAGGCGGTCATAGTCGCGCGAGCTGGTGCCGCGGCCGACGAACGTCAGAATCTCGTAAGGCGTTGCAGCCATCAAGCGGGACGTCTTCAAGCCAGCGTCACGGGCCTCGACGATCTGGGAAGCGGCCCAGATCAAGACGTCCGCATCCCAAATGGTCGCCATGCCGTGTTCCGGCACCGCTTCGACGCGAATTGTGATCGCACCGGTACGAAAATCGATCGGCACAATGCGCTTTGTTTTCGCGAGCGAGAAGAATGGATAAGCCATCAGATCCTGCGCGTCGCGGGGCGCCAGATCACCGGGCAGTGCGCGGAAGAGCTCAAGCTGGTTGCGCTCGGAATGGTGTTTGCGTCGCATGACCATCGCTCTCAAACAGGGATCAGCGACGTTCCTGGCCCGCATAGGGGCGCAGCGTCGGGTGCTTCTTTGCGGGCAGCACAGTCCCTTTGCCGGGATCGGAGGTCGAGGTTTTGGCGCCGAGATCAGCCCATGCTTTCAGGTCATCTACGGCGTAGACGACACGCCCGCCAATCTTCCGATACGTCGGCCCGGTGCCGTACGTGCGGTGCTTCTCCAGCGTGCGACCGGAAAGGCCAAGATAACGCGCGGCCTCCGATGTACGCAGGAAGCGCGGGGGCAGACCGGCCATCGGATCGGGCATTTGAGAACTCCAAGAGGACAGCGAACTGCGGATGGCGGCACCGGCGTGTGTGCGGTCATCATGGAGAAGCAAGTTCTCGGAGGAGGATGCCGAATATCGGGGGGCGGATTTTCGGCACCCCCGGTGGCAGCGCTACTTGTCCCTGCGCCCGGGCCGCAGAAGTTTGCGATAGCCTCCGCGCACGAGCGCAAGGCCGCTTTGTACGAGGCGGATTGTTCGGCTGCGCAAATCGTGCGTTTTCCAGACGCGATCCGGCATGCGCTTTTCGCCGAACAGAGCCTCTGCGATGCTGCGATAGGTCGCGCCGGCGAAATACGCGGCGACTGCGCGAAGGGCTGCGCATATTCGTTCGCGCCGCTGTTTTGACAAGCGACGGAAGGCAGGTCCTGGCGCGCGTCCATTCATCGTGCGCCATAGCCGCGTGGCAGCGTGCGCGCGCGCTTCGAAATCGCGGTCAAGCGGCAACTCGGCCGCATAGTAAGTGCCTGCGGTCAGCGGCTGTTTTGACCAGATGCGATGCTCCACCGAGCCGATGTGCAGCACCGCGTGCCAACCGTCGGGGGCGCGGCACACCTGTCCGGCAGTGAAGTCGAGCAGTGCCGAAGACGCTGACCTGTGAGAAACCGCCGGCGCACTTGTCACGGGGACAACGGACGCCAGAACCTCAGGTGTCCAAAAGATTGCCTGCTGTTTGGAGGACTTTTGCGGGTCATGGGCGAAAGCAGATACCCCACCTCCTCCTGAATTCCTCGGTCACTTCGCCATCTGGGCTATTCGCAATCATCGCTTCGTAGTCGCGTTGATAGTCCACGTTCATACGAAGGCCTTCCCAGGCGATGTGAGTGATCTCAGCGTTCTCCAGGCTCTTAAACGAATCTGGCGATCGCCAGTCGAATTCAGGCATTGCTTCCATCCCATTGCACGCAGCCAACAATGATTGCGGCGCAATAGTTATGAATGAAGCGGTTGTAGGAAGCCTCTAGTTTGGCACAACGTGGTGCATGAGAATGACCACCGGTTCGCGGGAGAAAATCGTTTTAGCTGCAGGTCTCTAGTCGGCGATTTTCGTCTATTTTGAGCTGGCGCCGCGTAAGAGGCGCCCCTGCTCGGTCACCCATTTTGCGCGCGCAAGATGACTCTGGTATGCAGTCCGCGCACGGTCCGGCTCTCGATCCGGATCGATGTGCAAGACGATTCGAGCGACCTCCTGCCAGTCCGCTCCCTGACCCTCCGCCTGCAAAAGGCGAATGTACGTGACAACGTGCTCCTCGTCGTAGGATGTCAACACTGGCCCGCTGGGAGCAAGGTCAACCACGTTAGGATCGAGCGGCGGCATTTGCATGATCTCACGGTCGCGGAGTTTACTGTCTAACGGTTCATGGGCCGCACTTTGTTAAGTATATCGAGGTGCAATATACTGAACAAGCGGCATCTTTGCCCGCATGGATTTGCGGGAGACATTCGCCACTAACTTGCGTCGTCTACGCAATGCGAGGGGATGGTCTCAAGATGAACTTGCCTTGGAGGCTGAGATAAGCCGGAGCTATCTGAGCCAGCTCGAGAAGGGCGTGTACTACGTCAGCATAAAGGTCATTGGCCGCCTTGCCGACAAGCTCGAAGTCGAGCCTGATGAGTTCCTAAAACGGACGGCAAAGAAAGGTCGCGCCAAATAGCGCGGCACAATCCGCGAGCCGGGCCAATGGCCCGGCGAGCGCCGGACGCGGACCGCGCGTCGCTGCCGGCAAGCCGGATCGGCGGCGGCGCATGCGGCCCGGATTCAAGGCCGCGCAACCGGCGCCCCAGCTACGCGGCCCAAGTTCAGACAGTCCATCAAGCGCTTTGCTTTGCCTTCCAGGTCAAGGCGCGTGCCTTGCACGAAATCAAAACTGCTTTCCGGCTTGCGATGTGCTTCGCCCAAAACGGTTTCGACGATGTTCAAGGGTCAGATCGCCATCGCGATAGACCTGCATCAGTTTCGGGGAGACCGCGCCGAGCCGCATGACAACATGCGACGTCATGCCGAAGCGGGCGGCAATTCTTCCGCACCAAAACCGCGCTTTTCCGCTAGCTTCTTGAAGGCCTCGAACTGATCGGCGGGATCCACATTTTCCCGCGTGACATTCTCGTCTAGGCTGATTTCGTGCGGATCGTTCGCAGTATCGATGATGCTGCGGTTCGGCTCGGTCTTGTTGATCTCCTTCATTCTCAGAAGCCGGGCAGGCCGTCTGAAAACCCCGTGGCCGCCCTTCTCTGTCCAACTCCGGTTCGACCACCAGATTCTGTAAGATAACTTGGCGTCGACGCTCGCATAAGCTTCGATCGCCGCCTCACTGTGCGGGGTCTTGCGCGCATTCTTCGGGGACTCGGGTGAAGGCTTAGCCGTCCCCCATACTGAGGTACCGACCCTAATGTGCTAGAAAATTTGTAATCTTCGTGCTACATATTCGTCAAATATGTAGTATGAAGGCCACAAATGCCTACCCCCCACAATCCCCCTGCCGCTGTTCGGCGGGCCCTGCGCAAGCTCGGCGCGGACATCCACGATGCCCGTCGGCGTCGGCGGCTGCCGATGGCAGTCGTCGCCGAGCGCGCCTTCACGTCCCGCTCGACGCTGCAGAGAGTCGAAGCCGGCGACACCAACGTCAGCATCGGCATCTATGCCGGCGTCCTCCAGGCGCTCGGCCTGCTCGACGGCCTGATCAAGCTCGCCGACATCAGCAACGACAGCGTCGGCCAAGCGCTCGCCAGCGCCGAGCTGCCCAAACATATCCACCTCAAACGCAAGACCGGGGCCTCACGTGATGGCTGACTTCGAGGTGCATATCGATCTCGGCGGCCGCACGCGCCGCATCGGACTGGCGAGGAGCAACCGTGCTCGAGGCTCGGAGACCATCCTCTTCGAGTACGATGGCGCATGGCTTAATGACTCGGACCGGTTCTGGAACCCGCCCTCGCCCTGACGCGCGGCGCCTTTGCTCCTCCTGCCGGACTGGCGACTTTCGGTTCCATTGGCGACTCCGCGCCTGACACCTGGGGCCGCCGCCTCATGCAGCGCGCCGAACGCCGCCTCGCCGACCGCGAAGGCCGCGCTGTTCGCACGCTTGCAGAAAGCGACTATTTGCTGGGTGTTGCCGACGAAACGCGACTTGGCGCACTTCGCTTCCGCTGGGTCGGCGACGAAACTTTCCAGACGCCGACCCGCGCTGATGTACCGGCCCTCATCGAACTCGGGCGGCTGCTCCAGATCACCGAGCGCATTCTCCGCGACGAGGAAACGGACGAAGATCTTCAGCTCATCTTCGCGCCCGGCTCCTCCCTCGGTGGCGGGCGGCCGAAGGCCTCGGTCATCGATCAACACGGCAATCTCTCGATCGCCAAGTTTCCAAAGGAGACCGACGACTACAGCATGGAGACCTGGGAGGAGATTGCGCTGCGGCTCGCCAGCAAGGCCGGCATCGCCACCCCGCAACACGAACTGATCGAGGTGGCCGGCAAGGCCGTCATGCTGTCGCGCCGCTTCGATCGCAATGACGCCGTCCGCATCCCGTTCCTGTCCGCCATGGCGATGATGGGCGCCAAAGACGGCGAGCGCGGCAGCTACCCGGAGATTGTCGACGCTCTCTCGCAACATGGTGCGCAAGGAAAGACGGACGCCCATGCCCTCTACAGGCGCGTCGTCTTCAATGTGCTGATCTCCAATGTCGATGATCATCTGCGCAACCACGGTTTCCTGTGGTTGGGAAAGGCGGGATGGTCGCTCTCTCCGGCTTACGATCTCAATCCCGTGCCTACCGATGTGAAGGCGCGGGTGCTGACGACGAACATCGACCTCGACGAAGGCACCTGCTCGCTCGACCTGCTTGAGGCCGCGTCGGAATATTTTGGGCTTACGCTGCCGCAGGCCCGCGCGATCATTAAGGAAGTCGCGACAGCGACCGCGACCTGGCGCGACACGGCCAAAGCAGTCGGCACCCACGCGGCCGAGATCAATCGCATGGCCAGCGCTTTCGAGCACGATGATCTCAAACGAGCGCTGGCGCTTTGACACGGACATTCCTTCATAGCTTCGATCCTGCGGCGGAGAGCCCCATCGCCGGCCCGACCGTCGACCTTGAAGTCTCCGATATCGAGGATGCCGGCATTCGGGAGGTGCTGCAGACACCCGGCGCCGCCCATGGCGCGTGGTCTATTCTCGACGCGCTGCTGGCGCCGACCGGCGCGGGAACGCCTTTCATCTTCAGGGAGCCGCTTGGGCAGGCGCGCGAAGTCAAAGTCGCGCTCTCAGGCCTGTTTGGACGCTTCGTCGCCCGCGCCTATCTCGAGCGACACTTCAATCTTTCGATCTTTGCGCATCTCGGTAGCCGAACCATCGACCTGGACCGCCGCAGGCAGCTCAAGGTCAAGCGCCTTTTTCGCGGCGACCTGCCCGATTGGATCGCCTGCGCCTCTGACCTATCCTCCCTGACGGTCGCCGAGGCGAAAGGCTGCCATGATGTGGGAGGACCCGCGAAGGCCCTGGATCGCGCATGGACGCAAGCTGCACGGATCGATGTCACGGCCCAAGGCCGCAAAGTCACGTTGAAGCGCATCGCGATCGCAACGCGCTGGGGAATGGCTGTAGCTGGTCCAGCCGATGTCCATCTCTCGGTCCGCGATCCCGTCGATGAAGGCGAGCCCATCGCTTCCGAAGAGAAAAACGCGCTCTTCATCGGCCTTCTTCGGCTGCATGTCGCCAACTTGATCAAGCCGCTCGGACATGCCGAATTGGCGGGCGTTCTCCATCGTCTCACGCATCAACCTTTTGCCCGAAGGCTCTAGGACGATCTCGCACGCCCGCGAGCGCTGCTCGACGCCGCCGCGGTAAGGGAAGTGGAAAAGACAGGCGCCATCGGAGGGCTTGTCGGCGGCATCGTTACCCGCGCGGGACCAGTCACCGACGCCGATGTCACCCCCGTCGACCAGGAAGCGCTCGCTCGCCTCAACCTCCGGCCGGTCTTTGTCGGGATCGAGCGCGATCTCATTCGCGCAGCCATCGACGAAGACCCAAACGCCGTGCGCAATCGCCTGGCTGCGGTACATCCTGATGAATTTGCCCGGTACGACCGCGCAGGCGGCTGGATCGTGCCGCTCGGCTTGGAACGACGCATCACTGGCGAAACATGAAACCCAGCCGCGGAAAGAAGGTACGCGAAAATGGTCCGCAATAGCCTTTTGATCAGATCACGACTCGTTGCGGAACACCTGCTTTGAAAAGTCAGTCCGCATGGATACGCGACCTGTTTCTTCGCCGGAGCTGTTAACGACTTGTTAACCAACGCAGCCTACCTTGCGGTTACTTTTCGGTTAACAGCCGATTGCCTCCCGGTTCGTTCTAGGAGAACAGTCGATGCCCATTGAGGCCCAGACATATGTCGCACTTGGTGCCCGGCCGAAAATCTCACCTGAGGCCGCCCGATCGGTTGCCAAGCGACTCAGATTGCCGCGCTCGCTTTCGGATAATAGCAAAGCGCTAGTGAGCGTTGATCTCGCTGAAGTCAGGCATACTCCCTGCCCACGAGGTGGTCGTCGCGCGGGCGACATTGTCCCATTAGTGGAAAACATTGAGGCGTCGCAGACGGAAATTGTGCAGCTCGACGCAAGGGCGGCCGGTTACGGCGCGGATTTCGAGCGCAAACGCGAGCGCGCCGAACGCCTGATGGTTGAAGTGCTGCAGGCGACCGCAAAGACCATGCCGCTAGAGAGGCGACAGCGCGGCTTGAGGACGAGGCAGCGGCTCTACGGACCGGTGACCGAGTTGGCGCCTCGATCGACAGCCACGGACAGGCCGCACGTCGACTAGGCTATCTAGCTGCGCTCCTGGTAGAGACAGACCACAAGGTTCGTCGGTAGCAATCCGGGTCCGCTATCCCAACGTGCCGAAGAAATCGTGAGGTAAAAGTGACCGACATCAGCGACATTCGCGAGATGAAAGCGCGTATTATTGTGTTTGGAGTCGGTGGCGCCGGAGGCAATGCCGTCAACAACATGATCGCGGCCGGGCTGGAAGGCGTCGACTTCGTCGTCGCCAATACCGACGCACAAGCACTCAGCATGTCCAAGGCCAAGCGCCTCATCCAGTTAGGCACAAAGGTGACCGAAGGCCTTGGCGCCGGCTCGAACTCCAAAGTAGGGTGCGCCGCGGCCGAAGAGGCAGTTCATGCGATCCAGGATCATTTGACCGGCGCAAACATGGTGTTCGTTACCGCTGGCATGGGCGGCGGTACGGGAACTGGGGCGGCGCCTGTTATAGCCAGGATCGCGCGTGAACTTGGCATTCTCACCATCGGCGTCGTCAGCAAGCCCTTCGACTTCGAGGGCCAGCGCCGTATGCGCGTTGCTGAAGCGGGCATTGCGGAACTGCTGAACGCGGTTGACACCCTGCTGATCATCCCAAACCAGAATCTGCTCCGAGTGGCCAATGAGAAGACCACATTTAACGATGCCTTCGCCATCGCCGATCAAGTTCTCTATTCGGGTGTGGCCTGCATCAGCGACCTTATAGTCAAAGAAGGTTTGATCAATCTCGATTTTGCCGACGTTCTCTCCGTCATGCGCGAGAAGGGCAAAGCCATGATGGGCGGGGGTGAGGCTTCTGGCGAGAAGCGCGTGCTCACCGCCGCTATGGCCGCGATCTCCAATCCATTGATCGAGGCCCCCTCGATCAAGCGCGCCAGTGGCCTCATAATCTCGATCACCGGCGGCAAGGACCTGACGCTATTCGAGGTCGACGAAGCTGCTAGCCGCATTCGCGAAGGAGCCGACCCGGACGCTAACGTCATCGTCGGCGCCACTTTCGATGAACGGCTGCAGGGTCTCGTCCGTGTCTCGGTAGTGGCGACTGGCATCGATAATCTGGACTCGGCGAATAAGCCCATTGCTGGGACAAGCATCTCCCAACTACCAAATGATTCGAAGTCGCACTTCGATGCAGCAATGTTGAATCCAACGAGGATGCGGCAAGCGGTTCAGGCTTGAATGATTCTGACCGCGTTGTACTGCGTGAGTTTCTGCTCACCTCTACAACCGACTGCAGGAGAATTTCGGAATCAAGTTTCGATCCCATGCGGAATGGAATCGCAGGGATCCCCAGATGGACGTTGTATCGACAGCCGGCGTTGACGCTAAGCCAGAACGAAAATCGGAAACGTCCAGCTTTCCTCATGCACCTCAAATCGACAGACAACGAGTGCCGATCGCAGGGTCTTGTCCATCGCAACGTAGGCGCGCGTTCATGCGGGGTCCTTCTTCAAGATCGACCGTGACCAGAACATAGGGGGAGGTCTGGATTGAAAACTGGCAGGAAGGCAGGATGCGTTCGCGTCCAGCTATGGACGTTTCCCCGGATGCTTCGATCCAGTCGAATTGCGTTGAAAGGCAGACATCGCACACTGGGCGTGGCTACCCCTCCGGGCGCTGAATAGATTCCCGCTGGAGCCAACCGCGACGATAGCTAAAATCCCGACGACGTATGCCGGACGACGTTCACGGAAATGACCGCGAAAGGCGACCAGTGAGAGGCGCCGAAGCGCAGTGGCCTCAACAATGCTTTGATGCGCACCTGAGAGAAGCCCCGCCCGGCAGACCGGACGGGGCTTTTTGGCGACCTCAGTCGCCGTTCTTACGGGGCCGGGACCAGATCAGGCTGAAGCCGTCGCCGTCCTCGTCGTTGAACAGGTTCGCGTAGATCGGTGCGTTGAACGAGG
>NZ_JAVAYN010000177.1:0-267 GCF_054863025.1 Bradyrhizobium sp. 23AC
TTCTGCATGCTGCGAAGATGGCTGAAGAAGGGGCGCATATCATAGATATCGGCGGCGAATCGACAAGACCCGGCGCATCACTCGTGTCGGCTGATGAGGAAATGTCACGAGTCATCCCCGTCATAGAGCGGATCACAAGCGAGCTGGACATTCCGCTTTCAATCGATACGTACAAAGCGTCCGTGGCAGACGAAGCGGTCAAAGCGGGAGCCTCTATCCTTAATGACATCTGGGGGGCGAAAGGTGATCCTGACATGGCGTCAGTAG
>NZ_JAVAYN010000178.1:0-267 GCF_054863025.1 Bradyrhizobium sp. 23AC
CCCTCCCTCTCGGAGGGTTTTTTTTATCTATTTATCAGATAATTAGAGTCAATATCTTGTAGCGTTTGTTCGATAAGCGCTCTTGCAATCGTTCCTTTAGGCGCAACAGGCGGCATCTCGTCAATACCAAACCATTGTGCATCAGATAGCTCAGTGTAGTCTGGACTTAACTCTCCCGATTCATAGTCAGCTAAAAACCCCATCATCATACTCGATGGGAAAGCCCAAGGCTGGCTGCCAAAGTAACGAATATTTTTAACGAGAATT
>NZ_JAVAYN010000179.1:0-267 GCF_054863025.1 Bradyrhizobium sp. 23AC
ATCACCGAAGCTGCGGACTGTTCTTACGAACAGTGGTAGGAGAGCGTTCTAAGGGCTGTGAAGCCAGACCGGAAGGACTGGTGGAGCGCTTAGAAGTGAGAATGCCGGTATGTGTAGCGAATGACGGGTGAGAATCCCGTCCACCGAATGCCTAAGGTTTCCTGAGGAAGGCTCGTCCGCTCAGGGTTAGTCGGGACCTAAGCCGAGGCCGAAAGGCGTAGGCGATGGACAACAGGTTGATATTCCTGTACCACCTCCTCACCATTT
>NZ_JAVAYN010000180.1:0-266 GCF_054863025.1 Bradyrhizobium sp. 23AC
AAATTCCGTGACGGCATGCCGGTGACCGGGCAGGCGGTGACGGTGATCCTGTCCTCGATCGACCGCATCAAGGAAATTTTGGCAGGCCTCGAAGCCACCGAAGCCGAGCCCGAGGGGACCGACCGCGACCTCATCGACAAGCTGGAAGCGATGGTCGAGCAGGGCATGGCCGCTATGGCGGCCGGTGCTGCTCCCGTTGCCGAAGCCCCGCCGCTGGTGCCGGAGGCCCCGGTTGCCGCTGCTGCGCCGGCCAAGGAGATGACGCA
>NZ_JAVAYN010000181.1:0-266 GCF_054863025.1 Bradyrhizobium sp. 23AC
CCGCTTGAACTGTCAACTCACGCATACGTTGAAGAATCGCATGAGTTTCAGTTAATGCACCTTCAGCTGTTTGAATAAGAGAAATACCATCTTGTGCGTTTTTAGATGCCATTTCTAATCCGCGGATTTGTCCACGCATTTTTTCAGAAATTGCAAGACCTGCTGCGTCATCTCCTGCACGGTTGATACGAAGTCCAGAAGAAAGCTTCTCCATGTTCTTTTGTCCTGCCCCATTGTTTGCAGACAAACGGTTTAGTGTGTTAAGT
>NZ_JAVAYN010000182.1:0-266 GCF_054863025.1 Bradyrhizobium sp. 23AC
GTAGCGCGCTGGGGGCCGATGCGGAGTACGCCAAGGCGAAATCCGGCAAAGGTGGCGATACCGCCCTGGCCGAGGATGCAGAGCTGCTCGGACACGCCATGCGCCTGGCCTACCTCGGCGAAAAGACCGGTGCCAGTGCGCCGCCGGTGTTTCAGGCGTGGATCAGTGACCGTGACTTCGTGCGTCAGGATGTACCCACTACCGACGTGCGTGTGCTGATGACCAAGAGTCAGCTCAGCGACCTTAGCGATGTGGTCAAGCAGATC
>NZ_JAVAYN010000183.1:0-266 GCF_054863025.1 Bradyrhizobium sp. 23AC
CATTGTCTCAACATTTGAGAAAAAGCTATATAATGCGGGAAATGTGACACTGTCCACAATTCTTGTAGCATTCTTTGCCAACGTTTTTGGGTGTGCAATGTATGTATCCATCATTCTTACACCAAAAATCATGGAAAAAAGCTATGACAAATTAAAATTAGACAGACGTGTGTTATCTAGAAACTCTGAGGTCGGAGGAACGCTTACCTCTGGTATGGTTCCATGGTCAGATAACGGAATTTACATGGCAGGGATTCTCGGCGTGT
>NZ_JAVAYN010000184.1:0-266 GCF_054863025.1 Bradyrhizobium sp. 23AC
GATGAGCGCAGCTTTTTCATTTCCTCCGATGGCATACGTTCTTCTGCCGAAAGGTGTTTTATGAAGCAGCACCCAAAGCACAATAAAGGTGAGAAGCGTGGTGATCGCTGGAACAGGGATACCTAAGAAATATCCGCGGCCAAATAGCTGAAACGCATAGTTAGAGCCTAACCCTGTAATGGGGTTTCCGTCTGTATAAACAAGCGTCAATCCTCTGAAAATCGTCATCGTGGCAAGTGTTGCGATAAAAGGAGCCATCTTTCCTT
>NZ_JAVAYN010000185.1:0-265 GCF_054863025.1 Bradyrhizobium sp. 23AC
TCCACCGCATGGTGGAACGCACTGACATGATAGCCGAATTCCTTGGCCATATCCATGACGATGGCCATTTCATCGGCGCGGTAGCAATGGTTCTGGACGAGGATTTCGCCCGACAGCACGCCCGCCAGCGTGTCCATGGCGATGTCGCGGCCGGGGATTTCGCCGCCGTCCTTCTCATACTTATCCCATTTGCGCTTATATTCGGCAGCACGCGCCCAGGTCTGGCGGTCGACCGCGATATTGCCCATGCGGGTCGAGGGTTCGC
>NZ_JAVAYN010000186.1:0-265 GCF_054863025.1 Bradyrhizobium sp. 23AC
GATCGGTGGTGAACGGCGGCTGGCGCATATAGAAGACAGGCCTCATGTATACCAACAAGATTGGACATGTCCGGATGCTATTAAAGAATCGCTCAAAAACAGGCCATATGTTCGCATGATATTGGCGACACCTGCTTATTTTAGTAAAGGATGGCAGCCTGGCTGGCTGGATGAACAGCTCATGTCAAAATCACTATTTGATACAAATGTACGCCTGAAATTGGTTTGGGCCTCTGTTCCACATTGGCAGCCAATCTCTGGGTGG
>NZ_JAVAYN010000019.1:0-181721 GCF_054863025.1 Bradyrhizobium sp. 23AC
CGGTTCTTCCTGCGTGTGCTTTCGCGCAGCGGACCGCGGGTGCGCGCCAGCACCCGGCCTTCCCTGCGCCCTCTTGGATGAGAGGGTAGCGAGATGAAGCAAAGCTCGGGCGAAATGCGCCGCGAGGCCGAAGAGGCATGTCTGCGAGCGGAGCTGCGTGCCACAAACCAGATCTCGTAGGGTGGGCAAAGCGCAGCGTGCCCACGCCTCGTTGCTTATGGAGGGAGATCGTGGGCACGGCGCTACGCGCCTTTGCCCACCCTACGGCAGCGCCGCTGGGATCTGCACTGGAGCATCGCAATGACTGTGGAGACAGCGTGCGCCACACTCCGCTCTTGTGCCCCGGACGCAGCGCAGCGTCCCCGGCGATGCGAAGCATCGTCCGGTTCGACGGTGCGCTGCAGAGCCGGGCCATCCATCCGCATCGCGCCGTGTTGCCCTGGGTCCCGGCTCTACGCCGCAACGCTTGCGCGTTGCAGCTTGTCCGGGACAAGTGCCTCAATGACCGCGCTTCATCCTCTCCTCGCCATCACCCACCTCGGGTGCCATCGCCGCCCATGCGCTCGATGCGAATTGCCGCCGCCATGTCACGACCACCACGGCGGCCGTGGTCACGAACAGCAGCCAGGGGCTGACGAACCAGCCGAGATAGCCGAGCGCGAAGAAGAAGGCGCGCTGGCCGCGGTTGAAATGGCGGCCGGCGGATTCGAACAGACGCGTGGTGCGGATGACATGGGCTTCCGCCTCCGGCGTGTCGCGCCGCTCGGCCGGCGGCATGCCGCCGAACAGGATCGCGACATAGTTGAACAGGCGATAGGACCAGGCGAATTTGAAGAAGGCGTAGACGCAGATCAGCACGAGGCCGACGCATTTCAGCTCCCACATCGCCGGCGACGTGCTGAGGTCGATCGGCAGCTTGCTCAGAATGGTGATCGCATCGTTGGTGGCGTGCAGCAGCGCCAGCGCGCCGCCGAGCGCGATCAGGCTCGTGGAGGCGAAGAAAGCGGTTCCGTTCTGCAGCGAGGCCATGATCTGCATGTCGACCATGCGCGTCTCACGGTCGAGCAGCCGGCGCACCCAGACCTCCCGATAGCGGTTCATGCGCGCCGACAGGCTGTCGCGGCCGTAGGCCGAATGCTCCAGCGTCAGGGCATAGACCAGCCATTCGATGATGAAGAAGCCGACCGCGGTGATGTCGACCCAATGCCTGCTCATGTCTGTCTCTTGTCCGTCTCTTGTCGGTCTCTTGGCGAGGACCGCAACGATTGCCACGCATGGCGGGACGCAGCAACGATTGATTGGCGGCAGGGGATGGCGTTAAAAGCGGCTCGCTTCAAAGCGTCTCGGGAAGGACTGATGACATGGCTGCGCTGAAACTCGCGATCGGCAACAAGAACTACTCGTCATGGTCGATGCGGCCATGGCTCGCGCTTCGCGCCAACGACATCCCGTTCGTGGAGACGCTGATCCCGCTCTACACCGACAATCCCGCGGACAAGGAGCAGATCCTGTCCTTCAGCCGTGCCGGCAAGGTACCTGTGCTGGTCGACGGCGATGTCACCGTGTGGGATTCGCTCGCCATCATCGAATACATCGCCGAGCGCTATCCGGAAGTGAAGCTGTGGCCCGACGACGTCGCCGCGCGCGCGCATGCCCGATCGGTGTGCGCCGAGATGCATTCCGGCTTCGTGCCCCTGCGCAACGAATGCGGCATGAACCTGCACCGGCCGATCCGGCCCGTGGCGCTGACGGCCGACGCCAAGGCCAACGTCACGCGCATCGAGGAGATCTGGCGCGAGTGCCGGACGCGCTATGGTGCCAAGGGTCCGTTCCTGTTCGGCCGCTTCGGTGCGGCCGATGCGATGTACGCGCCGGTGGTGCATCGCCTGCGCACCTACGCGATCGACGTCGCGCCGGACACCAAGGCCTACATGGAGACGATGATGGCGCTGCCGGCGTTCCAGGAATGGACCCGCGACGGACTGGCCGAAACCCTGGTCATCGAGAAGTTCGAGGACGCCTGACCGGTCGGTCCGAACGAGGCCGCTGGCTGTGTGCCGGCCGGCGGCGCTCACGTTCCGGACATTGACCGGGGCCATATGCCAATCGGGCTGCGACCGGCCCTGCGACATGCCGCCTGAACATGCGGCCCCGGCGGTATCATCGGCCCGCCGGTTCCATCCCTATCATTCTGAAAAGACTGTAAGATTTACCCATTCGCCATGCTGGCATGGCGCTGGCCAAAATGGCTGGCCGCGTGCTATACAGCGCTGGGTTTCTGGCCGGCCGTCGCAGTGGGACCATGGGCGAGGCAGGCGTTGTTTGAGTGATGGAGAGGGTGTTGAAGCACAAATTCCCGATTGGAACGCGCGTATTGTTCACGGCCAGCAACGTCGCGCGCCCTGCTGCCAGCGGCTCGTACGAGGTCATCCGCCTGCTGCCAACCGACGGCGACGACTGCCAGTACCGGATCAAAAGCTCGACCGAAGCCTTCGAACGCGTCGCCAAGGAAAGCCAGCTCGCGCTCTCCTGAAGACCGACGCTCCCCGCGCATTCGCGCCTCTGCGGAATTGTGTCCTGTCGCCGTCAAAAGGCCCGCTTCACCTTCCCAAGGTGGGCCTGGGGGCAGTTGCCGACTCACGGTGCTCGCTTGACCATTCGCTCTCTGCTCGCGTGAGGGGACGTCGCGCATGAACTGGGCATGGGCCACTTCGCTCGACCAAATCTGGCGCTCGCCGGCCTTTCCGATGTGGATGACGCTGGCGGCTGCCGGATTCTTCGGATTGATCCTGCTGATCACGCTGCTGCGCGCCGACAGGTCGGTCGCCAACGGCGCGCTGACCGTCATCACGCTGCTGTCCATTGCGATCGCCGGAGCTGCCACCGTGCGCGTCTATGGACCGGCGGGGCAGGACGCTCCAACCGAAGCGCGCGCGCAAGGTGCCGTCATCGCGAGCCTGCCGGCGCTGTCCTGTCTCGACGATCTCGCCGGCGATGCGGTCGCCATCGGCTGCGAGAAGGCGCTGTTCGGCTCGCCGGATGCCGCGGCTGCCGCCGTCTCCTACACCGCGGCCCGAATCGACCGGCTGACCGCGCTCGGTGATGCCGCGACCGCCGAGAAGAGCCTGACGACGGACCTGAAAGTGCTGCGCAAGGCGCTGGAGCATGATCGCTACGGCCTCGTGGCGCAGGTGCTGGTCGTGCGTGACGGCTGCACGCAGTTCGACTGCGCCGCGTTCCGCTCACTGACCGACCAGCAGCGGGTTGCCGCCAACATGGACGCCCATCTCTACGACATGCTGGTCGCGCGCTATGCGCCAACCTGGAACGCGCCTGCAACGGCGTCGGCGATGCCGGCCACGGCTGCGCTTGCCGGGCTGCCGCCCGCGATGCCGACGGGCAAGCCGACCAGCGCTGAGTTCCCGAGCGCCTCGTCGACGCCGCCGGTCAGCATTATGAATCCGGAGCCCACGGCAACGACGCGTCAGGCGGCGCCCGCGGCCGCGAACGCAGCGGCACCGCGCGCGCCCGCCGCGACGTCGGCACAGGCCGCCGCACCACCGGCCGCGAAGAAGCCGCCGGCCCCGAAGGCGGCTCGTGCTCCCGCGGCAGCACCGGTTCCGCTGGCTCCGCCGCCAGCCTCAGCGGCCGCGCCCGCGGCTGCGGATAACGAGTAGATCGGCATTCCAAATGCGGTGCTGCCCGGCTAATGCTTGGGCATGCCGCTACATCTGATCAAGCTCGCCGTCGGTTGCGACTCCGTCAAGGAATTGAAGGAGTGGATCGCCGAACGGATGCAGACCGCCAAGAAGAAGGGTCTGCCGCAACATCACATCCACATCACCCGCATGGTCCCCAAGCGCGATGCCGAGATCCTCTCGGGCGGGTCGCTCTATTGGGTGATCAAGGGCGAGATCGCCGCGCGGGAAAAGATCATCGGCATCGAGCCGTTCCGCGACAAGGACGGTATCGGGCGCTGCCGGATCGTGATGCAGCCGAAAGTGGTCTCGGTGTCGCCGCGGCCGATGCGCCCGTTCCAGGGCTGGCGCTATCTCGCCGACGAATCCGTGCCGCCCGATCTCGGCAAGTCCGCCGCCGGCTCGATCGCGGCGATGCCGGAGCCGATGCGGCGCGAATTGCGCGATCTCGGGCTGCTCTAAACCGCGATATTGTCGATCAGCCGGGTGTTGCCGAGCTTGGCGGCGACCAGGATCCGCAACGGGCCGTCCTTGCGCGAGGTGAGGGGCGCCAGCGTCTCGGCATGGCGCGCCTCGTAATAGTCGAGCGCAAAGCCGGCCGCCTCGATCGTCGCGGCGCCACGCTTCATGGCCGACGCGATGGCTTCGCCGGCACGGATGCGGCCGGCGCTCTCCTTCATGGCACGGTAGAGGATGGGGGCGGTCTGCCGCTCCTCGGGCGACAGATAGACGTTGCGCGAGGACATCGCGAGCCCGTCGCGCTCGCGCACGGTGCGGGAGCCGACGACCTTCACGCCGAGGTCGAGGTCGCGCGCCATCTGCGTCACCACCCGCAACTGCTGAAAATCCTTTTCGCCGAAGATCGCGAAGTCCGGCCGGCACTGCGTGAACAGCTTGCCGACGACGGTGGCGACGCCGCCGAAGAAATGCGGGCGGAAGCGGTCCTCGAGGCCGGCGATCGCCGGTCCCTCCGGCACGATGCGGGTGGCAAAGCCGTCCGGATACATGGCCTCGACGCCGGGATGCCAGACGATATCGACATCCTCGGCCGCGAGCTTTGCGATGTCGGCCTTCCAGGTGCGCGGATAGGCGCCGAAATCCTCGGTGGGGGCGAACTGGGTCGGGTTGACGAAGATCGAGACCATGACGCGGCTGGCGCGCCGCTTGGCGAGGCGGACGAGAGACACATGGCCGTCATGGAGGGCCCCCATGGTCGGGACCAGCGCGATCGTGGCCTTTCGCTTGCGGAGATTGTCGACGGCGCGGCGCAAGGTTGGGACCGTGCGGGCGATCAAGGGGCTTGCTGACATCAGGACTCGACGGTGTTGGGAATCGGCGCGGCATGACCTGGCGCCAGGGGCGACTAACCTTAACAAGCGGCGATCGTGGACGCCATGCATCCGGATGCGGCACAGCATCCCGCGCAAGGTCGCGCAGGATGTCGCGACATTGTGGGCTGGACTACAGACGAAAGACGGCGCCGCGATTCATGAGAAGTAGGGCGCGCTGCGATTTGCATTACCTGTCACGCATTTCACTTGACCGCAGACGCGGTCAACTCGAAGATATTCATCAGGGGTGTTGAGGATCGCCATGCTTGTGCAGGCTAGCCAAGGCCAATCCGGCTCGGCGCATGTAGTCGTGCTCGGCAACGAGAAGGGCGGTTCCGGCAAGTCGACCACCGCCTTGCACATCGCGGTTGCGCTCCTGAAGGCCGGCCAGCGCGTCGCCACCATCGACCTCGACTGTCGTCAGCAGAGCTTCACCCGCTACATCGGCAACCGCGCTGCCTGGGCACGCCGTACCAAGCTCGACCTCGAACTGCCGGTGCATCGCTGCATCAAGCTCGGCGAAACCATGCAGATCGCGGAGAACGAGAGTTCCGAGTTCCAGCAGTTCATGGAGGCGGTCTCGGCGGTCGAGAGCAGCTTCGACTTCATCGTCATCGATACGCCGGGCACCGACAGTTATCTGATGCGGCTGGCGCACTCGATGGCCGACACCCTGGTCACGCCGATCAACGACAGCTTCCTCGATTTCGACGTGCTCGGCACCGTCGATCCCGCCAACTACGCGGTGACGGGCGAGAGCCATTACGCCGAGATGGTGCGCGACGTCAGGCGCAAGCGCCGCCAGCTCGACGGCTCGACCACCGACTGGATCGTGGTGCGCAATCGCCTGTCGATGCTCGGTTCGCGCAACAAGCAGCTCGTCGCCGAGGGGTTGAAGGATCTGTCGCTGCGGCTCGGCTTCCGCTACGTCGACGGCTTCGCCGAACGCGTCGTCTATCGCGAATTTTTCCCGCGCGGCCTGACGGCCCTCGACGAGATCGACGAGGCCACGCTCGGCATGCGGCCCAATCTCGGCCATCTGACCGCACGGGAGGAGGTGACGAGCCTGCTCCGCCAGCTCAAGCTGCCGCTGGACGAGCGCGGCCGCCGCCGCGCCGCCAACCGTGCCGAATGGTTCAACCAGGTCGACAAGCCGCTCGATGTCCACGACATCCTCGGCGCCTGAGGCGGCGGTATATCACTACTTCCGATCGATCTGATTGATCTGAGGGGGCCGGTTTCCGCGGGAACTGTGGCCGCGTTCCGCCGTTTTCACCTTACGTTGACCGTGAAATTGAACCCAATTGAGGCCGGTTGCGTCGGATGGTGAAGTGCACCCTGACGTAGCTTGGCGAGGACGGGATGCCCATAAAACGTGTGCGGCGCACAATGAAAGGGCTGCCGGTTCACAATATTTGGCCTTCCTGTCACGCGCCTGTGACATATATTAGCGAATAGGCGACAAGGGGCCGAAGAGCCCCGGAAGAACACGATTTTCAACAGGGATTCAGGCCGCAAGAGCCTGAGGCTGAGGACGAAAATGAAGCGTGGAATTGCCGTTCTGGTTTCGGTCAGTGCTCTCTGCGGCATCGCCTATTTCACGGCGAGCAAGTGGGCGATCAAGCACGAGACCATTACCTTCTACGACGCCTCGCGCGACAATCGCCCGGTGCCCGTCGACATCGCGGTGCGTCGCGACAAGGAAATGCAGGCCAATGCCGGCATGATCACGCTGCCGGTCGCAGTGATCAATCACGGCAACACCGTCAAGAACACCGAGTACGGCTTCCTCGCCAACATCTTCGCTGCGCGCGGCTACATGGTCCTGAGCCCGCAGCATGACTTGCCGACCGATCCTCCGATGGTGACCAAGCCCGGCGAGCTCTATGTCGGCCGCCTGCCGCAGATCCTGCGCGGTGTCGCCAACATCCATCTCGCCGTGCAGGAAATGAGGAAGCTTCAGCCCAACGCCGACTACGACAAGGTCACCATGGTCGGCCATTCCATGGGCGGCGACATCACGATGTATTTCGCCAAACAGTATCCGGATGAGGTCAAGAAGGTCGTCACGCTCGACAATTTGCGCGTGCCCTTCGTCACCGCCGGCAAGTTCAAGATCCTGTCGTTCCGCTCCACCGATCCGCAGTTCAAGGCCGATGCGGGCGTGATCCCGACGGACGAGGAATGCGAGAAGGCCGGCATCCAGGTCGTGAAGACCGAATTCCAGCACAACGACATGCGCGACACCGGTCCGGATGTCGCCAAGAACTCGATCCAGGGCATGCTCGACAAATTCCTGAGCGCCACCGACAGCGAGATCGCGCCGGTCGACACGCAATCCTCGCCGCCCAATATCCTCGAGCCCGGTCCGGTCGCCTTGATGGGACCTGCCAAGAGCTGACGTCTTCCCCCTGACGGCGCCCACATCGTCAGTCACGATCTGCAAAGCCCCGCCAGCCTCTGCCGGCGGGGGCTTTGCACATTGACCGGACTGCTTGCGCTAACCACATTAGCCGCCCACGCAGGGTCAAGGCATGTCGGGCGAACCCATCAAACCGCGCAGCGGCGATGCCGTCTCGGCGCAAGCAGGCCGCGGGGTGCCGCAGGCCGGAACGTCGACTGCGGAAGACATCGCCGCCTTCGTCGCCAAGGCGCAGGCGATGTCACCGCATGCGCCGGGCGCGAAGGGGCGGCTGATCTTCGCGCTGGATGCGACGATGAGCCGGCAGCCGACCTGGGACATGGCTTGCGCGCTGCAGGCCGACATGTTTCGCGAGACCGCCGCGCTCGGCAGTCTCGACATCCGGCTGGTCTATTATCGCGGCTTCAACGAGTGCCGCGCCACGGGGTGGATCTCCGACAGCAACAGGCTTGCGGCGTTGATGAGCAAGATCGATTGCCGCGGCGGCGACACCCAGATCGGCAAGGTGCTGACCGAGGCGCGGCGCGAAGCGGTCGCATCGGGCGTGCGCGCCGTCGTCTTCGTCGGCGATGCCATGGAGGAGAAGGTCGACGAGCTCTGCGCCAAGGCCGGCGAGCTCGGCATGCTCAAAGTGCCCGTGTTCGTGTTTCAGGAAGGTCATGACGCCGTCGCCGAGCAGGCCTTTCGCGAGATCGCGCGCCTGACGGGTGGCGCCTGGTGCCGGTTCGATCCGGGTGCGGCGGCGCAGTTGCGCGAGCTGCTGCGGGCCGCTGCGGCCTATGCCGCCGGCGGTCGCGAGGCCCTGTTGAAACTGGCGAAGACTGCGAGCGGCGCGGCCCGGCTGATCGGCCAAATGAAGTAGCGCTCAGGCGTCGCGGCGAGGCGTATGCCATGCATTTTGCCGCGAGGGCGACTATATTCCGCTCATGACCCTGATCGCCGGCGCTGTCGCAATTATCACGCTTTATCTGCTGCTCCAGATGTTTCGCGCTGCCAATCCGGCGGTGCTGGCGAGGGCCATCAGATTCGGTGGCGGCGTGGTGGCGCTGGCGGTCGCAGCGTTCACGGGCTTGCGGGGCGAGCTGGTGGTGGCGATCCCGCTCGGGATTTTCGGCGCCGGGCTGCTGGGCTGGACACCGCTGGCAAACGCCGGCTTCGGCAATGTCGGCGGGCTGTTCGGTGGCGGTGGTGCTGCGCCCGCGTCGGGGCAGTCCTCACGCGTGCGTTCGCAATTCCTGGATATGCGGCTCGACCACGGCTCTGGCCAGCTCGGCGGGCAGATCGTCGCCGGGCCTCACGCCGGGCGCGATCTCGGCGAGTTCGATCTCGCTAGCCTGCTGGCCATGGTCCCGACATTCGACGCCGAGAGCGTGGCCTTACTTGAAAGCTATCTGGACCGCCGGTTTCCCGCCTGGCGTCAGAACGCGCAGAGCGATGCGGCAGGGGGGCAGCGCCGCACGGCGGCGAGCGGCAAAATGACGGCGGAGGAGGCCTATCAGATCCTTGGCTTGCAGCCGGGGGCGGGGCGTGACGACATCAGCCGGGCCCACAAGACCCTGATGAAGAAACTCCATCCCGACCAAGGGGGGTCGAACTATCTCGCTGCCCGTGTAAACGAGGCCAAGGATACTCTGCTTCGTACGCATAACGGCTAACTCCGGCACCACGCTACAAACGCCCGTACCGCGTGAGCTCCGCTTGCTCTGTCTGCCGTCGCCCTGACACCCGCCATTGTCGGCGTGATTGATCTCTTGAGTAAAGTTTTAACCGTAAATCCTTGACGAGAAGTTGTCGCGGAACTGGCATCGGGACCCGCCAAAAACAAAAATGCCCGCGCAAGGCGCGGGCATTTTGATCGGAAGGTCGCGAAAGATCAGTTGCGGACGGTGATGCAGGAGATATCGGCGCGCTTCAGGGTACGGCAGACGGCTTCGGCCTGGTCGCGCTCGAGCCCGGCGAAGCGGGCGCGATAGAGCTTGCGATTGTCCTTGGCGACGACCTCGGTGAACGGATCGGCCTTGCTGAGCAGGCCGCGGGCGGAGCTGCGCGCGGCGTCGATGCGCTGCTGAGCCTCGTTCTCGCTCTCGAGCGCGCCGACCTGGACGATCCAGCCGCTGTGGGTGACCACCGGCTTGGTGGTGGCGCTCATCTGGATCGGCATCGGATCGGCGGAGGCTAGCTTCGGAGCGGCTGGGGCGGGCGCTGCAGCCGGCAGCACCCCGAGGATGCCGTTGCCGGTGCCGAAGCCCGCCGGCTGCCGCGGCAGCTCGGTGCGGGTGATCTCGGCCTTCGGCGCTTCCGGCTGGCTGACGATTTCGGGCTTGTTGATGAGATCGGCCCGGGCGACGACGGCGGTGGAGGTTTCCGCGACGTCGGAACGGGACGAAATGGCGTTGGTAACCGGCGGTGCGACCTGAGCAGGGGCGGCGGAGGCGACCTTCACGGCGCCGGCCTTGACCTGAACGGTCTTGACCCGGACCGGCTTCATCGGCTCGGACGAGCCGGGGATGATGGAGAGCGGCTGGCTCGAGATCACGCCATTGGTAAGCGGCGCCGGCTCGATCTTGGATTCCGTCGGCCGAACTTCAGGCTTGGCTTCGGATCTGGGCTGGGCCGGCGGCACCGCGGCAGTCGCAGCCGCGAGCGTCGACAGGCGTGCGGCCAGACGCGACGGAGCGGCTTCGGGAGCAGGGGCAGAAGCGGCCTGAACCTGCGGAACGGCGCGGGCCGGGGTAGGCGAGGCGTCGGCGACCTCGGTGCTGGCGTCAGCGCCGTTGCGCTCCGTGACCGCGGCGACGGTGTGGGTGGTCGCACCCTTGTCGAGATTCTCCGCGAGCAGGTTGCGCATGATGGCATCGCGCGAGCCGCCGCTGCGGCCGCCGAGCACGACACCGATCAGATGACGGTTGCCGCGGCGCATCGAGGTCACGAGATTGAAGCCGGAGGCGCGGGTGTAGCCGGTCTTGATGCCGTCCACGCCCTCGACATTGCCGAGCAGGTGATTGTGGTTGCGGATCGACTGTCCGCGCCAGTTGAACGTCGCGGTCGCGAAATAGCGATAGTAGCGCGGGAAGCGCTCCTGGATGGCGCGGCCGAGCGTGGCCTGGTCGCGCGCGGTCGTGACCTGCTCGTCGTTGGGAAGGCCGTTGGCGTTGCGGTACACCGTCTTGGACATGCCGAGCGAGCGCGCCTTGCGCGTCATCATCTGGGCGAAGTCGTCCTCGTCGCCGGCGATCGCTTCGGCGATCACAACGGCTGCGTCGTTGGCGGAGCGGGTGACGAGACCCTTGATCGCGTCCTCGACGCGAATGGTCTGGCCGGCGCGCAAATTCAGCTTGGTCGGATCCTGATCGGCGGCGTGCTGGGACACCGGCATCTCGGTGTCGAGCTTCATCTTGCCGGACTCGAGACGCTCGAACAGCAGATAGAGCGTCATGATCTTGGTGAGCGAGGCGGGGTGGCGGATGCCGTCCGGGGCGTTCGACTGAAGCACCGCGCCGGAATTGCCGTCGACGATGATGGACGCGAATTTCGGGCTGGAGCTCTCGGACACGTCGCGCTGCACCCGGTGGTGCGCGTAATGGCGGCGATGACGCCGCGCCTCGGCGGCATCGGTGGTGAAGATGACCGCGGTGGTGACCGTAAGAAGCCCGAAAACGCCAACCCGCGCCAAGCGCGAGGAAGACAAGTTTTTACGAAGCATGGAACCCCGTCCCCGTTTCTCAACTGATCACCGGCTCGTGAGGCGAAATTGTGCCCAATGGACCCGGGATCATTACCTGCTCAGGCTGTCCCTCCGCTGGTGTTCGCCGCGGGGGACGTTGGGCCTGAACCGCTATTCTGGCTAAGGTGATGGTCTCAAACGGCTTTTGACCGTCTGCGGAAGTTGAACACGTCCAGGGAATCAGGGTAGGGGTCCGCGGTTTCCAAATGCTTAAAGAACCCTTGCGGGAAACCCCGGGAATCTCCGCGAATTGCGTCCAGTTTT
Organism: Bradyrhizobium sp. 23AC; assembly: GCF_054863025.1. NCBI lineage: Bacteria > Pseudomonadati > Pseudomonadota > Alphaproteobacteria > Hyphomicrobiales > Nitrobacteraceae > Bradyrhizobium > Bradyrhizobium sp. 23AC. The sequence goes on from NZ_JAVAYN010000019.1 coordinate 11,440, forward strand.
GTGCGTCGCACAAAGATTCTTGACTTTTTTGTGCGTTGCACTAATTGTGGGCAGAGTCAGGGAGCCGGGGCTTCCCGACGAGAGCCAGGGAAAAGGATTCCGAAATGTTCAAGGTTGAAGACTTTCAGAACTACGGGAAAGAGCACTTCGAGCAGTACGTCGCCTCCGCGACCTCGGTGCAGCACGGCCTCCAGGCGATCGCCAGCGCCTATGGCGACTATACGAAGAAGTCGTTCGAAGACACCAAGAGCTTCGTCGAGAAGCTTTCCGGCGTGAAGTCGCTGGACAAGGCCATGGAAGCGCAGACCGATTTCGCCCGTTCCGCCTACGAGACCTTCGTTGCGGAATCGCAGAAGATCGCCGGCCTCTACGGCGACCTCGCCAAGCAGGCGTTCAAGCCGGTCGAGACCATCGTGTCGAAGTTCACCCCGGCTGCTCAGTAAATTTTTCAGGACGTCCTGGAATCGAAAAGCCCGGCTGAACCAGCCGGGCTTTTTGTTTGGACACGGTCGATCCGTCAGCGCGCCACGCGCAGCTTCGACAGCGAGGTGCCGATGTCCTTGAACACCGAAGCGGTCTGGTTGGCCGACGTGACGAGATAGAACTTGTCGGAGCTGCTGGCGCAATATTGCAGCACGCTCGAGGTCGGATCGCTGCCGGTGTTCACCTGCACGGTGTAGATCGTGATGTTGTTGGGCTGGGCCTTGGCGTTGTCGCACAGCTTCTTCTGCCTTGCGTCGATCTGCGAGGCGTCGCTGTACCAGCGGTTCTGCGTGTTGAGACCGTCGGAAAGAAGCACGATCGCATCCTTGTAGGTGTAGTTGGTGTCCTTCGCCGGCGCGTCCATGGGATCCCCGCCCGATAGCGTCATCCAACCCCAGGCCAGGCCGATGCCCTGGTTGGTGTTACCGGTGGGCTTCATGGCGTCGATCCGGTCCTTGAGCGAGCTCCAGTCGTAGCTCAGCGGCATGATCGGCTGCAGATAGGATGAGCTACCCGTGTTGCAGTAGGAGTATTGCTCGGCCGGGAAGAGCGTCCCCACATTGCCGCTGGTCGGCGTCGTGTTCTTGGTGTCGAAATCCTGGTCGCGGTCGGTGACGCAACCGGTCCAGGTGTTCTGGTTGGCCGGCGTCCATTTCCAGTTATTGCAGTTCCAGTTGTTGCCGGAGGTGCAGCTCCAGCTGCCGTTCGCGGCTTCCCAATCGCTGAAATCGACCCAGTACTTGTTGTAGTTGCTGGCGCCGACATTGACGTCCTTCGCGAAGGGAACGATCGAGATGTAGACGTCGCCGGTATTCTTGGCGAGCGTGCTGAGCTGATCGACCAGGTTCTTCGCGGCCGTCTGCATCGCCGCCATCTTGCCGTCGCTGGCCATCGACCCGGTGTTGTCGAGCACAAGGGCCACGCGCATGCGCGTCAAGCCCCAGGCGCTGGTGGAGGAGGTGTCGATGCCGAGTGTCGGGAAGCCGGCGATCTTCATGAAGTTGGTCGTGTAGGTGCCGGTTCCGGTGAGCTGGATTGTCGAGCCAAGGCTGGTGCTCGCGTTGTAGGTGGCCCCGACGGTGACCGATGGCAGGGTCGTGGTGTCGGTGAACAGGGCATTGAAATAGGTTTGCGCCTTGCTGCTGATCTGCGACGTCGTGATCGTGCCGGATGACAGGTCCCTGGAGAGCATCAGCGCGGTGGAGTCGAGGGCCGACTGCATGGAGGTGCGGGCCTGGGCGGCGCGGCTATAATCGATCGCGGCACCGACGAAGCTCAGCACCGGGACCAGCGCGATGGCGAAGATCACGGCGATATTGCCTTGCTCGGCCACTACAAAGCGGGCGAATTGCCGACCAAGGCGGCTGACGAGCGGCAGGCGAGACATGACGATCCCCGAAATCGGTGTTTTGCCCGATTTCGCGCCACGCCATTGAACGGCAGGTAAATTGGACCGTAGAAAACCGGAGCCACCGCGTGAAACGGTCGCAGCCGGGTTAACAGCCGGGGTTCCTGGTCAACATGTTCTAAACGCGCGGGGGCGAAATTTTTGTCAAATCGGTCCGGATTGTTTAACCTTGCTCCTGATCGCCCGGACCGGGAATCGGGACTGCCGTGGCCGCATCGGCCGGACCTTTGCCCGCTTGCGGCGGGCCGGGGGCAGGCCCATATTGCTGGCGAACGATCCGGCTTGGACCGGATTGTCGGGAGCGGCGATCCAACAAGGCGGCGCGCCTGCGCCAGGCTCCGAAGGGCGGGGTCGCGCGGCGACCGCCATTCGCTTCCATGGGGAATTTGAACGCCTGAGCCATGCCGCAATTGACTTCCAGACTCGACCTGTCCGCGCCAGCCGCTGCCTACGCTCCTCGCATGAGCAATGACGAGAACCGTTCGGGCAACCCCTCGGGTCCGAACACTTCGGTCATCACCAAGGTCAAGCCCAAGACCAAACGGCCGAACCTCTACCGCGTGCTGATCCTGAACGACGACTACACGCCGATGGAGTTCGTCGTCCACGTGCTGGAGAAGTTCTTCAACAAGGACATCGAGGCCGCGACTAAGATCATGCTGCACGTCCATCATCATGGCATCGGGGAGTGCGGCGTGTTCACTTACGAGATCGCCGAGACCAAGGTGACGCAGGTGATGGATTTCGCCCGCAAGCACCAGCATCCGCTGCAATGCGTGATGGAAAAGAAGTAGTCGCCGGTCCCATCTTTAGAGTGGTTCTGCTCGTGCGGTGTGTGATGGCAGCGCATCCTGCTGCATGATCCGGTGAACTTCGGCGCTGGCGTCAACCCTGCCCAAATGGGTAGTCTGCCCAAATCGGAACGGGTTTTGCATCGAAAATACCGCGGGTGTGTCGCCGCCAGAGTCGCGGAACCGGTCTTTCGCCGCGGTCTTGTATAACTATATGTGACAAAGGTTGTTGTTGCCTGACCGGGCGATCACGACCATGATGGTGGGGGCCATAGAGGACGCGAATGCCGACTTTTTCCCAAAGCCTTGAACAATCCCTGCATCGTGCACTGGCGATCGCAAACGAGCGTCATCACCAATACGCGACGCTCGAGCATCTGTTGCTCTCCCTGATCGACGACTCCGATGCAGCCGCCGTGATGCGCGCGTGTAGTGTCGATCTCGACAAGCTCCGCACGAGCCTGGTTAATTATCTTGAGACCGAGTTCGAGAATCTGGTCACCGATGGCGCCGACGACGCCAAGCCGACCGCCGGCTTCCAACGCGTGATCCAGCGCGCCGTGATTCACGTGCAATCCTCCGGCCGTGAAGAGGTGACCGGTGCCAACGTGCTGATCGCGATCTTCGCCGAGCGCGAGAGCCACGCCGCGTATTTCCTGCAGGAGCAGGACATGACGCGCTATGACGCGGTCAACTACATCAGTCACGGCATTGCCAAGCGGCCTGGCGTCTCCGAGGCGCGGCCGGTGCGTGGCGTCGACGAGGAGACCGAGACCAAGGGCGCCGAGGACGCCAAGAAGAAGGGCGAGGCGCTCGAGACCTATTGCGTCAACCTCAACAAAAAGGCGCGCGACGGCAAGATCGATCCGGTGATCGGACGCAATTCCGAAATCAACCGTGCGATCCAGGTGCTGTGCCGCCGGCAGAAGAACAACCCGTTGTTCGTCGGCGAAGCCGGCGTCGGCAAGACCGCGATCGCGGAGGGCCTCGCCAAGCGCATCGTCGACAGCGAGGTGCCGGAAGTTCTGGCGGCTGCCACGGTGTTCTCGCTCGACATGGGCACACTGCTCGCAGGCACGCGCTATCGCGGCGACTTCGAAGAGCGCCTGAAGCAAGTGCTGAAGGAGCTCGAGGCGCATCCCAACGCCATCCTGTTCATCGACGAGATCCACACCGTGATCGGTGCGGGCGCGACGTCGGGCGGGGCGATGGATGCCTCGAACCTGCTCAAGCCCGCGCTGGCCTCGGGCACCATCCGCTGCATGGGCTCGACTACCTACAAGGAATACCGTCAGCATTTCGAGAAGGACCGCGCGCTGGTGCGGCGCTTCCAGAAGATCGACATCAACGAGCCGACGGTCGAGGACGCCATTGCGATCCTCAAGGGTCTCAAGCCGTACTTCGAGGACTACCACCGGCTGAAGTACACCAACGAGGCGATCGAGGCCGCGGTTCAGCTCTCCTCGCGCTACATCCACGACCGCAAGCTGCCGGACAAGGCGATCGACGTGATCGACGAGTCGGGCGCGGCGCAGATGCTGGTCGCCGAGAACAAGCGCAAGAAGACCATCGGCATCAAGGAGATCGAGACCACGATCGCCTCGATGGCGCGGATCCCGCCGAAGAGCGTGTCGAAGGACGATGCCGAGGTGCTGAAGCATCTCGAGCAGACGCTGAAGCGCACCGTGTTCGGCCAGGACAAGGCGATCGAGTCGCTCGCGGCATCGATCAAGCTGGCGCGCGCCGGCTTGCGCGAGCCGGAGAAGCCGATCGGCTGCTACCTGTTCTCGGGTCCGACCGGCGTCGGCAAGACCGAGGTTGCAAAGCAACTCGCGGCAAGCCTCGGCGTCGAGCTTTTGCGGTTCGACATGTCCGAGTACATGGAGCGGCACACCGTATCGCGCCTGATTGGTGCGCCTCCCGGCTATGTCGGCTTCGACCAGGGCGGCCTGCTCACCGACGGCGTCGACCAGCATCCGCATTGCGTGGTGCTGCTCGACGAAATCGAGAAGGCGCATCCTGATCTCTACAATGTGCTGCTGCAGATCATGGATCACGGCCGGCTCACCGACCACAACGGCAAGCAGGTCAATTTCCGCAACGTGATCCTGATCATGACCACGAATGCGGGTGCTTCCGATCTCGCCAAGCAGGCGTTCGGCTTCACGCGCTCCAAGCGGGAAGGCGACGACCACGAGGCGATCAACCGGCAGTTCGCGCCGGAATTCCGCAACCGTCTCGATGCCGTCGTCTCGTTCGGCCATCTCAGCGTCGAGGTGATCGGCACCGTGGTCGAGAAGTTCGTGCTTCAGCTCGAAGCGCAGCTAGGCGACCGCGACGTCACCATCGAGCTGTCCGAACCGGCCAAGGCCTGGCTGGTCCAGCACGGTTACGACGAGCAGATGGGCGCACGTCCCATGGCCCGCGTGATCCAGGAGCACATCAAGAAGCCGTTGGCTGACGAGGTGTTGTTCGGCAAGCTGAAGGGCGGCGGCCACGTCCGCGTCATCCTGGTCAAGGACGAGGCTGACGAGACCAAGGACAAGATCGGCTTCGAATTCGTCGAGGGGCCGGTCACGCCGAAGCAGGAGAAGCTCCCGGGCACCCGCAAGCGCCCGCCGGGCAAGTCCAAGCCGGGCGGCCCCGGCGGCTCGAAGGGACCGACCTCCAAGGGCCCGCTGGTCAAGGCTTGATCGGCACGCCATGAATTGAAAAGGCCGGCTGAAAAGCCGGCCTTTTTGTTTGTGAGGTTGTGCGTGACCCGTTACGTCCCTGCTTCAGGCGCGGGCGCCGCCGCAGGAGGCCGTGGCTTCTTCGGCGCGGCCGGCCGCGCGCGGACCGACGGCTGCATCGTCACGATGACCGGATTGGGCTTGTGATCGGTGGCCGCCCCCGTTGCGGCATCGACGCCCATGCCGACCACGCCGCCGAGCAGGAGATTGCCGGCGAAGCCCGCGGCCCCTGATGTCTGTACGTCCCGGCTGAGCGGCACGATCTGCGGCTCGTAGCCTTCCTTCTGGAAGGTGATCGAAATGTCGGCATTCCGCTTGACGACCACGGAGCAGGGCGTCGTGCAGGTGGTCGGAACTTCCATTCCGCTGACGACGGCTTCCACGCCTGACGGTGTCGATGAGATGCTGATGTTTTCGGTTGTGCCGCGCGTCACAGACGCGCAGCCGCCCAGCATGACGCTGAGCGCCACAATTCCCACTAAACGCATGAAATGCCCCTTATTCCCCACGGCAATGAAGCGCAACCGGAGCGCGAGGGCAATAGGTCATTGGTCCGGATAGTTAAGCCACGCAGGGGTTGTACACGGGAATGGCCGGTACCTGCACGTGGGGCTCTGTCAGTCGCCCCGCAGGCGCTGATCGTCCTGCACGCGGACATGCTCGGCGCCGCGCGCACCAACCGGAGACAGCCGCAACATGCTCAGCACCGCGCCGCAGAGCGCAAATCCGACGCCCGCGAGCAGCGCCAGCCTGGTCCCCTCAACGGGATACCGTCCGAGCAACAGCGCCACCAGCGCAGCGCCGGTGGTCTGGCCGAGCAGGCGCGCCGTGCCCAGCATGCCGCTGGCGCCGCCGGCGCGCTCGCGCGGGGCGGCTGCGATCATGGTGCGGTTGTTGGGGGTCTGGAACAGACCGAACCCGGCGCCGGCCAGCGCCATGCGCCAGATAACGTCGAGCGCCGTAGGCGCTGCCGGCAGGAAGGCGAGCGCGGCGAGGCCGCAGGCGAACAGCGTGAGGCCGATGCCGCCGAGCAGGCCGGCCGGATAACGTTCGACCAGGCGGCCGGCGAGGGGCGCTGCGAACGCCACGGCGATCGGCCATGGCGTGATCAGGAGGCCCATATGCACCGCCGAATAGCCGAAGCGGCTCTGGAGGTAGAAGGGGATCGCGACGAAGGCCAGCATCTGCCCGCAGAACGAGGCGATCGAGGTCGCGATCGACAGCGCGAACACGGGGATGCGCAACAGGTCGACCGGCAGCAGCGGCGAAGTCATGTGGGTTTCGCGCCAGATCAGCAGTGCGCCTGCGACGATGGCGATGGCGAACTGCACGAGGCAGGTGATGGCGGCCTCGCCATGACCGACGCTGTCGACGGCCGCGATCCCGACGCCGAAGGTGATCGCCGAAAGCCCCGCGCTCTGCCAGTCGAACGAATGGCCGGCGGGCTTTGTGTGCGGCAGGCTGCGCAGGCCCAGCACCAGCGTCACCGCGCCGAGCGGCACGTTGATGGCGAACAGCCACGGCCAGCTTCCGACCGCGAGGATGCCTGCTGCCAGCGTCGGGCCGATGGCGGCCGAGAAGGCGACGACGAGCGCATTGAGCCCGATGCCGCGGCCGAGCTGGCTGCGCGGGTAGGTGAAGCGTACCAGCGCTGCGTTGACGCTCATGATGCCGGCCGCGCCAAAGCCCTGGATGATGCGCGCGACCGTCAGCAGCGGCAGCGTATGCGCCAGCGCGCAGAAGGCGGACGCCAGCGTGAACAGCACCAGCCCGACCAGATAGACGCGGCGATAGCCGACGATCTCCCCGAGCGAAGCCAGCGGCAGCAGCGAGATCGTGATCGCAAGCTGGTAGCCGTTGACGATCCAGATCGAGAAGGCTGGACTTGCGTCGAGGTCGGCCGCGATCGTCGGCAGCGCGACATTGGCGATGGCGCTGTCGACCACCGCCATGATGATGCCCAGCGCAATGGTCAGCACCGCCTGGTTGCGCTGCGGCTGCGGCAGGCCGTCGGCATGCTCGATGGGGGCGGACGACATGATGGAGGCGCGCTTGATTCGAGCCGTGTTTCATCTCCCGAACAGGAAATTGCCGGATTGACGGCAACCCGTCAGGCCAGCCGCAGTTCCCGCAACGGAAGCACTCGTGGCGGCTCGGCAAACACAAAGATTCTCGCGCTAGACCGCCGGCGGATTGCGGTCGGTAAAGGTCGTGCGCTGGTGCCAGTAGGGATAGGGCAGCGTCACCTTGCTCGCCGCGTCGAGCTTGGCGATCTGGTCCTTGGTCAGCGACCAGCTGACGGCGCCGAGATTTTCGCGCAGCTGCGTCTCGTTGCGCGCGCCGATGATCAGCGTCGCCACGGTCGGGCGCTGCAGCAGCCAGTTCAGCGCGATCTGCGACACGCTCTTGCCGGTTTCCTTCGCGACCTCGTCGATGGCATCGACGACACGATAGACATGCTCGTCCGGCACCGGCGGTCCGAACTCGGCGGTCTTGGGCAGGCGGCTCACCTCGGGCTTCGGCTGACCTCGGCGAAGCTTGCCGGTGAGGCGTCCCCATCCGAGCGGCGACCAGACCACGGCACCTAGCCCCTGGTCGAGGCCGAGCGGCATCAACTCCCATTCGTAATCGCGCCCAATCAGCGAATAATAGGTCTGGTTGGCCACGTAGCGCGGAAAACCGTGCTTGTCGGCGACGGCGAGCGACTTCATCAGGTGCCAGCCGGAAAAATTCGAAACGCCGACATAGCGGATCTTGCCGGCGCGCACGAGCGTATCGAGGGTCGCGAGCACCTCCTCGGGCGGGGTGAAGGCGTCGAAGCCGTGGAGCTGGAACAGGTCGATGTAGTCGGTGCCGAGCCGGCTCAGTGAACCGTCGATGGCTGCGAGCAGATGCTGCCGTGACGAGCCGATGTCGTTGGGGCCGTCGCCGAAGCGAAACGTGGCCTTGGTCGAGACCAGCACCTTGTCGCGGCGGCCCTTGATGGCCTCGCCGAGAACGCGTTCGGACTCGCCGAGCGAATAGACGTCCGCGGTGTCGAACATCGACACGCCGGCCTCGAGGCAGATATCCAGCAGGCGCCGCGCCTCGGTCGCGTCGGTCGTGCCCCACGCGGCAAGGCGGCCGACGCCGCCGAAGGTGCCGGTGCCAAGGCTCAAAGCGGGCACCATGAGGCCTGACCGGCCCAAGCGTCGGTATTCCATCGATATGCTCCTCGGCTGGCCGCTGATTGATCATTGCCGCCTTGGCACTGAGGTTAGCGCAAGCGGGTGCCGTGTCCTATCACGCGCTCACATACCGGCCTTGCTTGGACGCCCTAATCGTGCCGAAGCATGTCGTCGAACGCGGCATCAACGATGCGCGGGCCGACAATCTTCGCCGAAAATTTCGCCTCGTCCTTTGCCACAGATGGGGGAGCGCAGCCGAGCTCACGATTGCGCGTCTGCTGCGGCAGGAGAGCCAAACCCCATCCCACCACGACCAGCACTGCGAGACGGATCGCGATGACGCTCAGCAACAGCTCCGTTCCGCTTATCGTGGCCTGAGTCCTCATGCGCGCCAGCCTGATGCAGGCGGCAGGGCAAGACAATCTGGAATTCACGAGCATTGCCTTCGCCGCAAGCGAAGGCTCCGGCCAATGGCTGTCCCGATCTCAGTGCCGCAGCTGGCTCTGCCTGAAATCGCGCGGCGACATCCCAAAATGCTCGCGGAAGACCCGGCCGAAATGCGAGAGGTCGTTAAAACCCCAGGCGAAGGCGATCTCGCTGATGTGGCGATGGACGAGCATGGGCGAGACGAGGTCGCGCCGGCACTGCGCAAGGCGTTCGGCGAGGACGTAACGTTGGAACGAGGTCTCCTCGTCGGCGAGAAGGTCGTTCACGTAGCGCGGCGAAATGCCGAGCGCAGCCGCGGTCTCCGACAATGAAAGGTCGGGGTCGGCGAGGTGGGCGCGGACATGCGCCTTGAGCCGGTAGATCAGCGCGGAGCGGTGGGTCGAGGATGGCAGCGACGTCTTGCCGAGCCGCTCGCTCAGCGCCATCGCGAGCAGATCGACGGCCTGTTCGGACAGAACGGCGGCGTTGCCAGGGGCGAGCCGGTCGGCACTCTGGCAGAGCCGGAAGATGAAATCATAGGCGAGCCGCTCGAGCGGTGCCTCAGGGCCGAACGACATCGCGGTCAGCGTCTCCGTGCCGCCGAGCCGGCGCTGCAACATCTCGCGCGGCACCTTGAAGATGGTCTGCGTGAAAGCGTCGTTGAACTTCAGCTCATAGGGGCGCGTGGTGTCGTAGAGCGCGAACTCGCCGGGATGAACCACGGTCTCGCGGCCGTCCTGCACCACGCCGCCGTCGCCGCGATGGCCGAGCGCCACCAGGACGAAATCCTGATCCGAGCGCGCGATGCGGGAGGGCGTGCGGAACACATGCTGGCGGTCGGAACAGACCTCGGAGCACACCGCCTTGCCGAGCGCGGCTTGCGTCACCGAGCCGCGAAAGGCGCTGCCGAGATCGGACTTGCAGTCGAGCCCGACGAAGACGTCGCAGACGATGTCCTGCCAGAGGGCGAGCCGCCGGTAGCCCGGGCTGCCGTCCGTCGTGAACTGGATTGGCATCGGCGGGCCTCCCTTTCACATCCAGCGAAATCGCATGTTGGCGCAGATCCAGCCCGATCCGAGGCAAATCCCGTACCGGTCCGAAATCCCGGCCGGTCGAGTTTTTGTTCCGCCGCGGTCGAGCGGCCGGTTGCCCGCTTTGGCCCAATAGACTGCATCGGAGATGGCTTCCGATCAACCGGCAATGGAGGCGGCAATGGGCATCGAACATCCGAAATACAAGGTGGCGGTGGTGCAGGCGGCGCCGGCCTGGCTCGATCTCGACGCCTCCATCGACAAGTCGATCGCGCTGATCAGGGAGGCCGCGGAAAAGGGCGCCAGGCTGATCGCCTTTCCCGAGGCCTTCATCCCCGGTTACCCCTGGCACATCTGGATGGACTCGCCGGCCTGGGCAATCGGCCGCGGCTTCGTGCAGCGCTATTTCGACAACTCGCTGTCCTATGACAGCCCGCAGGCCGAGTGCTTGCGCGATGCCGTACGCAAGGCCAGGCTCACCGCCGTGATCGGCCTGTCCGAACGCGACGGCGGCAGCCTCTATCTGGCGCAATGGCTGATCGGGCCCGATGGCGAAACCATCGCCAAGCGCCGCAAGCTGCGGCCGACCCATGCCGAGCGTACCGTCTACGGCGAGGGCGACGGCAGCGATCTCGCCGTGCATGCGAGGGCCGACATCGGCCGTCTCGGCGCGCTGTGCTGCTGGGAGCATCTCCAGCCGCTGTCGAAATACGCGATGTACGCCCAGAACGAGCAGGTGCATGTCGCGGCCTGGCCGAGCTTCTCGCTCTATGATCCCTTCGCGCCGGCGCTCGGCGCCGAGGTCAACAACGCCGCCTCGCGCGTCTACGCGGTGGAGGGCTCCTGCTTCGTGCTCGCGCCTTGCGCGACGGTCTCGCAAGCGATGATCGACGAGCTCTGCGACCGGCCGGACAAGCATGCGCTGCTGCATGCCGGCGGCGGCTTTGCCGCGATCTACGGTCCCGACGGCAGCCAGATCGGCGACAAGCTGGCGCCGGATCAGGAGGGGTTATTGATCGCCGAGATCGACCTCGGCGCCATCGGTGTTGCCAAGAACGCGGCAGATCCGGCCGGGCATTATTCGCGGCCCGACGTGACGCGGCTGCTGCTGAACAAGAAGCGGTACCAACGCGTCGAGCAATTTGCGTTGCCGGTGGATGCCGTCGAGCCCACGGACATTGCCGCGGCGGCGAGCTGATCACCGAGATCGAGAGGAGGGTGCGATCATGGAATCTGCAATTCCTCAGCATCTCGAGACTCAGCGCACGCGCCACAAGCGCGTGCCTGATGATTACCAGCCGCCTTACCCGTCGTTCGTTGCGCGCTACAAGCCGACCGTGAGCCGCGTCGTGATGGCCTATTTCGGTGTGCAGTATCGTGGCAAGGCGCCGGCTGCCGCAACGGAGGCGCTCCTTGAGATCGCGGAGCGCTTTTCGGCCGAAAGCGGGCCTTTGCATTGGGATCGCGCGCGCTATGTCGACCAGACCGGCTATGAGACCATCGTCTCGGTCGCCTATTGGGACACCATTGCGCGCTTTGACGCCTGGCTCGAACCGGCACGCGCGGCATGGACCGGGAGGCAGCGCGACGGCGTCGGCACCTTCATCGAGGTGCTGCGTCCCATTGTGGCGCGGCACGAGACGCTGTTCTCTTCGCCCGACCGGACCGAAGGTGTCGCGGCCATCGCCGGCGGCATGAGCGGCGAGGTGCAGGAGCACGCTTATTGGGGCGGCATGCGCGACCGTATCCCGCTGTCGCAAACCGATCCGATGACGCCCGGCGGCGCGCCGGAACTGATCCGGGACGGCGGGCGGCTACGCGTGAGGCCGCACGACAATCTCTGCCTGATCCGTTCCGGGCAGGACTGGAGCGATACCGAGGCATCGGAGCGAAAGCTCTATCTCGACGACGTCGAGCCGGTGCTGCGCGAAGGCATGGATTTCCTGCGCGACGAGGGTCTTGCTATCGGCTGCTATGCCAACCGCTACATGCAGGTGCTCCACGCTGATGGCAGCGTGAGCGAAAAGTCCTACGGCCAGAGCTGGTGGAAGAGTCTGGCGGCGCTCGAACGCTGGGCGGAGTCGCATCCGACCCATGTCAGGATTTTTGGTGCGGCGATGAAATATCTGTCGACGCTCGGCCCGTCAGCCAAGCTGCGGCTCTACCACGAGGTCACGGTGGCGGCCGCCGACGAGCAGTTCTTCGAATATCTGAACTGCCATCCCAAGACGGGGATGCTTGCGGCGGTCGAGATGGTTAGCGCCTAGGCCACGCAGTGGCCGAGCAGCTCGGGATGCGCGGCGCAGATGTGATGCGCGCCGGCGTCCCTGAGCTCGGTCTCGCTGCCATAGCCATAGAGCACGCCGATCGCGGTCATGCCGTTGGTGCGGGCGCCGATCACATCGTGGCTGCGGTCGCCGATCATGATGGCGCTGCTCGCGTCGACCTTGGTCTCGTCGAGCGCGTAGCGCAGCAGGTCGCGCTTGTCGACGCGGGTGCCGTCGAGCTCGGAGCCGAACACGCGCTCGAAGTACGGCTTCAGGCCGAAATGATCGACGATGCGGGTGGCGTAGACCGCGGGCTTGCTGGTCGCCACGAACATGCGCGGCGTCGTTGCGGCCACCGCGGCGAGCGTGTCGTGGATGCCCTGATAGAGCGCATTCTCGAACAGGCCGACCTCGGAAAACCGCTCGCGGTAGAGTAGCAGCGCCCGGTCAGCAAGTTCGTCGGTTCCGACGAGCCTCTTCAGGCTGGCATGCAGCGGCGGCCCAATGCACCAGGTCAGCTCGTCCTGGCTCGGGACCGGCTGGTCGAGTTTTTTCAGGGCATACTGGATCGAACCGGTGATCCCGGGCTTTGGATCGGTGAGTGTGCCGTCGAGATCAAAATAGATTGTCCGCATTTTGGCCGAGCTCAGCGTTGATTGTTCCGGCCGTTGCTAGTTGCCTTGGGGCCCGAGTTCAAGGGCTTGGAGCGAAATGCAGCTTGGTGGGGTCCAGAAGCTGATCTGGCAGTTGCTCGTGGCAGCGTTCGTCTGCACGCCGGCGCTGGCCGAGGACGCACCGGTTCCTCCCACGCAGCTCGGCCCCGAAGCCCCCGCAAAGCCGTCGCCATCGCCCGATTCGGCACGCGAGAGCGACACGCGGGAGTCGATCTGCCTGATCATCGAGGCCGCCGCGCGCGATGCCAATCTCCCGCTGGAATTCTTACGCCCGGGTGATCTGGCAGGAAAGCCGCTTCCAGGCCGACGCGGTAGGCCCGACGACACGCAGCGGCGAGCACGCACAGGGGATCGCGCAGTTCATGCCGGGCACCGCGAGCGAGCGCGGGCTGCTCAATCCGTTCAATCCGGTGCAGGCATTGCCGAAGTCGGCAGAGTTCTTGAACGAGCTACGCAACCAGTTCGGCAATCTCGGCCTTGCGGCCGCCGCCTACAACGCAGGTCCGCGGCGCGTGCAGGAATGGCTCGCCGGCACCGGCGGCATGCCGGAGCAGACCCGCAACTATGTCTTGGCCATCACCGGCACGAGCGTCGATGCCTGGGCCAAGGCAGGAGCGACCGGCAAGGGCCCGCCGAGCGCGCCGCCGACGAGCTGTCGCGACCTGATGGCGCTGCTCAAGCGCGCGCCGAATGCTTTCGTCGCCGAGCTCGAGCAGCATGTCGAGCTTGCGGCCGCAAAGGTCTGGGGCGTGCAGCTCGCCGCCGGCTTCGATCGCAACAGGGCACTGGCGATGTATTCCCGCGCCGTCACGCGGCTCGGTGCCGCGATCGGCGAGCGTGATCCGAGCCTGCTGAGTTCAGTGATGCGCAGCCGCGGCACGCGCGCCTTCTACCAGGTGCGCATCGGCGCCGACACGCGCAGCGAGGCGGATGATCTCTGTAACCGGATCAGGAAGGCCGGCGGCGCGTGCTTCGTGCTGAAGAACCGAGGTGTGAGCGGATAGCGCCTCTCGTCATTCCGGGGCGCGCCTTTTGGGCGCGAGCCCGGAATGACAACGGTGGGTGTGTCGCGCATGCCAGCCCCGCCACGTGTTTCCTTGACGCGAGCCGCCGTCTCACCCGTTATGCGGGCACGATTCCGCAACCCGGCCAAAAAACTCCGTGGCGCTTCCTCCGCTCGATTCACCGCAATGGAATAGTCCCTGGCGTGCCTTCGGCTGGGGGCTGCGCTCGATCACGCAGACGATCCTCACCATCGTGCTGTTCGTGACCTATCTCGGCATCGGCGCGCTGGCCCATGACACCCATTTCAGCCTGGTCTGGGCGCTCGCCTCGACGCTGTTCGTGTGGGCAGGGCCGGCACAGATCATCCTGATCACCACACTCGGCTCCGGCGCCACCGTCATCCAGTCGGCGATTGCAGTCACCGTCAGCGCCATCAGGCTGTTCCCGATGGTGGTCTCGGTGCTGCCGCTGATGCGCACGCCGACAACGAAACGGCGCGAGCTGGTCTTTGCCGCGCATCTCACCGCGGTGACGCTGTGGGTCGAATGCCACCGCTTCCTGCCGCAGGTGCCGCGTGAGCGGCGCATCGCCTTCGTTCACGGGCTCGGCTGCGGCCTCGTCTCGGTGTGCCTGGTCGCCAACACCGTCGGCTATTTCCTCGCCGCTAATCTAACGCAGACTCTTGGCGCGGCGATCCTGCTGCTGACGCCGCTGTCCTTCCTGTTCTCGACTGCGCGCAACAGCCGCGAGGTCGCCGATGTCGTCGCGCTGGTGCTGGGCATCTTGCTGTATCCGCTGGCCGCGAAGATGAACTCCGGCGTCGATATCCTGGTCAGCGGGGTGGTGGCCGGCACGATCGCCTATGGCGTGCATTGGTGGCGGGAGGTCCGCGCATGAGTTTTGCGCAGGCGATCGGCGACTGGCACGCGCTGGTGGTGCTGTTCGTCGCCGGCGTCGTTCCCAACCAGATCTGGCGCATGCTGGGCCTGTGGTTCGGCGGCGGCATCGACGAAGGCTCCGAGCTGCTGGTCTGGGTGCGGGCGGTCGCAACCGCCATCCTCGCCGGCGTCATCGCCCAGATCGTGGTCGAGCCGCCGGGCGCGCTCGCCAGCGTGCCTGATACCTTGCGCTACGGCGCGGTGGCCGCCGGCCTCGTCGTGTTCCTGCTGACCCGCCGCTCGATCTTTGCGGGCGTGGTGACCGGCGAAGTCTTCATGCTGGCCGGCAAGTGGTGGTTGGGCTAAAACGCTGCCCAACAGCGAGGAATTGGAAATATGGTTCGTAAAAACGAGCTCCGCGAGGGCGAGGTCGCCATCGATTTGCCGCCCGCGCAGGATGCCGGTCTGGTCTTCATTGGCCGCATTCGCACGCCCTGGACTTCGCGGATGGAGACGCCGCGGCAGGGGCGTCAGGACGGCCCGATCTGCCGGCTCGAGATCTTCGAGCCGTTCGTGCCGGCCATCAAGGGCGTCGATTTCTACAGCAATCTCGAAGTGCTTTACTGGCTCGACCAATCGCGCCGCGACATCATCCTGCAAAGCCCGAAGAACAACGAGAAGACCCGCGGCACCTTCTCGCTGCGCTCGCCGGTGCGTCCCAATCCGATCGGCACGTCGATCGTGAAGCTGGTCGGCATCGAGGGCAACGCGATCCTGGTGCGCGGGCTCGACTGTCTCGACAACACGCCGCTGATCGACATCAAGCCCGACCGCTGCGAGTTCACGCCATTGGCGGCGCCCCAGCCGGGGGATTTCGAGACGGAGTAATCTGTCATTCCGGAGCGCGCCGAGGGCGCGAGCCCGGAATTCATCATGCGTCAGAGTCGGTGGTGAAATGGATTCCGGGCTCGCGCCAAGGGGGCGCGCCCCGGAATGACATCAACCCCTCAACGCCGCGATCAGCCTCGCCGCGTGCTCTTCCAATACCTTGGCGTCTTCCTTGCGGCTGGCCGGCGGGAGCATCGCCACGCCGTCATGGCGCGGCATCACGTGCATGTGCAGGTGAAACACCACTTGTCCGCCGGCGGGCTCGTTGAACTGCTGGATGGTGATGCCGTCGGCCTTGAATGCCTTCATTGCGGCTGCGGCGATCTTGTGCGCGCCGCGGGCGACATGGGCATAGTCGTCCGGCTTGATGTCGAGGATGTTGCGGGCGGGGGCCTTCGGGACCACCAGCGTGTGGCCAGGCACGCGCGGCATGATGTCGAGGAACGCGAAGACGTGCTCGTCCTCGTAGACCTTGGAGCAGGGCAGCTCGCCGCGCAGGATCTTCGCGAAGATGTTGTTGGTGTCGTAGGCGGTCATGGCGGCTCCCCGAGAAACTTGCGCTTGGAATTTTGCGCTTACTGTCACCAGCGACGGCAAACCGTCAAGGCGCCTCGTCGGCGCCTTTCCGGAACGGGCCGAGCTCGGCAAGCTCCCGTCCGGCCTCGGCGACATAGGCGCGCTCGCGCTTGAGGTAATCGTCGATGGCGCGGCGCAGGCCGGGATCGGCGATGAAGTGCGCGGAATGGGTGGTGCGCGGCAGGTAGCCGCGCGCGATCTTGTGCTCGCCTTGCGCGCCGGCCTCGACATGGGTGAGGCCGCGTTTGATCGCGAAATCGATCGCCTGATAATAGCAGACTTCGAAATGCAGGAACGGATGATGTTCGACCGCGCCCCAGTTGCGGCCGAACAGCGTGTCCGAGCCGATGAAGTTGATCGCGCCCGCGATCCAGCGATCGTTGCGGCGGACCATCACCAGCAGCACGTCCTCGCTCATGGTCTCGCCGATCAGCGAGAAGAACTCGCGTGTCAGATAGGGCCGGCCCCATTTGCGCGAGCCGGTCTCCATGTAGAATGCGAAGAAGGCGTCCCAGGCGTCCTCGGTGATGTCTTTTCCCGTCAGCCAGTGGATGGTGATTCCGGCGGGCAGCGCATCCCGCCGCTCGCGCTTGATCGACTTGCGGTGGCGCGAGTTCAGCGTCGCCAGGAATTCGTCGAAGCTCGCAAAGCCCTCATTGTGCCAGTGGAACTGCTGGTCGGTACGCTGCAGGAAGCCGTGCTCGGCGAGCAACTTCCACTCGGCCTCCTGTGCGAAGGTGACGTGGACGGAGGAGGCCTTGCTGACGCCGCAGAGCGCTACCAGCCCGCTCGCCAGCGCGTCCATGATGGGCTCGCGATCGACGCCGTCGCGGACCAGCAGCCGCGGGCCTGTGGCAGGGGTGAAGGGAACCGAGACCTGGAGCTTCGGATAGTAGCGCCCGCCAGCGCGCTCATAGGCGTCCGCCCAGCCGCGGTCGAAGACGTATTCGCCTTGGGAGTGCGATTTCAGATAGCAGGGCACGACACCAGCGACGCGGCCGTCGACCTTGGCCACGAGATGCCGCGGTCCCCAGCCGGTGCGGATTGTCGCCGAACGCGATTTCTCAACGGCCGAGAGAAAGGCGTGTGAGACGAATGGGTTAAAGGCAGGTTTTGAGAGGCCGAGGGAATCGCCTGGAAGTCCGGATGAGGTTCCCGTGCCAAGCCCGCTGCATTTGCCGGGGTTGGCACAGGCGTCCCAGTCCTCCGGGGATACCTCGCCAATCGAAGGTACGGCCTCGAGCGTGATTTCGGATGATGCCATCGTTGCCCAAGATCGTGCATTGCAGCAGTGACTTCAAGGGGGCGGGAACACAGCTCTCGTGCCCCGGACGCAGCGCAGCGCCCTTGAGCGACGCGCTGCCGAGCCGCGGCCCAACTCGCTGCGTCACGTGCCGCCTTCTGCGTCCCGGCTCAGCGCAGCAACGCTTGCGCGTTGCAGCGCGTCCGGGACACGGGCGAGGCCTACGGCACGAACCCCTCAAAGATCATCTGGTCGGCATATTGCCCGACCCGCGTCCGCTGCTCCGGGGTGCGGACGGTCCAGCCGAGCAGGGCGCAGCCGAAGAGGTTGCGGGCGATCCAGGGGGCGGGGGCCGGGAGGTCGTCGACCCTGAAGGCGACGAAGTGGGGCTGGGTCTGAAAGCCGTGGCGCAGGTACAGCATGCTGTCGCGCTGCGCCTGGGTCAGCTTCGCCCAATAGTCGTCCTCATAGGTCCGCTGCGCGACGATGCCGCGCGGGCGGGAGGGCAGCAGCTCGCGCAGTGCCAGCACCTGGTCGGGGTCGAAGGACATGCCGACGGCGGGGCCGTCATAGGACGCCAGCACCTCGGCCATCCGCTTCACCAGCTTGCGGTCGCCGCCAAAATGGCTCTTGACCTCGATCACCAGGGGCACGCGGCCGGCGACCAAGGAGCAGAGGTCGGACAGCGACATCATCCGCTCGTCGGTGTCCTTGAATTTGACGGCCTTCAGCTCCGCGGCGGTCTTCGACACGACCTCGCCGGTGGCCTCGGTGAGGCGGCCCAGCGCATGGTCGTGATGCACCATGGCCTCGCCGTCGGCCGAGAGCTGGATGTCGACCTCGATCGAGAAATTGCCCGCGATCGCAGCCTGCACCGCGCCCGGCATGTTCTCGACAATGCCGCGGGAAATGTCGTGCAGGCCGCGATGGGCGAGCGGCCGGGCTGTCAGCCAATCAGGAGCGCGCATTCGCGTCAGGCGACCTCGAACACGCCTTCGACCTCGACCGCCGCGTCTGCCGGCAACGAGGCGACGCCGACGGTGGTGCGGGCATGGCGGCCCTTGTCACCGAAGGCGGCGACCATCAGGTCGGAGGCGCCGTTGAGCACCTTCGGCCCATCCAGGAAATCGGGGGCCGAGTTGATGAAGCCGCCGAGGCGCACCACGCGAACGACCTTGTCGAGGTCGCCGAGCGCCGCCTTGACCTGGGCCAGCAAATTGACCGCGCAGCCGCGGGCCGCCGCCGCGCCGTCCTCGATCGAGACGCCGGCGCCCAGCTTGCCCTTGGCGATCAGCTTGCCGGCGGGGTCGAAGCAGACTTGGCCGGAGACGAACAGCAAATTACCAGTGCGCACGAACGGCACGTAATTGGCCACGGGGGTGGGGGCCTCGTGCAGCTTGATGCCCTGTTCCGCCAGCTTTTGCTCGACCGTGCCCACCATGTTCGACCTCGTTGTCCAGAAATTCCATTCGCCCGGCGCATCCGTGGGAGGCCGGCCGCGCCCTGTTTCGCCCATCGTGCCGCCACATGCAAGCAACCCGCAGGAGGCGCCTTTTGCCGAGGCGAGGCCGCAGGTTCAACGGCAGGGCCGCAACTTTACGTGAAACGGCCTCAGTTGCGACGCAATGGAACGGTCATTAAAATGTCGAATCTGCGCATCCCAAGGACGCGTCCCCAAGGAACAGACATGGTGCACCTTTTCCGGACTTCGCTCGGTGTAATGGCGCTCGCGGCGGCCGGTTTAGGCCTTGGCGATTTAGGCCTTGGCGACGCCGCGCAGGCCGCCAACGGTCCGTTCCTCGCGCACCAGGCGCTTTATGACCTCAGCCTCGTCAAATCGCGCTCCAATTCGGTCAACAGCGCGCGCGGGCGCATCCTCTACAACTTCACCGGAAGCTCGTGCGAGGGCTACACCTCTGAATTCCGCCAGGTGTCCGAGCTCGACAGCGGCGAGGGCAAGGTCACGCTGAGCGACCTCCGTTCCAATTCCTGGGAAGACGCCGCGGGCAAAAGCTATCGCTTCAAGATCGAGACCCGCATGAACGAGGCGGATGCCGGCCGCGTCGACGGTTCGGCCGAGCGCGACGGCGACCACATCAACGTCAAGCTGAAGCTGCCGGCGCCGAAGAGCTTCACGCTCGACGGCAAGATCGTATTCCCGACCGAGCAGATCCAGCGCATCATCGCCGCTGCCAAGGACGGCAAGCCGCTGCTCGAGCTCTCCGTCTATGACGGCTCCGACGACGGCCAGAAGGTCTACAACACGCTGACCGTGATCGGCCAGCCGATCCCCGCCGACCGCGCCGCCGCGCCGGATCCGTCGACCTCCGACGAGCACATGAAATCGCTTAAGCGCTGGCCCGTCACGGTCAGCTATTTCGACCGCGAGGCCCAGCAGAAAGAGGGCGAGCAGACGCCGGTCTATGCGATGGCGTTCGAGCTCTACGAAAACGGCGTCTCGCGCCAGCTCGTGCTCGATTACAACGACTTTGTCATTTCCGGCGCGATGGGCAAGTTCGACGTCAAGGACAGCAAGCCCTGTAATTGAGGGGCAGAACTCTCCGCGCGAGCAGCGCCGTAGGGTGGGCAAAGCGTAGCGTGCCCACCACCTCTCGAGCGAACTGCAAAATGGTGGGCACGGCGCTATGCGCCTTAGCCCACCCTACGAGATCTCCCTTCGTAGCTTTCTCCTCGCAATGACGGGGCTGGCTCTCCGATCCCTCTCCAGCTACGCTCTCTCCCAATCAAAAACCCCAGGGAGGCTAACCCATGCCCAAACTCGATCATCTCCGTCCCAGCGGCCTGCATCACAATCCCGCTTATTCCCACGTCGTCACCGCCACCGGCGCGCGCACCATCTACATTTCGGGACAGGTCTCGACCGATGAGGAGGGGCGGATCGTCGGCGAGGGCGATATCGCCGCGCAGACCACGCAGGTGATGCAAAATCTCGGACACGCGCTGAAAGCAGCCGGCGCGAGCTATTCCAACATCGTGAAGATCACGACCTTCGTCGTGAACTACAAGCCGGAGCTGCGCCCCATCATCGGCAAGGCCCGCTCGGCTTTCTTCGAAGGCATGGAGCCGCCGGCCTCGACCCTGGTCGGCGTCTCCGCGCTCGCCGCGCCGGAATGGCTGATCGAGATCGAGGCGGTGGCGGTCGCGGATTGAGGTTGCGTAGGATGGGTAGAGCGCAAGCGAAACTCATCCTACTTTGCTGCCGACATAGCTTGAAGAACGGCCATCGCCTCGTCGGCCCTGTCGGCGGGCACGAAGAGATGGTCGTGATGGAAGGCGGAGACCGCGTTCACGCTGATGCCGGCTTCGGCGAGACGCGCCGCTATTGCTGCCAAAAAGCCCACCGCATCGAGCGCCGAGTGAACTGTCAGCGTGATCAGGCGCGAGGCATACGCGTAGCGCAATCCCGCCGCCTCGGCTTCTTCTCGCAGAAGCACCAGCGTCGTTCCTTCCTGCTCGCGAAACGTCAGCAGCGGATTGAGTGCCGTGGAAATGGGTTCGTTGAGCGGAACCTCGCAGAACACGAAGGTGCCGTTCAGCATCTCCGGCTTCATGTTGCTCAGCAACGCGTCGAGATCGCGTTCTCCTGTCACGGGCCACCCCCTGAAGCCTTGGCCAACATACCTTTGTATATCTCCTCTAAGCCTTCTCATACGCCGACCTTACGCTGGTACAATTGAGCGACGGCGGGAGATTCTTACAATTTGAGTCCACTCGGGTCACTGCGAGGAAGCTCAAATGAACGTCGTCATTCGAAAGCTCAACGGCTTGTGGCACCTCATCATCGGGTCTTGTCAGATCCGAACCCCGTTCCTGGAGACTCAGGATCGGCAGCTGGTCGTTCAGTATGCCCGCCGCGTCTATCCGGGTGCACGGATCTTCGAACGCGACTGAGTTGAGCAGGACTCGGTCACTCCTGCGCCTTCTCCGGGCCGTCATAGGCGATGCCGCGGATCACGGCGGCGCTGCCGAACTTCTTGCGCAGGCTGTCCACCGCGCGCTCGGCGTGGGCGGCGCGGCGGTCGAGCATGTCGGTGTCGTCGGCGGGCGAGCCCTCGCGCAGCGCGCTGACGCCGGCGCCCATCAGGCGGAAGGCGGTGCCGTCGATCTCCTTGGCCAGCATCTCGCGGCAGATCGAGAAGATCTTTGCGGCGAGCTGGGTCGGGGCCGCGATCGACTGCGAGCGGGTGCGTTGGCGGAAATCTGCGGTTTTCAGCTTCAGCGTGACGGTCGAGCCGCCAAGTTCGCTGCTCTTCAGGCGCGAGGACGTTTTCTCGCACAGCCGCCACAGGATCTTCTCCAGCGTCGCGAAATCGCGGATGTCGGTCTCGAAGGTGGTTTCGCTCGATATCGTCTTGGCGCCCCGGTCAGGCTCCACGCGACGGTCGTCGATGCCGCGCGCGAGCCGCCACAACCGGCGGCCATCGCTCGGAAACTGCCGCATCATCTCGATCTCGTCGGCCTTTTGCAGATCGGCGATGATGCGGAAACCGCGCTGCACCAGTCGCTCTTGCGTGGCAGGTCCGACGCCGAAGATGAAGCCGACGGGTTTCTCGGCCAGCATCACGCGCGCTTCCTCCTGGTCGAGCGCGGCGAAGCCCCGGGGCTTGTCGAGGTCGGAGGCGATCTTGGCCAAAAACTTGTTGCAGGACAGGCCGACCGAGACGGAGATGCCGATGTCGCGCTCGACGTCGCGGGCAAAGCGCGCCAGCACCTTTGCCGGGATCATGCCGTGCACCCGCTCGGTGCCGGAGAGATCGAGGAAGGCCTCGTCGATCGAGAGCGGTTCGACCAGCGGCGTCAGCGCCTGCATGGCCTGGCGCACCTCGCGGCCGACGCGGACATATTTGGCCATGTCCGGCGGGATCACGGTCGCGTGCGGGCAGGCCTCGAGCGCCTTGAACATCGGCATGGCCGAGCGCACGCCGTAGGTGCGGGCGATGTAGCAGGCGGCCGACACCACGCCGCGTTTTCCTCCGCCAATGATGACCGGCTTGTCGGCAATGTCAGGATTGTCGCGCTTCTCGACCGTCGCATAGAAGGCGTCGCAGTCGATATGGGCGATGGTCAGGCCCGCGAGCGCGCGGTGGCGGACGAGGCGAGGGGAACCGCAGGCGGAACAGCGCCGCACGCCCATGTCCAGATCGGCCGAACAATCCCGGCAGAAGCAACGAGGCCCGGCCGGGTCGGGAACGGTCACGGCACGTCGCGCTCCCAGGAGGGGTCGCCGAGCGCGTCGCCGAGGACCTGCCGCGCCGCTGCGACGTTGGTCGGATGCAGTTCCGCGGTCGAGGCAAAGGCCTTCACAGTGGCGTCATCGCGCAGCACGAAATCGAGCACGCTGAGCAGGAAATTGGGGTCCGCGGCGGCATTGCGCAGGGTCTCCGGACCGACCCCTGTCTCGGCCAGAAACAGGCCCAGCCGCTCGGGATCGCTCGCAACGAAAGAGAGCGCCTGAATCGCAACGATTTCAGCGACTTCGCGGGGGTTGTGAACAGGCTTTTTCAAGGGGACGGTTTGCCTTTCCGTTAACTTTCGGTCTCTAATTTGGAATCATCATGCCCGAGTCTCGGCCCTGAGTCTTCCGACCCCAGGCAAGCAACTGGAAACCACATCGTAGAAAGTCGACCCTCGGGTTTAACGAAACTCAAGCGAATCTGAGGCTAGTTTGAATCCAGTTTTCGAAGCGCCGGCGAGCGGCGCCTGAGGCGTTACATGTATGGGTCTGCGGACCAATCAGGAGGGCGGGATGGCTAAGACCGTCCTGATCGTGGAAGACAACGAGCTCAACATGAAGCTCTTCCGCGACCTGTTGGAGGCGCACGGCTACCAGACCTCCGGCACCAGCAACGGCTACGAGGCGCTCGACCTCGTTCGCAAGATGCGGCCCGACCTCGTGCTGATGGATATCCAATTGCCGCAGGTCTCCGGGCTCGAGGTGACGCGCTGGATCAAGGACGATCCGGAGCTGCGCGCCATTCCCGTCGTCGCGGTCACGGCGTTCGCGATGAAGGGCGACGAAGAGCGCATCCGCGAGGGCGGCTGCGAGGCCTATTTGTCCAAGCCGATCTCGGTCGGCAAATTCATTGAGACGGTCCGGCGTTTTATCGGATAGGAAGTGAGTTCACAGTGTCCGCGCGTATCCTGGTCGTCGATGACGTCCCTGCCAACGTCAAGCTGCTCGAGGCCCGCCTCTCTGCCGAATATTTCGACGTGATGACCGCCTCGAACGGCACCGAGGCGCTGGCGATCTGTCAACGCGCCGAATGCGACATCATCCTGCTCGACGTGATGATGCCCGACATCGACGGCTTTGAAGTTTGCCGCCGCCTCAAGACCGATCCGGCCACGCACCACATTCCTGTCGTCATGGTGACGGCGCTCGACAGTCCGTCCGACCGCAACCGGGGGCTGGAAGCGGGCGCCGATGACTTCCTGACCAAACCCGTCTCCGACGTCGTGCTGATCGCGCGGGTGCGCTCGCTGACGCGGCTGAAGATGATGACCGATGAGCTGCGCATGCGCGCCATCACCTCGCTCGAGATCGGCATGCAGGCGCCCGAGCGCAGCGCCGTGGCCGACACCGGCAAGGGCGGCCGCATCCTGCTGGTGGACGACCGTCCGTCCTCCTACGAGCGGCTGGCGACGATCCTCGCCGCCGAGCACACCATCGACGTCGAGCCGAACCCGACGGAGGCGCTGTTCCACGCCGCCGAGGGCAATTACGATTTGCTGATCGTCTCGCTCGACCTCAACAATTTCGACGGCCTCCGCCTGTGCAGCCAGGCGCGCTCGCTGGAGCGCACGCGCCATGTGCCGATCCTTGCGATCGCCGACCCCGAGAACTCGACGCGGCTGCTCCGCGGCCTCGAGATCGGCGTCAACGACTATCTGCTGCGTCCCATCGACAAGATCGAGCTTCTGGCGCGGGCCCGCACCCAGATCCGCCGCCGCCGCTACACCGATCATCTGCGCGACAACGTGCAGAACTCGATCGAGATGGCGATCACGGACGCGCTCACCGGCCTGCACAATCGCCGCTACATGGAGAGCCATCTGGCGACGCTCGCCGAGCAGGCCGCGACCCGCGGCAAGCCGCTGGCGCTGATGATCCTGGACATCGACTTCTTCAAGTCCATCAACGACAATTACGGCCACGACGCCGGCGACGACGTGCTGCGCGAATTCGCCGTGCGCGTGCGCAAGTCGATCCGCGGCATTGATCTGGCCTGCCGCTACGGCGGCGAGGAGTTCGTCATCGTCATGCCGGAGACCGATCTCCACGTCGCCGGCATGGTCGCCGAGCGCCTGCGCCGTTCGATCGCGGGCGAGCCGTTCGCGATCCACAAAGGCGCCAAGCGCATCGAGGTCACGATCTCGATCGGCCTGACCACGCTGGAGCAGAAGGGCGAGGCGGTCGCCGACGTCCTCAAGCGCGCCGACACCGCGCTGTATCGCGCCAAGCACGACGGGCGCAATCGGGTGGTGTCGCAGGCGGCGTGAGGGCCGGCTGCGCAAAATTGCGAAAACAACCCCATGCACAGTAGCCGGCGTGAGCCAAATCAATGGCTTGCGCGACGGCTTCCGCCGATCATGCCGATCCGCGGAACTGGGTCGGCGAGGCGCCGAAGCGGCGACGGAAGGCCTGGTTGAAATACGAGATATCGTTGAAGCCGCAGGCGTAGGCGATCTCGCTCACCTTGAGCCGGCCGTGCTGACGCGAGGTGAGCGCCGCCCTTGCGCTTTGGAGCCGCAACTCCAGCACGCGCTCGGTGAAGCTCTCGCCGGTCTCCTGCAGGAGAACCTGGATGTAGCGGGGCGACAATCCGATCTTTTGCGCAAGGCTGCGCGGCGAGAACGTCGGATTGGTGAAATTCGCTCTGATCTCCGCAAGAATCTCGCGCAGCCGCGCTGAGCGCAAGCCTCGCAGGGTGGCAACCTCGCCGGCATCGCGGCTGGCGCCCAGCGTGAGCGCGAGAAGATCCAGCACGGTGGTGCCGATGTGCCGGTCCAAATCCGGATCGCTGCCGGCGTCGTCTGGATCGAGCACGCTCTCCAGATAGCGCTTGAGATGACGCAGCGCCGGTTGGCCGGGATCGAGTGGCCTTGCCATCAGATCGTCCGCGCGAGGAACGAGCTGCAGCAGACGGTCGCGGGCGATCGTCACCGTCGCCCATTCCCCTGGTGCCTCGACCACCATCTCGGCGGTCGCGCCGTTGGTCCCGAGGAACGCGCCACCGGCTCCGGCCGCCGCATCCCGGCCGAACTGCGACAGTTGCAGCTGTGACGTCCCGCGATTGAGCAACAGGCAAAAATCGTCGTCAGGGCCGCGCGCGATGGCGCTTTTGGACCGGGCAAATCGTTTGAGCGTTCCGTCGAACAACGCAACGCGCACATCGGAAAACTGCGCGAATTGAAATTGAGCGCGAAACACGCAGTCCTCGAAGCGCGAATAGTCGACGCAGCAGGTGAGCGCCTCGAATTGCTCATGCCAATGCCCGAACCGCGCGGCGTCGCCGAGGCCCGCCGGAAGCTGATCCGAGCTGAAAGTGATCCGGTTCATCCTGACATCGCTCGGTTTCGACGGTCTAGGTTGCGGGGCGGCAGGCACGACGAAAATCGCCTTGCCTGTTTAGCGCGGCAACTCCGGTTTGAGGACAAGAAATTCCGGGTCCGGCAGACCAGTGCGCTCCAGCCCAATTTTTGATGCGCTGGAGCGAACTTCTGGCAGCAGAGGCTGCGCCGCAGCGAAACGGCGGCGCCCGCGAACAAGTGATGGCGCCGTGGTCCGGCGCCCGCTGCTATCGCGGCGCGCGTTTGCGTCCCTGCACCGGCTTCCGCGCGCCGCCGCCCACATCCACGCCAGCATTCCGCAGCAGCACCTTCGCCGCCTCCTTCGCCGCACGCGCTATCGCCGGATCGTCCCGCACGAGGTCCTGCGCGATCGAGCCGTCGACCAGCAGCACCAGCTGCGTTGCGAGCGCATCCGCCTCGGTCACACCGAGCTCGTTGAGGCGGTCGCGAAACCAGAGGCGGCGGCTTTCCTTGAAGGCGACCGCGATCTTTTTCACGGCGCGGTCGGCAGGGCCCAGCTCGGCAACCGCGTTCACGAACGGGCAGCCGCGAAAGTCCTTGGCCGCAAACCGGCGCTCCAGCGAATCGAAGGTGCCGAGGATCTGCTCGGCCGGCGGCTTGTCGGAGGGGCGCGCGTGCACGAAGCGGCGCTCGAGGTAGGCCGCGATCAGCGCGTCCTTGGACGGGAAGTGGTTGTAGAGCGTGCGCTTGGAGATGCCGATCTCGGCCGCGATGGTGTCGACGCCGATGGCGCGAATGCCCTGCAGATAGAACAGCTTGTCGGCGGTCTCGAGTATCCGCTCTTTCATCGTCTGTGGGGCGGGCGGGGGAGCCATGCGGGGACGCGCATCCTCTTGGCTTGACAGCTGGCGCCCAACATAGCCTAAGTACACAGGTCTGTGTAACCAAAATCAACCGATATTTCAGACGACGGCATTTGCGCCGTGCCCAAAAGGGAGACGAAAATGCCCCTGCTGCAGGTCCTGCGTCCGACATTGCCCATCCTGATCGGCGCATCGATCATGCTGACGCTGAGCATGGGGCTGCGGCAGAGCCTCGGCATCTTCATGCAGCCGCTGACTCACGACATCCACATTTCGATCTCGGATTTCACGCTGGCGCTGGCGGTGCAGAACCTCGCCTGGGGCTTTCTCCAGCCGCTCGCCGGCGCGATGACGGTGCGCTACGGCTTTCGCCCGATCATGATCGTCGGCGCGCTGATGTACATCGCAGGCCTCATTCTGACGGCGACCGCGAACGGGCTTCCCAGCATCATGATCGGCGCGGGCGTGCTGATCGGCACATCGCTGGCCTGCACCGCGGCCGCGATCGCGATGTCGGTGGCGGCACGCGCTGTTCCTGCGACGGTGCGCTCGACCGTGCTCGGCATCGTCTCCGGCGCGGGTTCGCTCGGCGCGCTGCTGTCGGCGCCGATCGGGCAGATGCTCAATGAGGGGTTTGGCTGGCGCGTCGGGCTTGCCGGCTTCGTCGTCATGTCAGTGCTGATGATTCCGGCCGCGTGGTATGCGGGACGCGTCGACCAGGTCCCGCTGCCTAAGCCGGCCGCCGACGAGATCGACGATGCCACGGCTGCGACCGCGGCGAGGACCGCGTTCGGCAATGCCTCCTTCGTGGTGATGACCTGCGCCTATCTCGTCTGCGGCATGCAGCTGGTCTTCCTCACCACGCATCTGCCGTCATACCTCGCGATCTGCGGCCTCGATCCGATGCTGAGCGCGCAGACGCTCGGCATGATCGGCGGCTTCAACGTGCTCGGCTCGCTGTTCTTCGGCTGGGCCGGCCAGCGCTGGAACAAGCTGGCGCTGCTGGGGGCGATCTACATCCTGCGCTCGCTAGCGCTCGCCTGGTACTTCATGCTGCCGGCAACGCCGTTCTCGACGCTGCTGTTCGGCGCGATCATGGGCTTCTTGTGGATGGGCGTCGGCCCGCTGGTCGCGGGCGCGGTCGCCGAGATGTTCGGCCTGCGCTGGCAGGCGATGATCCAGGGCCTCGCCTTCATGAGCCACCAGATCGGCAGCTTCCTCGGCGCCTATGGCGGTGGGGTGCTCTACGACGCGCTCGGCTCCTACACCATGGCCTGGCGCATCGGCGTCGCGCTGGGTTTAGCCGGCGGCATCGTGCAGGTCGCGTTCGCGCTGCTCCGGCCGTCGCAACCTCCGTCGCCGGTGTTGAAGGCGGCGTAGGCTTCTGGGCTTACACCGTCACCCTGAGGTGCTCGCCTTTCGGCGAGCCTCGAAGGGCGACGGCGCGGCTGCATCTCGACCGTTCATCCTTCGAGGCTTCCCGGCGCGATGCTCTTGCATCGCGCCACTCGCACCTCAGGATGACGGATCGGGATACGTGCTTGCAGCAATCGGCGAGCGGTATGGACTAGCGATGTCCTGGGCGCTTGAGATCGGCGACCTTGAACCTGTTGCCGGCCTGCAGGCTGCTGCAAAACCAGTGGGCTCGGTTTCGAAACTCGCCCAGGAACACCTTCGTCTCGACGCAATTCTCGTAGGATGAATGGGTGATGGTATCTCGGCACGTTGGCGAGAAGGGTCCATAGTTCACATTGCCGCCCGACTCGCTGCATCCGATCCAGGGCTCCTTGCCGTGCCGGAAGCTTGATGCACAGCCACCGTTGCAGCTGCTGGCGACTCTCTCCAGGCTGGCTATCCTCCCCATCACAGAACCCGGTGCATAGGAAGGCGTGCGCGCGGTTGCCGTTCGCGGGGGTGACACAGTCCGACGCGGCGCCGCTGTATTTGCTCCCCGCTCCGACACGTGCGGCCTTGCCACCTGTTTCGGCGCATCGACCGTGACAGGGGGTAGCGTGGCGGCGGGGCCTGTCGGGATTTGCGATGCGGCCGGGGCGCACAGCAGGGCGGTTGACAAGACAGCGATGGTTGAAGGCACGACAAGGCTCGATGACAATCTCATGACCATGTCCTTCCCAAATCCGGACGGAAATTCCGTGCCGGTAAGTGCACGGTAACAGACATTTGAGATTGGGCAACCGAGGGTTGAGGTGATGACCTCTGCCCAAAGATTGGCCGAGTGGTCAAGAGAAAGTGGAGAACGTCAATTCGTTCTCGTGCCACGGACGCAGCGCATCGCTCCCGGCGATGCGAAGCATCGTCCGGTGCAGTGCGCTGCAGAGCCGGGGCCCGCAGCGTCGCGTATCGCGTTCTGCGTCCCGGCTCTGCGCAGCAGCGTTGCACGCTGCAGCGCGTCCGGGACACGCAGTCCAAAATAAAACGGGGCCCGAAAGGGCCCCGCAAAACTCTTCAACGCTTGTCCGCGATCTTACTTGATCTTGGCTTCGCGGAATTCGACGTGCTTGCGCGCGACCGGGTCGTACTTCTTCTTGACCAGCTTGTCGGTCATGGTGCGCGAATTCTTCTTGGCGACGTAGTAGAAGCCGGTGTCGGCCGAGGACACGAGCTTGACCTTGATGGTGACCGCTTTGGCCATGTTCAGAACCTCAGGAATGAAGGGAATCTGGAGCCGGCCAAACGGCCCGCGTTGGCCGGCAACCTAGCCAGAAACCGCCTGATGTCAAGGTTTCAGGCGGCAAAAGCCCCCCAAAACGGCCCGATTACCCCTCGAAGAACCGGTTTTTCGGCCGCGGCAGGCCCAGATTCTCCCTCAAAGTGGGCCCTTCATACTCTTTCCGGAAAATCCCGCGCCGCTGCAGCTCCGGGACGACCTTGTCGACGAAATCGTCGAGGCCGGCGGGCAGGAACGGGAACATGATGTTGAAGCCGTCGGAGCCGCGCCCGACCAGCCATTCCTCCATCTGGTCGGCGATGGTTTTGGCCGTGCCGACGAAGGACAGCCCGCCATAGCCGCCGACGCGCTGGGCGAGCTGGCGCACGGTGAGCTTGTCGCGCCTGGCGAGGTCGACCATGCGCTGCCGGCCGCTCTTGCTGGCGTTGGTCTCGGGGATGTCAGGCAGTTGGCCGTCCGGATCGAAGCCCGAGGCATCGGTGCCGAGGATGACCGAGAGCGAGGCGATGGCGCTGTCGTAATGCACGCGGCTGTCGAGCAGCGTGCGCTTCTCTTTGGCCTCATCGACGCTGTCGCCGACCACCACGAAGGCACCGGGAAGGATCTTCAGATGCTCGGGATCGCGGCCGATCCTCTCCATGCGGCCCTTGATGTCGGCATAGAGCTTTTGTCCGTCGGCGAGGCTGCCGCCGCCGGTGAACACGGCTTCCGCCGTCTCTGCCGCGAGCTGCTTGCCGTCTTCGGAGGCGCCGGCCTGCACGATCACCGGCCAGCCCTGCACGGGGCGGGCGATGTTGAGGGGGCCGCGCACCTTCAGATATTTGCCGTTGTGATCGAGCGTGTGCATTTTCGCGGGATCGAAAAATAGCCCGCTCTCGACATCGCGCACGAAGGCGTCGTCGGCGAACGAGTCCCAGAGGCCCGTGACGACATCGTAGAACTCGCGGGCGCGCTTGTAGCGCTCGGCATGCTCCATGTGGTCGTCGAGCCCGAAATTCAGCGCCGCGTCCGGGTTCGATGTCGTGACGATATTCCAGCCGGCGCGGCCGCCGCTGAGATGGTCGAGCGAGGCGAAGCGCCGCGCGACGTGATAGGGCTCGTCGAAGGTAGTCGAGCCCGTGGCGATCAGGCCGATCCGGTCGGTGACCGCCGAGAGCGCCGACAGCAGCGTGAACGGCTCGAACGAGGTCACGGTGTGGCTGCGCTTGAGCGCATTGACCGGCATGTTCAGCACGGCGAGGTGATCGGCCATGAAGAAGGCGTCGAACCTGCCGGCCTCGAGCTTCTGGATCAGCTGCTTGATGTGCGAGAAGTTGAAATTGGCATCAGGCCAGGCCCCGGGATAGCGCCAGGCGCCGGTGTGGATGCTGATCGGGCGCATGAACGCGCCAAGCTTGAGTTGCCGTTGTGCCATCGCCCGGTGTCCGTTCTTGGTGACGCTCGGGAAGACATAGGCATGCGGCGGAACTCCGCCATTGGGGGAAACGGGAAGATTTTTTCGTTTTTCGATCAAACCTCAGCACGTTCGCGTCATTCCGGGGCGCACCCCATCGCGCGAGCTACGATGCGCAATTGCGCATCTGAGAATCCATCAAGCCGCAGATACCGAGGCGAGAGGGCTACTGCCCCCGGGCGGCCCTTTGATCGAAGGCGCTCAGCACGGCGAGCGTCATCGCGGTGACGCCGGTCTGGATGGTCGGTTTCGGCACCGGGGCGAATTGCGGCGAGTGATTGCCGGGAAGCGGCGGGCCGCTGCCATTGCGCGCGGCGGCGACGCGGTCGGGCTCATAAACGCCGATGTTGAAGAACATCGACGGCACGCCGGCGTTGACATATTCCGAATAGTCTTCGCTGGTCGTGTTCGCCGGGCTGACGTTGAACTTGTCGCCGAAGGCCGCTTTCAGCACCCGCTCGGCCTGGCCGACCACAGCGGCATCGTTTACCACCGCCTTGGTCCCTTCGTCGATGTGGATTTCAGGCGCCGGTGCATCCGCCATCGCCGCCACCGCTTTCGCCGTCCGCTCGATCCCGGCCAGCATCCTCGCGCGCACCTGCGGCTTGAAGCTGCGGATCGTGCCGATCACCCTGGCCTCGTCGGGGATGATGTTGCCGGCGGTGCCGGCGTGGATCGCGCCGATGGTGACAAGGCCGAATTCGGTCGGGTCCTTCTCGCGGCTGATCACGCTCTGGACGTCGACGACGAAGCGCGATGCCATCATCACGGGATCGATCGTCGCCTGCGGGATCGCGCCATGGCCGCCGCGGCCGACGAATCTGATGAACAGACCGTCGACATTCGACGATCCGACCCCGACCCTGTAGGTCACGGAGCCGTAGGCTCCACTGCCGTCGTGCAGGGCAAATCCCGCATCGGGTTTCGGAAAGCGGGTGAACAGGCCATCGGCGATCATCGCCCTCGCGCCCGCGACCTCTTCCTCGGCGGGCTGCGCGATGAACATCAGCGTACCGTGCCACTGGTCCTTGATGCCGACCAGGGTCTTCGCCGTGCCGACCCAGCTCGCCATGTGGATGTCATGGCCGCAGCTATGGGCGACGAATGTCTCGCGGCCCTGCCAGATCTGCTTGTCGCGGCTGGCATAGGGCAGGCCGGTCTTCTCCTCCATGGGCAGCGCATCGAGCTCGGTGCGAACCATGATGGTGGGACCGTCACCGTTCCTGTAGATGGCAACAAGGCCCGTCTTGCCGACGTGCTCGGTGACTTCAAAACCAATCGCACGCATCTCGCCGGCGAGTTTCGCCGCGGTCTTCTCCTCCTGGAAGGCAATCTCGGGATGGGCGTGGATGTCCTTATAGAGCGCGTCGAGCTTCGGGTATTCGCTCTCGAAGGCGGTCTCGATGGTTTGCTTCAATCTGGCGACGTCGAGCTCCGCATGGGCGGGCGGCGAGAGCAGGCTGTACAACGCCACGGAAGCGAGCAGAGGCCTTACGAAGCGCATCATCCGATCCTCCGGTTGTTTTAAGCGCTCTTTCCTTCACCTAGCACATCTCGTCGCATCTTTCCGCCATAGAAATGGAAGAACGGCACCGGCGCATCGCGGCGGAGCGGGCTGTCGCGTTGAGCAGGTTGCGCGTCATCGGATGCAGATCGGCGAGCGCTTTTGAGCCGAGCTCGACCCAGAGCGGCTTGTCCAGCCCCGCATCGAGGCGTCTCTTCGAACCAATCCGCTGCTCGCGCCGACCAAGCCATGACCCCGCGAGGAGACCCTTCATGGCCGGCGCAATGACCGTGGACGGCGGCATCGTCTGCATCGACCGGCCCATGCCATGGGTCGGCCGGCTGTTGTCGCTGCCGCTGCTGGCGGCGAGTGGCTATCTGCTGTGGAACGTTGCGCTCGGACTGCGCCAGGACTTTTTCGGTTTTGGAAGGCTCGCCGACGATCTCGTGCCGGTGCTGGTGTTCACGGGGTTCGGGCTGCTCGTCGGCATCCCCGGCATCATCCTGCTGACGTTCCGCTACTTCGTCGTGCTCAACGAGACGCTGCGCCAGATCGAGATCACCAGGCAGTTCGGCCCGCTGAACATTCGCTCGTCGCGCAATCTCGCCGACTATCACTTCATCAGCGTCATCGACGACTACGACACGGATCTGACGACGTACGACGTCAATCTCTGCGGCAACAAGGGCATCGAGCCGATCACGCTTCAGAGCTTCACGCGTCGTGAGGAGGCGGATCAGCTCGCAAGCGAGATCGGCCGCGTCCTCAAGCTGCCGGCGCGCGATTATGTCGGCACCGAGCCGGACGCGGACTGACTAGCCCAAAATATCCTTCTGCATCTTGCCGCCGTAAAAATGGAAGAACGGCACTGGCGCATCGTGGCGCAGCGGGCCGGTGGCAAGGCGGGTATGGAGCTCGTTGAGCACGTTGCGCGTCATCGGATGCAAATCGGCCAGCGGCTTGGAGCCGAGCTCGACCCAGACCAGCTCGACCAGTTCGGCATCGGCATGGATCACGCCGTCGACGCGGTGGGCGATCGCGGAGGCGTCCGCCGTGAAGAAGCGCGTGTCGAACCGCTTGACGCGGCCGGGCGGTGTGATCGCGCGCGCGATCAGGAACAGGCTGGAGGGATCGGGCAGCAGGCCCGCATCGGCGAACGGCTTCCAGGGGCCGTCGAGCTTTGTCACTTTGCCCTCGGCCGTGCGCCCGAGGCAGAGGCCGGTTTCTTCGCAGGCCTCGCGGATCGCGGCGATGGCGAGCGACTTCGCGCGCGAGGCCGGCGTCTTCGGGCTGCCCTTGGCGAGATTGGCCTCCAACTCGGCCGTGATGGGCGCGGCACAGGGCACGCGATAGTCGGCCTTGTCGACGCGCCCGCCGGGGAAGACGAACTTGCCGGGCATGAACACCACCTTGTCGTGGCGCTTGCCGACCAGCACTTTCGGAATGGCGCCGCTGCGGTCGACCAGGATCAGCGTCGCCGCGTCCCTCGGGCGGAAATAGGGATGGTGATCGGCTTCCTTCTCCTCGTGGACCTTGGCCTTCTCCGCGACTTGCGCAATATCCGTCATGTCCTCACCCAAACGCTTTTTGCTTCTTGCTTACACAGGCGGAATACCATCCGGAGGGTTGTCGTCAAACCCGTGCATGCGCAGAGCCCATTGCAAGCCGACCACAGCTCCCTTGACCGGCTGCAGCAGCGCGAGCGAGGCGACGAAGGTGAAGGGCAGATAGGCCGCGAAGCTGAGCCAGACCGGCGTCGTGTAATTGGTCTCGATCCAGAGGATCGTGGGCACCACGATGTGACCGACGATGACGATGACGAGATAGGCGGGCAGATCGTCGGCGCGGTGCGGCGTGAAATCGAGGCCGCATTCGACGCAATCGTCTGCGGTCTTCAGGAAGGCGCGGAACAGCTTGCCCTCGCCACAGCGCGGGCAGCGGCCGCGAAAGCCGCGCTTCATCGCCGTCCAGAGATCGCGCTTCTCGACGAGACCCGTCTCGCGCGTCCAGATTTTTGGGGCCGTGCTCATCGTCACCATGCTTTGCCCTTTTTACCGCCGCCTTTGCCCTTGTTCTTTCCCTTATTCTTTCCCTGGCCCTTCTTCGGCTTGCCGGATTTTGGCTTCGGCGGCTTGCGTTTTCTATCCGGGCTGCGTCCGGGATGTGCCTTGAAGGAGGGGCGGCGCTGCGGACCGGATGGTCTGCGTTCGCGCGGCGCGGTCTCACTGGAGGACGACAGCAGCTCGAAGCGCAGCGCGCCCGCGATCGGCGCTGCCTCGATCAGGCGGACGTCGACCACGTCCCCCAGCTGATACATGGTGCGGCTGCGCGTGCCAACGAGGGCGTGTCGGCCCTCGTCATAGTTGAAATATTCCGTGCCGAGGGATCGGATCGGGATCAGGCCGTCGGCGCCAGTTTCAGCCAGTTTGACAAAGAGCCCGGCGCGGGTGACGCCGGAGACGCGGCCCTGGAAGCTGGCGCCGATGCGATCAGCCAGGTGATGAGCAATGAGCCGGTCGACGGTCTCGCGCTCCGCCTTCATCGCGCGCCGCTCGGTCACCGATATGTGGGCCGCGACCTCGCTTAAGGTTTCCGGCGTCTCGCTGTCGGGCAGCGCGCCTTCGCCGAGACCGAGCGCGCGGACCAGCGCGCGATGTACCACGAGATCGGCATAGCGGCGGATCGGCGAGGTGAAATGCGCGTAGCGGCGCAAATTCAGGCCGAAGTGCCCGTAGTTCTCGGAAGAGTATTCGGCCTGCGCCTGGGCACGCAGCACGACCTCGCTGACCAGCGGATAGTAATCATGGCCTTCGAGCTGGGCCAGCACGCGGTTGAACGTGGTGGGACGCAGCGCGCCTGATTTGGCGAAGGGAACGTCGAGCGTCTCCAGGAATTCCGCGAGCGCGTGGACCTTCTCCAAGGTCGGCTCGTCATGCACGCGGTAGATCAGCGGGAGCGACTTCTTCTCCAGCATCTCGGCCGCCGCGACGTTGGCGAGGATCATGAACTCTTCGATCAGCTTGTGCGCGTCGAGACGTTCCGGCACCACGACGCGGTCGACCGTGCCGTCGCTCTTCAGGAGGATCTTGCGCTCGGGCAGGTCGAGATTGAGCGGATCGCGCTCGTCGCGCGCGCGCTTGGCGCAGGCATAGGCGGCGTAGAGCGGTTTCAAGATCGGATCGAGCAGGGGACCGGTGGTGTCATCCGGCCGTCCGTCGATCGCGGCTTGCGCCTGCGCGTAGCTCAGCTTGGCGGCCGAGCGCATCAGGATGCGGTGGAAGCTGTGCGAGCGCTTGCGGCCGTCTGGGCCGAGCACCATGCGCACCGCGAGCGCGCCGCGCGGCTCGCCCGGCACCAGCGAGCAGAGATCGTTGGAGATGCGCTCGGGCAGCATCGGCACGACGCGGTCGGGGAAATAGACCGAGTTGCCGCGATCGAGCGCGTCGCGGTCGAGCGCGCTGCCCGGGCGTACGTAGAAGCTGACGTCGGCGATGGCGACGTTGACGATGAAGCCGCCCTTGTTGTTGGGATCGGGATCGGCCTCAGCATGCACCGCGTCGTCATGATCCTTGGCGTCGGGGGGATCGATGGTGAGAAGCGGCACGTCGCGCCAATCCTCGCGGCCCTTCAAATTGGCCGGCTCCGCCGCTTCCGCATCGCGCATCGCGGCGGGAGAGAATTGCAGCGGGATGTCGTGGGCGTATATCGCGATCAGGCTGATCGCCTTCTCCGACTTGACCGAGCCGAGCTTCTCTTTCACGCGGCCGGACGCCAGTCCAAAGCTGCGCGTGCGGACGATGTCGACGCTGACGAGATCGCCGTCCTGCGCGCCGTGTGTGTCGGCCGGGGCGATGTTCAGCTCGCGGTCGGCGGCCTTCTTGTCGACGGGGACGAGCCGTCCGCCGCCTTCGGGAAGCGCGCGGAACACGCCGAGGATGCGGCTCTTGGCCTTGTCGAAGACCTTGATGATATGGCCGCGATAGGCCGGGCCTTCGGTCTCGTCCGTGCGCTCGACGCGCAGCAGCACGCGGTCGCGGACACCGGCGACGGTGCCCGGCTTTGGCCGGCGCGGCATCTGGATGCGGATTTTGGGGGGCTCGCCGCTTTCGACCTCGTCCCATTCGGTGGGGGAGGCGATCAATTCGCCGTCCTGGTCGCGGCCGGTAATATCGGCGACCAGCGTCGGCGGCAGCGCGTCCGGCTCGGACACCTTGTGGCGCTTCTTCTTGATGGTTCCGTCGTCGGCGAGCTCGCGCAATATGCGCTTGAGCTCAACGCGATCGGCGTTCTTCAGGCCGAACTCGCGCGCAATTTCGCGGGTGCCGACGTTTCCTTGATTTGCCTTGATGAAGGCGACGATGGCTTGCCTGTCGGGAAAGCCACGGTCATTCTTGCGTTTCACTTAACCTCTAATTCTTGATCTCAAGTCTTGCCGGCACTCTTCTTGGCCGGGGCCTTGGGGGCGGCGGCCTTGGTCGGCGACGTTTTTGCGGTCGACGACACGGCTGCGCGCGCCTTGCTGGTGGATTCAGTTTTCGATTTGGCCGCCTTCTTCGCGGCCGGTTTCTTCTTCGGCGCGGCGTCATCGCCGTCCGCAGTCTTCTCTGCAGTCTTCTTGGCCTTGGCCGGCTTCGCTGCCTTCTTCGGCTTCTTGCCGCCGCCCTTGGCCGCGCGCTCGTCGATCAGCGCGATCGCCTGTGCAAGCGTGACGGTGTCCTTTTCGAACTCGGCGGGGATCGTCGCATTGACGCCGCCCGCGGTGACATAGGCGCCGTAGCGGCCGCTCTTCACGGTGACCGTGCCGAGCGAGGGATGATCGCCGATCGCCTTGCCGGGATCGGCGCCGAAGCGGCGGCTCGGGCCCTTGGCGACCTTTTCCGCGATCAGCGTCACCGCGCGGTTGAGGCCGATGTCGAACACCTCGTCGCCGGCTTCCAGGCTGGCATAGGTCTTCTCATGCTTGACGAACGGCCCGAAGCGGCCGAGGCCGGCGGTGATCGGCTGACCGGTCTCCGGATGCTTGCCGATCTCGCGCGGCAGCGACAGCAGCTTCAGCGCAAGCTCGAGCTCGACATCGCCGGGCGAGGTGCCCTTCGGAATGCCGGCGCGCTTCGGCTTCTCGCCTTCCGCATAATCCTTCTGCTCGCCGAGCTGGATATAAGGACCAAACCGGCCCGCCTTGACCCAGACATCGAAGCCGGTGTCGGGATCCTGGCCGAGCGAACGGTCGGCGCTGGCCTCGCCATCGGCGGCAAGCTGGCGGGTGTAGCGGCACTCCGGATAGTTCGAGCAGCCGACGAAGGCGCCGAACTTGCCGGCCTTCAGATTGAGCCGGCCGGTGCCGCAGTTCGGGCACTGCCTGACGTCGCCGCCGTCGGCACGGGGCGGGTAGATGTGCGGCCCGAGCATCTCGTCGAGCACGTCGAGCACCTGGGCGACGCGCAGATCCTTGATGTCGTCGACGGCGCCGATGAAGCCGGTCCAGAAATCCTTCAGCACCTGCTGCCAGGAGATCTCGTTGTTGGAGATGCGGTCGAGCTGCTCCTCGAGGCCGGCCGTAAAATCATATTCGACGTAGCGAGCGAAGAAGCTCTCGAGGAACGCGATCACGACGCGGCCCTTGTCCTCGCCGTGCAGGCGCTTCTTCTCCAGCTTGACGTAGCCGCGGTCCTTCAGGACCTGGAGGATCGAGGCGTAGGTCGAGGGCCGGCCGATGCCGAGTTCTTCCATGCGCTTGACCAGGGAAGCCTCGGAGAAGCGTGGTGGCGGCTCGGTGAAATGCTGGGTGACGGACAGGCTCTGCCGTTTGAGCGCGTCGTTCGGGCTCATCGCGGGCAGGCGGCGGGAGTCCTCGTCCTCCTCGTCGTCGCGGCCTTCCTGGTAGAGCGCGAGGAAGCCGTCGAACTTGACCACCTGGCCGGTGGCCCGGAGCTCCAGCGTGCGGGAGCCTGCCTTCGCCGTGATGTCGACGGTGGTGCGCTCGAGCTCGGCCGATTCCATCTGGCTCGCAATGGTGCGCTTCCAGATCAGCTCATAAAGTCGCGCCTGATCGGCATCGAGCTTGCGGCTCATGCTGTCGGGGCGGCGGGACATGTCGGTCGGGCGGATCGCTTCGTGCGCTTCCTGGGCGTTCTTGGCCTTGGCCTGGTACTGGCGCGGCGCGTCCGGCACATAGGCGTTGCCGTAATCCTCGCCGATCACCTTGCGCGCCTGGGTGATCGCCTCGGGGGCGATCTGCACGCCGTCGGTACGCATATAAGTAATGAGTCCGGTGGTTTCGCCGCCGATGTCGATGCCTTCATAGAGGCGCTGGGCGATGCGCATCGTGTGCGCCGGCGCAAAGCCGTATTTGCGGCTGGCTTCCTGCTGCAGCGTCGAGGTGGTGAAGGGCGCCTGCGGATTGCGCCGGGCGGGCTTCGCATCGACCGAGGTCACGGCGTAGGCGGCCGTTTCCAGCGCCTTCTTGAAGTCTTCGGCTTCCGCGCCGGTTCCGATGTCGAGGCGCTGGATCTTCTTGCCGTCGGCGCCGACGAGGCGGGCCTCGAAGGCATCGCCGCGCGGGGTGAGCAGGGTCGCGATCAGCGACCAATATTCACGCGCGACGAACTTCTCGATCTCGAGCTCGCGGTCGCAGACGAGGCGCAGCGCCACCGACTGCACGCGGCCGGCGGAGCGGGCGCCGGGCAGCTTGCGCCACAGCACCGGGGAGAGGGTGAAGCCGACCAGATAGTCCAGCGCGCGGCGCGCCATATAGGCGTCGACCAGCGCGCCGTCGATCTGGCGCGGATGCTTCATGGCGTCCGAGACCGCCTGCTTGGTGATGGCGTTGAACACCACCCGCTCGATCTTCTGGTCCTTCAGCGCGCGCTTTTCCTTCAGCACCTCCAGCACGTGCCAGGAGATGGCCTCGCCCTCGCGATCAGGGTCGGTGGCGAGAATCAGGCGGTCGGCGTTCTTCAGGGACTTGGCGATGTCGTTGAGCCGGCCGGCCGCCTTGGGGTCGACCTCCCAGATCATCTTGAAATTGGCGTCGGGATCGACGGAGCCGTTCTTCGCGGGCAGGTCGCGGACATGGCCGAACGAGGCCAGAACCTCATAGGACGAGCCCAAATATTTGTTGATCGTCTTGGCTTTCGCCGGCGACTCCACAATGACGATATTCATGTAGTTCCAGTAACTTACGGGAAAATCTGAGGCCGAAAACGAAAGGACTCGGGTCGGCCGTTTCGCCCCGAACATGGGTGGTGAGGCCCTCGCTGTCAAATCGAAGGCTGTTGAAAGCCGCCCGGATGAGAAAAGTTTCATATCGAGAAAGTTGCAAAATACCACCTTGGAGTTGCGATCGATGTCGGCGTAGTGTTTCGGCGGGGCATGGATTCGGGTGGGGGCTGGTGACTAGGCCGGGAAAGAAACGGGCGCGCGCCGCATCAGGCGCGCCGGGAGGCTCGCGTCACGAGGAACCGGGGGAGGGCGGCGTGGACGAGGCTGTCGCCTTCATTGCCGAGCAGGTCGGGGCCTTGCGCAAGCTCGCCGAGCGCCACAAGCTTGACGTGCTGCATTATCTCCTGGGCATGACCAAGCTCGAGGCCGACGAGCATGTGAGGCTGCGGAGCAAGCGCAAGCTGTCGTAGCGTCGCTTTTGAGGCCGTTGCCCGGATGGAGCGAAGCGTAATCCGGGGACTGGTCGTGCGGGTACAGATCCCGGATTGCGCTTCGCTCCATCCGGGCTACGAAGCGGCCAACCGGCGCCGTCGCGCAGGTCGCGGCTTCAGTGTCGTATCCGCCGGGCCGAGCAACCGGCCATCCTCCGCGCGTAATTCCAGCTTCTTCACCGGGCGGCCTTTGGCGCGATCCACCAAAATGGTCGCGATCTCCTCAGGCGCGTCGTCGAACTCCTCGCTCCATTGCCTGAGCGCCACCAG
Source organism: Bradyrhizobium sp. 23AC (assembly GCF_054863025.1). Lineage (NCBI taxonomy): Bacteria > Pseudomonadati > Pseudomonadota > Alphaproteobacteria > Hyphomicrobiales > Nitrobacteraceae > Bradyrhizobium > Bradyrhizobium sp. 23AC. The sequence continues at coordinate 51,993 of NZ_JAVAYN010000019.1, forward strand.
GATCGGGAAGGTGCCGCGGCCCTTCGCGGTCAGCACATACTCTTGATAAGCGCTGCCGTCGGAGGCGGGGGCGGTTGCCAGGATGCCGTGGTCGACCAGCGAGCGCAGCCGGACCGACAAAATATTCTTGGCCATGCCTAGCTTGCTCTGGAATTCGCCGAAGCGGCGCAGGCCGAACAGCGCCTCTCGGATGATCAGCAGCGACCACCAATCGCCGAGCGCGTCCAGCGACCTCGCGATCGGGCAGGCATCGCCCTCGAAGCTGGTTCGTTTCACCATCGTTCCGGTTCCTGTCGCGTTCGCACGATCGCCGTGCCGATCACGCGCTTGTGTGGTTGCATGATAAAACCATACGCCCTAGATGGCAACATGGTTTTATGATGCAACCACTGGAGGCGAACGTGAGACTGAAGAACAAGACGGCCCTGATCACCGGCGGCAATAGCGGCATTGGCCTTGCGACCGCAAAATTGTTCGTGGCCGAAGGCGCGAAGGTGGTGATCACCGGACGCAACAAGCAGACGCTGGAGGCGGCGGCCAAGGAGCTCGGGCCGAACGCGCTCGCGCTCGCCGCGGACGCCACCGACATCGCGGCGACGGAAGCTGCGATCAAGCATGGCGCCGAAACGTTCGGCAAGTTCGACATCGTGTTCGCCAACGCCGGCATCGCCGGCGGCACGCCGCTCGGCTCGGCCACGCTCGAGGTCTTCGAGAAGGTCGTCAGTACGAACCTGACAAGTGTATTCTTCACGGTGCAGGCGGCGCTGCCTTATCTCAGCGACAATGCCTCGATCATCCTCAACGGCTCGGTGATCTCAGTCCTCGGCATTCCCGGCTACTCGGCTTACGGCGCCGCGAAGGCCGGCGTGCGCGCGATGGCGCGGATCATGGCCTCGGAGCTGTCGCCGCGCGGCATCCGCGTCAACGTGGTCGCGCCCGGCGCGACCCGCACGCCGATCTGGGGACCTGCAACGGCAACACCGGAAGCCGAGAAGGCGTTCGAGAAGCGGATCGCGCTGTCGACGCCTCTGGGGCGCATCGGTGAAACCGATCACGTTGCGAAGACGGTGCTATTCCTTGCCTCCGATGATTCCGCGCATGTGCAGGGCCAGGAGATCTTCGTCGACGGCGGCGCGGTGGCCTCGCCGAGCGGCGCGCCGATCTATCGTGGTTGATCAAGTGAAGTGAAAATTGAATCAGTCGGCGCGATCATTGCGATTGCGCCGGCAGATTCATGCACCTGGCGAGCCGTATATTCCTGAACCTTGTGTGAGGCGTTGAACCTTCGTGCAAGCTGCCAAGACATTTTTACGGGCAGGGGGTCACAAGACTCATTTCAAGGGAGCCCGATATGCCAAAAGCAGCCCGCATTCTTTCATCGATTTCAGCACCGCGCATTTACACCGAAAATTCCGCCGTTCCGGCCAAGCGCTCCGATACGTCCGAACTCATCGGGGTGGTTCTGTTCGCCGGCATTGGCCTGTTCATTTCGCTCGTCGCCGTGATCCTGGGCATACAGGGCGCCTGGTTTTAGCTTTGCAGATCGTGCCGCCGTCCATCAGCCGCCGCAGGCAAGGCCCCGGCGACTGATGATGTCGGTATGGTCTCAGGCCGCGCGAAGGCTTGTTGCTGCCTGGAGGGCGCCGGCCAGCGACTTCTCGCGGTGATCCGGGCCGACCTGGACGCCGTCGGCCGGAATGAATTCGACGCCCGTGATGCCCATGAAGCCGAACACCCAGCGCAGATAGCTTTCGAGATGTTCGCCGGCTGCGTACGGCGTCTCGACGCCGTAATAGCCGCCGCGCGAGATCGCCACGATCACGCGCTTGCCGCCGGCGAGCCCCTCGGGCCCGGCCGCACCGTATTTGAAAGTCTTCCCCACCACCAGGATGCGATCAATCCAGGCCTTGAGCTGGCTCGGAATCGTGAAGTTGTACATGTGCGCGCCGATCACGACGATGTCGGCGGCCAGGAACTCATCCAGCGCGGCCGCGCTCGCGGCAAGGTCGGGTCCGAGTTCCGCCGGTGCGGGCGCGCCTTGCGCGGCGGCGAGGTGCGAGCCGGAGAGGTGGGCCAGCGGGGTCTGGGTCAGGTCGCGATAAGTGATGTCCAGTGAGGGCGTCGCCTGCCGGAGCCGGTCGACGATGGCGGCGGAAACCTGCCTGGAGACGGAGTGGGGGCCGAGCACGCTGGAGTCGATATGGAGCAGTTTCATTTGGGGTCACCCTGGTATAAGTTTGTAACCAGAGCTACATGAGTGACTATCGAAAACCCCGCAAGAACGCACTTTTTTGAGCCATGGGCACATCTTTGAAACTTGAGAACACCGGTTTTCCTGCGACGCCGAGGCCGGACCCCGACCATGCCGACTGCCGCGGCGTGGCGTCCGTGCTGTCTCGCGTCGGTGACAAATGGAGCGTTTTCGTCATCATGATGCTGAGCGACGGGCCGAAGCGCTTCAACGAGCTGAAGCGCATGATCAACGGCATCTCGCAGCGCATGCTGACCTTGACGCTGCGAGGGCTGGAGCGCGACGGCCTCGTCACGCGCACGATCTTTCCCACCATTCCGCCGCGCGTGGATTATGAGCTGACCGATCTTGGCCGCGGGCTGCAACGGCCGGTGAAAGCGCTGGGACAGTGGGCGATCGACCATCTGAGGCAGATCGAGGCGGCGCGCACGAAGTTCGATCAGCGCAACGACAGTTAAAGCAGCGACACCAGCGCGCCGCCGTGACGCTCCAGCTTGCCGGCAAGCTCGAGCTCCAGCAGCACGGTGCGGACGATCGCGGGCGAGGCGCCGGACATCCGCACGAGATCGTCGATCGAGATGGGCGTGGGGCCGAGCAGGCCGGTGATCTGGTCGCGGTCGTGGCCTTGCGGATCGCTCTCGAACGGCTCGCTGTCAGGCTCGCTGACGGGGTGCATCAGCGGCCGCTCCATGATCGGTGTGACCGCGTTGACGATGTCGGCAGCTTCCGTGACGAGGGTCGCGCCCTGCTTGATCAGATCATTGGCGCCGGCGGCCCGCGGATCGAGCGGCGAGCCCGGCACCGCGAACACCTCGCGGCCCTGTTCGGCCGCCATCCGCGCGGTGATCAGCGAGCCCGAGCGGTGCGCCGCTTCCACCACGACGACGCCGAGCGAGGCGCCCGAGATCAGCCGGTTGCGGCGAGGGAAGTCGCGAGCGCGCGGCTCGTGGCCGAGCGGCATCTCGGAGATCGCGGCCCCCGCGTGGTCGAGGATCGCCGCGAGCAGGTCGCCATGCTCGGGCGGATAGATGCAATCATGTCCGCCGGCCAGCACGGCGACGGTGCCGCTCGCGACACTCGCGCGATGCGCGGCCTGATCGACGCCGCGCGCGAGCCCGGAGATGACGATAAAGCCGGCTTCGCCAAGCTCGCGCGCCAGCGCACCTGCGAATTTCAACCCGGCGCCGGAGGCGTTGCGCGAGCCGACGATGGCGATCATCGGCCGCATCAGGGTTTTGGTATCGCCGCGCACTGCGAGCAGCGGCGGCGCATCGTCGATCATCGCCAGCCGGGTCGGATAGCCGTCCTCGCCAGGCGCCAGCCAGGCAACGCCGAATTTGCGGCTCGCGGCGAGCTCGGCCTTGGCCTCATCCGCGCTGCAGATACGCCCGGATCGCTGCGCGCCACCGCGGCCCGCCAGATCAGGCAGCCGCTCCAGTGCGGCGCGCGGGCTGCCGAAATGATCGACCAGCGAACGGAAGGTGCGCGGTCCGACATTGTCGGAGCGGATCAGCCGCATGCGGTCGATCCGCTCAGCCTCGGTCAGCTCTACGCTTGGATTGATGGCGTCCACGGCGTCTCCCTTGTGGGGGCAGCATGGAACAACCTGAGGGCGTTGCGCAACAGCGGCGTGCGCTTGCGCGACCTCGCCCCGATGCTAAAAGCGATGCCAATAAGAAGGATTTTGCCATGATCTCACTTGCCGACCTCCAGCGCCGCATCGAAGCCGGCGAGTTGTCGCCCGATGCCGCCGTCGCCCAGTCGCATGCGGCGATCGAGGCCAAAGAGAAGGACGTCCACGCCTTCGTCCGCCACGACAAATCCGCGAAGGCGCAAGCCTCCGGTCCGCTGCGCGGCATCGCGGTCGGCATCAAGGACATCATCGACACCGCCAATATGCCGACCGAGATGGGCTCGGAGATCTATCGCGGCTGGCAGCCGCGCGCCGATGCGCCAGTCGTGATGATGCTGAAGCGGGCGGGCGCCACCATCATCGGCAAGACCACGACGACGGCGTTTGCCTCGCGCGATCCGACGCCGACGCTCAATCCGCATAATCTCGGCCATTCGCCGGGCGGCTCGTCCTCGGGCTCGGCGGCAGCCGTCGGTGCCGGCATGATCCCGCTGGCGCTGGGTACCCAGACCGGCGGCTCGGTGATCCGGCCCGCCGCCTATTGCGGGACTGCCGCGATCAAGCCGTCGTTCCGGATGCTGCCGACGGTCGGCGTGAAGTGCTATTCATGGGCGCTCGACACGGTCGGCCTGTTCGGATCGCGCGCCGAAGATCTCGCGCGCGGACTATTGGCGATGACGGGCCGTACCGAGTTTTCCGGCATCGTTCCGGCGACATCGCCGCGCATCGGTGTGGTCAGGCAGGAGTTTGCCGGCGCCGTGGAGCCGGCGGCCGAAGAGGGCTTGCAGGCCGCGATCAAGGCGGCGGAACGTGCTGGTGCCAGCGTGCAGGCCATTGATCTGCCCGAGGCGGTGCAGGAGGCCTGGCGCATCCATCCCATCGTCCAGGATTTCGAGGCGCATCGCGCGCTGGCCTGGGAGTTTTCGGATCGTCACGATGAGATCGCTCCGATGCTGCGGGCAAGCCTCGATGCCACCGCCAATCTGACGCCGAAGGACTATGACGAGGCGCGCCGGATCAGCCGTCGTGGCCGCCGCGAGCTCGGCGAATTGTTCGAGGGCTTCGACGTGCTCCTGACCTATTCGGCCCCCGGCACGGCACCGGCCAAGGAGCTCGCGACGACAGGCGATCCCCGCTACAATCGGCTCTGGACACTGATGGGCAATCCTTGCGTCAACGTGCCGGTGCTGAAGGCGAGTGGCCTGCCAATCGGCGTGCAGGTGATCGCGCGCTTCGGGAACGATCCGGTCGCACTCGCGGCGGCGTGGTTCCTGGAGAACGCCCTGGCGCGGGCTTGAGCGTGCGCCTCAACTTTATGTGAACGCGGCGGAGGCAACTGTGCCGCCGCTCGGCCGACCAACTGAACTCATGACTCTCCCGCACCGACAGGGTCCGCGTGGCCCACAATTCTTCGCCGCGAGCGAAAGTCTCGGCGAGATCGTCGAGGCGTTTTGTGATGTCGATCTCGCGGATGCCGCGACCGCCTGCGCGCGAACGATCAAGGTGCTGCCGACGACGTCGCCGGTCCTGATCGTGCATTATCGATCGCCGATGGCCTCGCAACGCGGAGTTTACAAGCGCACCGTCAACGGCATGCACACCCGCGCGGCGGCGCTGACGCCGAGTGGTCCGGTCGGTGTCGTGCTGGCGAGGTTGAAGCCTGAGGCAGCCGATCGCGTGCTCGGGGTCAGGCCTGCCGACCTGCTCGATGCCAGCGTCGAATTCTCCGATATCTTCGGCGACGACGTTGCCGCACGGCTTGAAGAACGGCTCGCCGGGGCTGGCAGCGCGGCTGCGCGCGTCGCTTGCATGCAGGGCTTTCTCGAGCAGAGGCGGAGGCCGACACGACTCGATCCGCTGGTTGCACAGGCGATGCGGGAGATCAGGCGGAATCCGGCGATCTCGATGCGCGGGCTCGCCAATTGCCTCGACATCGGCGAACGCAGCCTTCAGCGCCGCTTCAAGACCGAGACCGGTGCGAGCGCGAAGCAGTTCGCACGGATCGAGCGGATGCTGCAGGCGATCGCGGCGCGCCGGTCCGGCGCCGATTGGGCCGATGTTGCGCATGCGTGCGGATTCACCGACCAGGCGCATTTGATCCGCGACTTTCGCACTTTCACGGGAAGCTCGCCGGAGGTGTTCTGCCGGCGTGTCGCGACCGACAGGGTGCAGGGGTGGAATGACGAACTCGCCTCGTCGGATTTTTACAATACGTTCGTCAGCTAGGCCGCTACCAGCGCGTCTCCAGACTTCGCAAGGAGACGCAAACATGTCGACAGAGTTCGCCCGCGGCACTCGGCTGCGCAATGCATTCAACAAGGAGACGTTTGTCTTCTCCGGATTGCTCGACAATTGTGACGTCGCACGCTTCGGCGTGATCCTCGAAAAGGACGGCTCGGGCGGCGGCAACGCGCTCGTGCACGTGCATCCCGGCGCGGACGAGCACTTTGCGGTGAAGAGTGGATGCATCAAGTTTGTCGTCGACGGGCGCGAGCAGTTGGTGGACGCCGGCGGCAGCGTGACCGTGCCACGCGGCAGACCGCATTATTTCGCCAATGCCGGCGACGGTAACGCCGAGCTCGAGGTCTCCTTCACGCCGGCGCAGCAGCATCTGCGCTTCTTCGCCAATTTCGTCACGCTCACGATGAAGCAGCCCAAATGGTTCTCCACCGCTGGCGATCCGAACTTCCTGCTGATCGCGCTGGTGCTGCACACCTATCGCGATCACATGTATCTTGCTGGCGTACCGATCTGGCTGCAAAAACTGCTGTTTGCCGTGCTTGCGCCGATTGCGCGCTTTGCCGGCTACCGGTTGGCAATCGAGCCGTTGCGCGAGGCGGCTGCGCCCGCAAGGTCAGGCTTTGCCGGGTAGGCGAGGGATCAGATCAGTGCCGGCTCGGCTCGCGCGGGCGCGGCATTCTGTGTCGCGCCCGCGCCTTGTCCGAGCCAGCGCTCGGCGGCTGCGCGGCCGCTTCGGTGCAGCAGGCGAATGAAGCCGCGGCCGAGATCGGTGGACGAACGTTGCGCCAGGCCGTCAACGGAATCTTCCGCCGCGATCCTGGTGAGGCGCAGCGACGGCGCGGCATGCGTCTGCGCCCAGGCGATCGCGGCGATCTCGGCATTGAGGGTGGCGTTGGCCGCGATCTGGTCGAGCCGGCGATCGATCGCGGCGAGCGTGATCGGCACGTAGCTGTCGCGCGCCGGCGTGACCTGGACGAGCAGGACGTCGGACGTCGACGTCTCCTGCGCCAGCCGCAGCAAGGGTGGATTGCCGCCAAAGCCGCCGTCCCAATAGGCTTCGCCCTCGATCTCGACGGCGCAGTGCACCAAGGGCGGGCAGGTCGAGGCCAGCGCGACGTCGGCGGTGATGGCGTCGTTGCGGAAGATCTGCTGCTGCCCGTCGCGGATCCGTGTCGCCGCGATCAGGAGTTTCGGGCAGTCCGGATTGAGCAGGGCGGCGAAATCGATGTCGCGCGACAGCGCCTGCCGCAGCGGATCGAGATCGAACGGATCGAACTGGCCGGAGCGCAGCGTCGGACCGAACGCGACCGAGCTTCCCGCCGGCGAAAATCCGCCGACCAGCATCAGCGAGCGGAATGAGGCCTCGTGCATCAGGCGGAGCCAGAACCGGCTCAGCCGGCTACGTGCAGCTTCGCGGCCGCCCTCGGCAAGGCCGGAGGCGAGCAGGAGCGCATTGATGGCGCCGGCACTGGCGCCGCTGATGGTGTCGATCTCGATGGGCTCTTCCAGCAGCCGCTCCAGCACACCCCAGGTGAAGGCGGCAAAGGTGCCGCCGCCCTGCAGCGCCAGCGAGAGCTTTCGCGGCGGCCATTGGCCGGCGTGAAGCTGCGCGGGCGCAACGGGCGCGGTCGTCGTCACCAGCTCGACCGTCACAGGCGCTTGCGCGATCGGATCAGGCTGCGACGCCGGCGGCAAAACGGGAGGAGGTTCTGGCGCGGGAGGCGGCGAGGGCGCATCGGACCAGATGTCGGTGCTCGACAGCAACCGGCTTGCCGCGGTGCGTACCGCACCTTGCGAACCAACCCCGTCATGCGCGCCGACAATCTTCTCGCTCATTCTGAGCAACCGCGTAACCCATTTCCGCTGTCAGGATGACAGGCCGGAACCCGCTCGCCAATACAACCGTGATTCGGCCGTCATTTGCGAACAGGAACTGACATATAATGCAGAAGAGGTGCCTAGGTATCCGTAGATGCCCGGCTGTGGACACTCGTTTGACGCGAACCGGAATCCGCTTCGCTCGAAAACGCTCTACGCCTTCTCGCCGATCCGGCTCTCCTTGCCGGTCTGCAAGCGCTTGATGTTCTCGCGGTGCGCGTAGAACAGCAGCAGCGTCAGCAGCGCCGTCAGCGCCGACAAGGCAAGATGCCCGAACCACCACAGGAACATCGGCGTGACGAACGCCGCCACCAGCGCGGAGAGCGAGGAGTAGCGGGTGGTAAAGGCGGTCGCCAGCCAGATCAGGCAGAACACGACGGCGCCAGGCCAGAACAGGCCGAGCAGGATGCCGATATAGACGGCCACGCCCTTGCCGCCGCGGAACTTGAGCCAGACCGGGAAGAGATGGCCGAGGAACGCGCCGAGCCCCGCGACCATGGCGGCATTGGGTCCTGCGATGTAGCCGGCGATCACCACGGCCACGGTGCCCTTGAGCGCGTCGAACAGCAGGGTGCCCGCGGCAAGGCTCTTGCGCCCGGTGCGCAGCACATTGGTGGCGCCGATGCTGCCGGAGCCGATCGAGCGGATATCCTGGGTGCCGGCGAGCTTGGTCAGGACCAGCCCGAACGGGATGGAGCCGAGGAGGTAGCCGATGACGAAGGCCACCGGCAGAAATGCTTCAAGCCCCATGGCGGCAGCTCCAAAGGCCCGACTTCCGAGCCGAACGATTGCGCACATCAGACATGTTCGTAGACCGTGCGTCCGCCGACAATGGTGCGCACCACGCGGCCTGTAAAGCGGGCCTCGTCGAACGGGGTGTTCTTGCAGGGCGATTTGAGGTCGGCGGGATCGACCACCCAGGGCACATCGGGGTCGATCACGATGACGTCGGCCGGGCTGCCTGCACGCAGGGTTCCGCCAGGCAAGCCGAGCAACTCGGCCGGGCGGGTCGACATCGCGCGGATCAGCGTCTTCAGGTCTAGCTCGCCATTGTGCACGAGGCGGAGGCCGGCGGGCAGCATGGTTTCGAGACCAACGGCGCCGGGAGCGGCTTCCGCGAAGGGCAGGCGCTTGACCTCGACGTCCTGCGGATTGTGGTCGGACATGATGACGTCGAGGAGGCCGGAGGCGATTGCGGCCACCAGCGCGCGGCGGTCGTCCTCGGTCCGCAGCGGCGGTGACAGTTTCAGGAAGGACCGGTAGGGGCCGATGTCGTTCTCGTTCAGCGCAAGATGGTTGATCGAGACCGAGGCACTGACGGCGAGCCCGGCGTCGCGGGCGCGCTGGAGGATCTCGAGGGAATCGATGCAGGTCAGCGAGGCTGCGTGATAGCGGCCGCCGGTCAATGCCACGAGGCGCATGTCGCGTTCGAGGATCACGGCCTCGGCAGCATTCGGGATGCCCATCAGGCCGAGCCGCGATGCGAACTCGCCCTCGTTCATCACGCCTTCGCCGACGAGATCGGGGTCCTCGGTGTAGTGCACGATCAGCGCGTCGAAATCGCGCGCGTAGGTCAGCGCGCGGCGCATCACCTGCGCATTGGTCACGCTTCTGACGCCGTCGCTGAAGGCGACGGCGCCCGCGGCCTTGAGCAGACCGAATTCGGTCATCTCATCGCCGTGCATGCCCTTGGTGAGCGCTGCCATCGGCTGGATGTTGACGATCGCGGTGTCGCGGGCGCGGCGCATCACGAAGTCGACGGTCGCCGAATTATCGATCACCGGAGAGGTGTCGGGCTGGCAGATGATGGTGGTGATGCCGCCGGTCGCGGCCGCCTGGCTCGCGGTGGCGAAGGTCTCGCGATGGCTGAAGCCCGGCTCTCCGACGAAGGCGCGCATGTCGATCAGGCCGGGCGCGACGATCTTGCCGGAGCAGTTGACGATGTCGGTGCCTTCGGGGACGCCGGCAGCGCCGATGCCGCGACGTGTCTCGCGGATGGCGCCGTCGGCGATGAGGACGTCGCCGACACCGTCGAAATCCCGGGAGGGATCGACGACGCGGGCGTTGGCGAGCAGGATGGGGCGGCGATCGGTCAACATCGGCATCACGCGTTCGGCAGGTTACGGGCGAGCGCTTCCAGCACCGCCATGCGCACGGCCACCCCCATCTCCACCTGTTCGCGGATCAGGGACTGCGCGCCGTCGGCCACGATGGAGTCGATCTCGACGCCGCGGTTCATGGGGCCCGGATGCATCACCAGTGCGTCCGGCTTGGCGTAGGCGAGCTTCTTCTGGTCGAGCCCGAAATAGTTGAAGTACTCGCTGGATGACGGCACGAAGGAGCCGTTCATGCGCTCGCGCTGGAGCCGCAGCATCATGACGATGTCGGCGCCGTTCAGCCCCTCGCGCATGTCGCGCGCGACCTCGACGCCCATCCGCTCGATGCCCGGCGGCAGCAGCGTGGTGGGGCCGACCACGCGGACGCGGGCGCCCATCGTGTTGAGCAGGATGATGTTGGAGCGGGCGACACGCGAATGCAGCACGTCGCCGCAGATCGCGACCACGAGCCCCTCGATCCGGCCCTTGTTGCGGCGGATGGTGAGCGCGTCGAGCAGGGCCTGGGTCGGATGCTCATGGGCGCCGTCGCCGGCATTGATCACGGAACCGTCAACCTTGCGGGCCAGCAGTTCTACCGCGCCGGAGGCGTGATGGCGCATCACCAGGATGTCCGGGTGCATCGCGTTCAGCGTCATCGCGGTGTCGATCAGCGTCTCGCCCTTCTTCATGGACGAGGAGGAGACCGACATGTTCATGACGTCCGCACCGAGCCGCTTGCCCGCGAGCTCGAACGAGGATTGGGTCCGGGTGGAGGCCTCGAAGAAGAGGTTCACCTGCGTCCGTCCCCGCAGGACGGTGCGCTTCTTGTCAACCTGGCGGTTGAGCTCGACATATTCTTCGGACAGGTCGAGGAGGCCGGTGATGTCGGCCGCGGAAAGGCCCTCGATGCCCAGCAAATGCCGGTGGCCGAGGACGAAGGTCGATTTCGATGTCATTAAAACGAGAGCTATAGGCGCGGATGGATGAGGGGGCAAGGGCCAAAGCCGGGGCGGTGAGTTATCCCCTGATCTGTCGGTCCCGACGCTGCGGCGTGGCCTCTCCGTCATGCCCGGGCTTGTCCCGGGCATCCACGTTCTTCTATCGCATTTGACGCAAAAAGAACGTGGATGGCCGGGATAAACCCGGCCATGACGATGTGGGGGCATTTCGTGAAAACAATCCTGACTGTGCTCTTGGCTGCAGCAACAATCAGCGCGGCCCACGCCCAATCGCTCCCCGGCGGCTTTGTTTATCTGCGCGAGATCGATCCCGGCATCATCCAGGACATCCGCTACGCCACGTCGAACAATTTCGTCGGCCGGCCGCTCGCCGGCTACAATGCCGGTGAATGCGTGGTGAAGCGCGAAGTCGGGCTGCGGCTGAAGGCGGTTCAAGAGGCGCTGGCGACGCAAAATCTCTCGCTCAAGATGTTCGACTGCTACCGGCCGGCGCGGGCCTCGCTCGACATGGTCAAGTGGTCGCAGAACGGTCATGAGAGCGCCGCCGAGCGGCGCTACAATCCCAAAATTCCCAAGACCGAGCTGTTCCGCCTCGGCTACATCGCGAGCCGGTCGCAGCATTCCACGGGCGCCGCGCTCGATCTCACTTTGGTCGATCTCAAAGCCGACAGCGCCGCCAAATACGATCCGGCAAAGACCTATGCCGATTGCACCGCGCCGGTCGAAGCGCGCGCGCCGGAAGGCAGCGTCGACATGGGCACCGGCTACGACTGTACCGATGCCAAGGGCCATACCGCGGCACCGGCGATCACCTCCGAGCAGCGCGCCTGGCGCAAGCGCCTGGTGGCTGCGATGGCCAGGCAAGGCTTTGTGAACTATTCGAAGGAGTGGTGGCATTTTTCCCTGCCGGGGGCAGGCGGGGCAGCCTATGATTTCCCGATCCAGCCGCGCCGGAACTGATTCCGCGCCGAGGAAGCACCATGACCCAGCCGAGCTTCGCGACCCACGAGGTCTTCAACCAGTCGCCGCCGTTCGAGGATATCGACCTGTTCGCCGCGGATCGGCCGCTGGTCGATGCGGTGAAGGCCAACGGCGGTGCGGCGGCGGAACGCGAGTTGTCCGAGTTTGGCAAGCAATGGGGCTCGGCCGCGATGGCCGATCGCGGGCGCGTCGCGAACGAGAGCACGCCGAAGCTGCGCACCTTCGACGCAAAAGGCAATCGCCGCGACCAGGTCGAGTTTCACCCGGCCTATCACGAATTGATGGCGCACAGCGCCCATGCCGGCGTGCACAATTCGACGTGGGCCGCGGAGGGCAAACCTGCGGGCGATGCCGCCGAAGTCATTCGTGCGGCAAAATTCTACATGGCCGCGCAAGTCGAGACCGGCCACCTCTGTCCGATCACGATGACGCGCGCCTCCGTCGGTGCGCTGGCGATGCAGCCGGATCTGCTCGGCAAGGTGATGCCGGTGCTGTCGACCAGGAGCTACGACCCGAGCTTTGCGCCGTGGTGGCAGAAGCGCGGCATGACGCTCGGCATGGGCATGACCGAGAAGCAGGGCGGCACCGACGTGCGCGCCAACATGACGCGCGCGGCGCGCGAGGGCGAGGTCTATCGCATCACCGGCCACAAATGGTTCATGTCGGCGCCGATGTGCGATGCCTTCCTGGTGCTGGCGCAGGCAGACAGCGGGCTGACCTGTTTCTTCATGCCGCGCTTCGCGCCGGATGGTTCCGTGAACGCGATCCAGTTCCAGCGCTTGAAGGACAAGCTCGGCAATCGCTCCAATGCCTCGTCCGAGGTCGAGTTCGTCGGTGCCTACGCCGAACGGGTCGGCGAGGAGGGCAAGGGCATTCGCACTATCATCCAGATGGTCCAGCTGACGCGGCAGGATTGCGCGATCGCCTCCGTCGGCCTGATGCGTTCGGGGCTCGCGCATGCGCTGCATCACGCCCGTCACCGCAGCGTGTTCCAGAAGCATCTGGCCGACCAGCCCCTGATGCAGGCCGTTCTCTCGGACATGGCGCTGCATGTCGAGGCGAGCACGGCGCTGGTCATGCGGCTCTGCCGCGCCTTCGACCGCACGCCGCACGATGCGGCGGAGGCCGCCTATATGCGGCTGCTGACGCCCGCGATCAAATATTGGACCTGCAAGAGTGCGCCGCCGTTCCTCTATGAGGCCATGGAATGCCTCGGCGGCAACGGCTATGTCGAGGACGGCATTCTGGCGCGGCACTACCGGGAATCGCCGGTCAACGCGATCTGGGAGGGCTCCGGCAACGTGATGTGCCTCGACGTGCTCCGGGCGCTCTCGCGCGAGCCGGAGGCGGCGACGGCCGTGCTGCAATCGCTTGCGGCCGAGACGAAGGGCTTGCCCGGCGCAGGCGAGACGGCCACCTTCATCGGCAAGACTTTCCGCCGCGCCGATGGCGAGCGCGTCGCGCGTCTCGCCGTCGAGAAGCTGGCGCTGCTGGCTGCGGCTGCGGCTCTCAACGGTGTTTCCCCGCGCAATGCCGAACTGTTCGCGAGCACGCGCCTTGCGGCCAATCACGCCAGCATGTACGGCGCCGTCGAGCTCGACAGCGGCGAGACCCGCGCGCTGCTGCAGCGGGCGCTGCCGTGAGTCCTCCTAACGAAAGCCTCCTGATGGATTCCCTCAATCCCGACCATCCGCCGTTGACCGCGACGCCTGCGCCGCCGCGCGTCTGGATGTTCTGGGGCACGGCGCTGTGGGGCCTCTTCGTCTTCGTGGCGATGTTCGTCGGGCAGATCGGCGCCGTTGTCCTGCTGGTGGTGCAGCGCGGTCTTCCCATGGACTTCGCCTCGCTCCAGGCGGTCGGCCACGATCCGCAGGCGCTCGCGCTGTCGGTCATCATGGGCCTGCCGGCGACGCTCTTGGCGGTGTGGCTCGCCATTGCCATCAAGAAGGCCTCCTTCGTCGACTATCTCGCGCTGCATTGGCCGTCCTGGAAGCAGTTGCTGTTCGGTGCGGTCGGCCTCATCCTGCTGGTGCTGGTCTGGGAGACGATGTCGCGCGCGCTCGGCCGCGAGGCGACGCCGGGCTTCATGACCGATCTGTTGAAATCGGGACGCGACAAGGGCGCGGCGCTGCTGCTGCTGTTCGCCTTCAGCGTCGCCGCTCCGATGTCGGAGGAGATCCTGGCGCGCGGCTTCCTCTATCGCGGCTGGTCGGCGAGCTTCTTGCGCGTGCCGGGCGCGATCCTGCTGTCGTCGCTGGTCTGGACCGTCGTGCACCTGCAATACGACATGTACTTCCTCGCCGAAGTCTTCACCATCGGCCTGTGGTTCGGCTACATGCGCTATCGCGCGAATTCGCTCTGGCTCACCATCGTGCTGCACGCGCTGAACAATCTCACCGCGGTGGTGCTGACGATGTGGCTGGGGAACTAGGCCGCCAGTGCGATCGCGATCGGCATCGTGATCGCCGCCAAGATCGTCTGCAGCGTGATGATCTGCGCCAGCAGCGGCGCGTCGCCGCCCATCTGGCGCGCCATCACATAGGCGCTGGACGAGGTCGGCACCGCCGCGCAGATCGCCACGATGGCGCGGCTGTCGCCCGACAGTCCGAACCAGACGGCCAGCACCAGTGCCAGCGCAGGCATCAGCGCGAGCTTGAAGACGACGCCGATGGCCGCGGCCAGGCTTGGACGCAAGAGGCCTTCGAGATGCAGACCGGCGCCGGTGACGAGCAGGCCGATCGCGAGCGAGGAGCGGCTGAGCGCGTCCGCCACCTCGTGCCAGAGTTTTGGCAACGGCAGGTGGGTGACATTGACGAAGAGCCCGATCGCGCAGGCCCAGATCAGTGGATTGCGGATCACCGTCATGATGATCGCGCCTGCGGACTGCTTCTTGGGCGCGGCGTAATGGGCGAGCACCACGACGCTCAAGACGTTGACCAGGGGAATGATCGCGACCATCGCGACGGAGGCGAGCGCCAGCCCGACATCGCCGAACATGTTGGCGGCCACCGACAGCCCGACGAAGGTCTGCCAGCGCGTCGCGCCCTGGAAGATCGAGGTGAAGGCGGGGCCGTCGATATCGAGCCGGGCCAGGGCAGGGCGCAGCGCGAGGCAGAGCAGCGACATCGCCAGCGCCGACAGCAGCAGCGCGCCGCCAACGCCGGCGACCGGCACCTTGGAGAGGTCGGCCTTCACCAGCGTCTGGATCAGCAGCATCGGAAACAGCACGAAATAGGTCAGCCGCTCCAGCCCGTGCCACTGCGTGTCCAGCCGCATCAGGCTGCGCTTCAAGACGATTCCGAGCACGATGAGGATGAAGACCGGCAGCAGCGCCGCAATCACGACGGCCATCGGTCAGGCGGTCCCTGGACGGAGATTGGCGAGGCGGTCGAGCGCGCCCTGCAGGATGAAGATCGCGGCGTGCTCGTCGATCACCTCGGCGCGCTTGGCGCGGCTGACGTCCATGCCGATCAGCTCGCGCTCGACCGCCGCGGTCGAGAGGCGCTCGTCCCACAGGCCGATGGGGAGGGCGGTCAGGCCGGCGAGATTGCGGGCAAAGGCGCGGGTGGATTGCGCGCGCGGACCCTCGCTGCCGTCCATGTTGATGGGCAGTCCGAGCACGAAGCCGACCACCCTGCGCTCGCCCGCGATCGCGAGCAGCCGGGCCGCGTCCTGCTTGAACTGCTTGCGCTGGATCGTCTCGACGCCGGTCGCAAGCCGCCGGTCCGGGTCGGACACTGCAACGCCGATGGTTTTGGTGCCAAGGTCGAGCCCGACCAGCGCGCCGCGGGCGGGCCAGTGGGTTGCAGCATCGACGAGAGGCAGGATAAGAGCCGGCATGGTGTAGCGCATATCACGCGTCGCGCCGCGGAGTGAACCCGG
The DNA here is from genome assembly GCF_054863025.1 of Bradyrhizobium sp. 23AC. Classification (NCBI taxonomy): domain Bacteria; kingdom Pseudomonadati; phylum Pseudomonadota; class Alphaproteobacteria; order Hyphomicrobiales; family Nitrobacteraceae; genus Bradyrhizobium; species Bradyrhizobium sp. 23AC. Next base: position 67,914 of record NZ_JAVAYN010000019.1, read on the forward strand.
AACAATGGATGCGCTGACATTATTCGGCCTGTTCGCCGTCACGGCGATGCTGGTCAGTTACGCCCTGGAGGATCGCAGCCATTGGTTCGTGCTGCTGTTCGCCGCATCCTGCGCGCTCGGCTCGGCCTACGGCTTTCTCCAGGGCGCCTGGCCGTTCGGTCTTGTCGAAGCGATCTGGGCCGTCGTGGCGCTACGGCGGTGGCAGCTGAAGCCGTAGATCGTCCGGCGATAGCAACGAGCGCGCGAAATCGTGATGCACAAAGTGCGTCGATCATTTGTGGCAAATCTCACACGGGTGACGTCGCGGCCCATGGCATGATGTCGCGTCTCCGGCTGCGCGCATCGATTGACGCTCTGGTTGCGAAGATATATAAATGTAGGTCTAAAGTAGTGTTGGGCGTGTGCCCCGATTTCCAGAACGAGCGGCAGCAACCGGCAGTCCAGCCCGTGCTGCAACCTTGGCGCAAATTTTTCAGGCGCCGATCACGTCCGATATTCGCCCAGTCATTTGAGAGGTCATGATGCTCATCAAGCCAAGCCTGATCGCGGGCTCAGAAAGGCGATTCAAGCAAGCCGAGTTCTCACCCGAAGCCTTGAACCGGAAATTGGGCGACGGTCCGATCGAGATGACGGTCGAGAAGATGCGCGTGCGTCAGCGCCAGCTTCTGGCCGAGACGCAGGACGTGGAGAAGGCCGAGATCGGCCTGGAGCGGATCATCCAGGGCAATGATCTCGACAGCATCAACTATCTCGCCAAGGGGACCGCGGCCTCGCGCTCGGTCTGCCGCATTCAGCTCAGAGATCTCAAGTCGAACCTGCTGGGCTATGGCTCGGGCTTTCTGATCGGGCCGGGCCTGCTGATGACGAACCATCATGTCTTCGGCAAGCCGGCCGACGCCGCCAATTCGATCGCCGATTTCAACTACGAGCTCGACGTCTCCGGACAAGAGCGTGTGCCGGTGAGGTTCGGCTTCGAGCCGGGCAAGTTCTTCTACACCAATGACAGGCTGGATTTCTCGGTCGTCGCGGTGGCGCCGACCTCGCTGTCGGGCCACGAGGAGCTTGAGGATTGGGGATGGTTGCCGCTCAGCGGTGCGCCCGGCAAGGCAGACCCCGGCGAGTACCTCACCATCGTCCAGCACCCCAGCGGGCAGATGAAGCAGGTCTGCGTCCGCGAGAACAAGCTGCTCAAATATGTCGGCGACTTCCTCTGGTACAACACCGATACGACGGCGGGATCGTCGGGCTCGCCGGCGTTCAACCGCTTCTGGCAGGTGGTCGGGCTGCATCACAGCGGCGTTCCCCGGAAGGATTCCCAAGGCCGCACCCTGGCCAAGGATGGCAAGGTCTGGAAGCCGTCGATGGATGAATCCCTGATCGATTGGATCGCCAATGAAGGCATCCGGATCAGCGCGATCGTCGCCGATCTCAAGGTCGCCGTCGGCTCCCATCCCCTGATCAGGCCGGTGCTGGACGAGGAAGAGCCGCCGATCCGGCTCGAGGTCGAGAAGGTCAGCGCGCCGGTCGCCGCGCCTGCTTTCGGCGCCAATGTCTGGGTCGAGCAGTCGCTCGACGGGACCTCGCTGGTGGTCCCGATCCGCGTGCCGTTGCCGATGTTCAGGAAGGACATTCCGTTCGCTCCGCTGGCACCCGTGCCGGGCCCGGCTGGGGGCAACGGAGGGGCGCAGAACGGCGGTATGCCGAACGGCGGCAAGCCGTTGATCGCTCCGCCGGCCGGCCTCCTGCCTCGCATCAGTGCGAACGGCCTGCCCATGGAGGCCGTGCATATCGATCAGAGCACGCTGAAATCGCGTCCCGGATACAAGGCGAATTTTCTCGGCACCGGTAAATTCTCGGTGGCCCTGCCGAAGATTCCGGCCGCTCTCAAGTCCCGGATCGCGACGCTGAAGGGAAGCTCCAGACAGTCCGAGCTGAAATATTTCAACTACAGCGTCGTCATGAACAAGGAGCGCCGGCTCGCCTTCTTCAGCTGTGTCAATATCGACGGCGGGCAGCAACAGGACGTCGGCAAGCGCGAAGGGGATTCCTGGCTACGCGATCCGCGCATCGACGACGATGCCCAGATCGGCGACGAGTTCTACCGCAAGCAGGCCACCTTCGAGGCGGACCGCAGCAAGAATCCGTTCGATCGCGGTCATCTCGTGCGCCGCCTCGATGCGACCTGGGGCGACACCGTCGCCGCGGCCAAGCAGCATGGCGACGATTCCTTCCACTTCACCAATTGCTCGCCGCAGTTCTTCTCGTTCAACCAGGGCAAGCAGCTCTGGGCGGGCCTCGAGGACTACACACGCGATGTCCTGCTCGAAGGCGAGGAGAAGGGCATCGTCATGAACGGTCCGGTGTTCGACGGGCCGGATGCCGATGGATCCGATCTGCCCAATCCGGCCGGGCGGCCGCACAAGGACCCGAGCTTCGGTGGCGTTCAGATCCCGAAATATTTCTGGAAGATTCTGATCCGACGGAACGAGGATGACGACGCTCTCAAGGCGGCGGCATTCCTGATGAGCCAGCGAAAGCTGGTCATGGAGATCGATCGCATCCAGGAGGCGGATCTGCGCGAAAAGATGTCGGAGGAGGACGTCAGCGTCTTCCAGGTCTCGATCGCGGACCTCGCGAAATTGACCAAGCTCGATTTCGGCAATCTCACTGATGCGGATTCGCACGAGGCGACCTCGGTCGGACCGCGGCGGATCGAGTCCTATGAGGACATTCGACTCTGACGAGCGCGGCCTGACGCGGCGTCACCGCGTCAGGCCGCGATGACGTCCTGGTCGGTCTTCAGACAAGCGGCAAAACCGCTCAGCGCGCTGTATTGATGTCCGGCGCGGCGCTGGATGAAGAGTGTCTCGACGCGCGCATGCGAGGTGCTCAGCGTGTGGATCGAGACGCTGCCGTTCATTGAGCTGCGCTCGACGACGGCACGCGGCAGCAACGTCACGCCCATGTCGGCGGCAACGCAGCCGATCATGCCGTCGAGCGTGCCGAGTTCGAAGCGCGCGGCTGAAGGCCAGCCGAACTCGACGAAGATCTGCTCGAGCCGTTGGCGGTAGGTGCAGCCGGTGCGGAACACCAGCGCCGTCGGGCCGGATTCCGGCGTGCCGGCGCGCAGCTCGGCGAGCGAGGTCCAGCGCCGCGCGCTGACCAGCACCAGCTCTTCGCGGAACGCGCTCATTGCGGTGAGGTCGGCATGCGTGATGGGGCCTGCGACGAAGGCGGCGTCCAGCGTGCCGTCGAGCACGCAGGCGACGAGGTCGGCGGTCGGCGCGGTACGCAAGGACAGGCGCACCGCGGGAAAGCGGCGATGGAAGTCGGCGAGCAGCGGCGGCAGCCGCACCGCCGCCGTGGTCTCCATCGAACCGATCGCGAGCGGTCCCTTGGGCTCGCCATCGTCGCGCGCGGCAAGCACGGCCTCGCGCGACAGCGCGGCCATCCGTTGCGCGTAGGGCAGGAGGCGCTTGCCGGCGCCGGTCAGCGTCATGCCGCGGCTATGGCGTTCGAACAGCGGCGTGCCGATCTCCGCCTCCAGCGCTTTCACGCGCTGGGTGACGTTGGATTGCACCGTGTTGAGCTCTTCGGCGGCGCGCGTGATGCCGCCGCTGCGGGCGACGGCGTCAAAGGTCTGGAGATCGCTGAGTTCCATCGTACCGTTTCGCGTTTGAGATGGTAGCGTTCTGTATAATTCAATTTTGGAGAATGCTATTCGCCCCTAGTCTTCCTGTCCAGACTGGAGGGACGCCATGCCGATCGCGACGCCGCTGACCCAGCTCCTGGGGATCAGGCATCCGATCCTGCTCGCGCCGATGGACACGATTGCGGGCAGCCGGTTGACGCGCGCCGTCAGCGAAGCTGGCGGTTTCGGAATACTTGGCGGCGGCTACGGGGACAGGGCGCGGTTCGAAGCAGAGACAAGGCAGCTGAGCGGCTTTGGACCATTTGGCATCGGCTTCATCACGTGGAGCCTGGCGAAACAGCCCGAACTGCTCGACATCGCGCTCGGTGCTTGCCCGCAGGCCATCATGCTGTCATTCGGCGATCCCGCGCCGTTTGCGCCGCGCATCAAGGATCGCGGCTTGCGTCTGATCTGCCAGGTGCAGAGCGAGGATATGGCCAAACAGGCGCTCGATGCCGGCGCGGATATCCTGATCGCGCAAGGAACCGAAGCCGGCGGTCACGGCGCATCGCGCACCACTGTCGATATCGTGCCGGCGATCGTCGATCTCGCGGCCGGACGCGTGCCGGTCGTCGCGGCCGGCGGGATCGCCGATGGCCGGGGGCTCGCCGCAATGATGATGCTGGGTGCCTCCGGCGTGCTGATCGGCACGCGCTTCTATGCGAGCGTGGAGGCCGACGGCGCCGAGGAGGCCAAGCAACGCATTCGCGCGGCAAATCCCAACGATACGGTGCGCGGCGTCATCGTCGACTGGTCGCGCAGCCTGTTCTGGCCGGCCCCGTTCACCGCTCGAACGCTGGTCAATGATCACATCAGGCGCTGGACCGGCCGCGAGATCGAGCTGATGCAGCGCGCGAGTGAGATTGCGGGAGAATATGCTGCCGCCAAAGCGGCCCGCAATTTCGAGATTGCAGCCGTCTTTGCCGGCGAGGCGGTCGGCCTGATCCATGATATTCCTGCGGCAGCCGAGATCGTCGAGCGGATCGCGATTGAGGCCGAACAGCTTCTTGCCGGACGGCGGAACTCGGTAGTGGCGGAGTAGGATTCTTCACCCTCCCCTGGAGGGGGAGGGCAAGGAAAAACGAGAGAGAATAACGATGTGGCCTGACCGTCGACTGATCGACCTCTTCAAGACCGAATTTCCGATCGTGCTGGCGCCGATGGCGGGTGTGATGGATGCGGAGCTGGTGATCGCCGTGGCAGAGGGCGGTGGGCTCGGCTCGTTGCCGAGCGCGATGCTGTCGCCGGAGAAGGCGCGCGAGCAGGTCAACATCATCCGCCAGCGCGTGAAGGCGCCGGTGAACATGAACTTCTTCTGCCACACGCCGGTTGACCTTTCGACCGAGGCCGAAGCGCGCTGGAAGCAGCGGCTCGCGGGCTATTACACCGAGCATGGTCTCGATCCCGCAGCGCCGATCAATGCGGCGAACCGCTCGCCGTTCGATGCCGCCTTCTGCGAGGTCGTCGAAGAGCTGAAGCCCGAGATCGTCAGCTTCCATTTCGGTCTGCCGGAGCAGGTGCTGCTCAAGCGCGTCAAGGCCGCCGGCTGCCTCGTCATCTCGTCGGCGACGACGGTGAAGGAGGCGGTCTGGCTCGAACAGCGCGGCGTCGATGCCGTCATTGCGCAAGGCGCCGAGGCCGGCGGCCATCGCGGCATGTTCCTGACCGACAAGATCTCCGAGCAGCCCGGCACGTTTGCGCTGGTGCCGCAGGTCGCCGATGCCGTGAAGGTGCCGGTCATCGCGGCCGGCGGCATCGCCGACGGGCGCGGCATCGCCGCCGCCTTCGCGCTCGGTGCCTCGGGCGTGCAGATCGGCAGCGCCTATCTGCGCTGTCCGGAGTCCAAGGTCAGCGCCGGCGGCCGCGCGGCGCTGGCTGAAGCGCGGGACGATTCCACCGTGATCACCAATGTCATGACCGGCCGGCCGGCGCGCGGCATCCAGAACCGCCTGATGCGCGAGGCCGGCCCGATCTCGCCGGACGCCCCGCCGTTTCCCCATGCCGCGACCGCGCTGGGCCCATTGAAGACGGCTGCCGAAAAGCAGGGCAGGGTGGATTTCACCAATCTCTGGGCTGGACAGGCCGTGGCGCTGGGCCGCGAGGTCCCTGCGGCCGAATTGACCCGGGATTTTGCCAAATCAGCGCTGGCCCGCATGAAAGCGCTGGCCGGATAGGCCAGCCACGCCGGTTGCGGCGCAAAACCGGCCTCTGCTATACGGCACATAGGTTTTGCCGTGAGAGGCCTTATATAATGTCCGTCGACGCCGCTACCGTCCGCCGCATCGCGCATCTGGCGCGCATCGCGGTTTCCGAGGGCGAGGTTCCGCATCTGCAGGGCGAGCTCAACGCCATGCTCGCCTTTGTCGAGCAGCTCTCGGAGGTCAATGTCGAGGGCGTGGAGCCCATGACCTCGGTCACCCCGATGCAGATGAAGAAGCGGCAGGACGTGGTCGATGACGGCGAGATCGCCGACGATATCGTTGCCAACGCGCCCGCGACTGAAGGTCACTTCTTCCTGGTGCCCAAGGTCGTTGAATAAACAGGTTAGGTCCGATGTGCCTGCTTTGCGACGATGAGAAGGCCTATCAGGCCTACATGAACTATCTCGACAAGATGGAGCGGCAGGGCAAGGCTGCCGATCCCAACGTCGCCGTCAATGCCGTGCTCGACGAAATCGAGGCCGCCGCCAATGCGGCCGCCAAAAAAGACGACCCGGCCAACGACAAGACCCTGTCTCCGTTCTTCTGCAGCCCGATCAATAAATGACCGATTTGACATCGCTGACGCTCGCCGAGGCCCGCAAGGGTCTCGCCGACAAGACTTTCACGTCCCTCGAGCTGACCGACGCGCATCTGAGCGCCATCGAAGCCGCGCGGGTGCTCAACGCCTTCGTGATGGAGACGCCGGAGCAGGCGCGCGACATGGCGAAGGCCGTGGACGAGAAGATCGCCAAGGGTGACGGCGGTCCGCTCGCGGGCATCCCGCTAGGCATCAAGGATCTGTTCGCGACCAAGGGCGTGCGCACCACCGCATGCTCGAAAATCCTCGGCAATTTCGTGCCGACCTACGAGTCCACCATCACCTCGCAGCTGTGGCGCGACGGTGCGGTGATGCTCGGCAAGCTCAACAATGACGAGTTCGCGATGGGCTCGGCGAACGAGACCTCGTGCTTCGGTCCCGTCGGCAATCCCTGGCGGCGCGAAGGAAGCAACACCACGCTGGTGCCGGGCGGCTCGTCCGGCGGCTCTGCCTCGGCCGTGGCGGCGCTGCTGTGCATGGGCGCGACCGCGACCGACACCGGCGGCTCGATCCGCCAGCCGGCGGCATTCACCGCGACCGTCGGCATCAAGCCGACCTATGGCCGCTGCTCGCGCTGGGGCATCGTCGCCTTTGCCTCCTCGCTCGACCAGGCAGGCCCGATCGCGCGCAGCGTGCGCGATGCCGCGATGCTGCTGCGCTCGATGGCCGGCCATGACCCGAAGGACACGACCTCGGTCGACATTCCCGTGCCGGATTACGAGGCCGCGATCGGCAAATCCGTGAAGGGCATGAAGATCGGCATCCCCAAGGAGTATCGTCTCGACGGCATGCCGGCGGAGATCGAAAAACTCTGGAGCGAGGGGGCGGCCTGGCTCAAGGCGGCCGGCGCCGAGCTCGTCGAGGTGTCGCTGCCGCACACCAAATACGCGCTGCCGGCCTATTACATTGTGGCGCCGGCGGAGGCGTCCTCCAACCTCGCGCGCTATGACGGCGTCCGCTACGGCCTGCGCGAGCAGGCCAAGAACATCACCGAGCTCTACGAGAACACCCGCGCCGAAGGTTTTGGTGCGGAGGTCCGCCGCCGCGTCATGATCGGCACCTATGTGCTCTCGGCCGGCTATTACGACGCATATTATTTGCGCGCCCAGAAGGTGCGCACGCTGATCAAGAAGGATTTCGAGGATTGCTTCGCGAAGGGCGTCGACGCGATCCTGACGCCGGCGACGCCGTCGGCGGCCTTCGGCATCGGCGAGAAGGGCGGCGCCGATCCGGTCGAGATGTATCTCAACGACATCTTCACGGTGACCGTGAACATGGCGGGCCTGCCCGGCATCGCGGTGCCCGCCGGCAAGGATGCACAGGGCCTGCCGCTCGGCCTGCAGCTGATCGGCCGTCCGTTCGAGGAGGAGACGCTGTTCTCGCTCGGCGAGGTGATCGAGCAGGCCGCCGGCCGCTTCACGCCCGCGAGGTGGTGGTGAATGCCGCGGCGTTCATCGCGAGCCTCGACGGCGCGGCGCCCGCGCCACACCTGAGCGCGCCGCTCGCCGGCCTCTGGTGGGCCGCGAAGGGGGACTGGGACCGCGCGCACAAGATTGTCCAGGACGACAATGGCCGCGACGCAGCCTGGGTGCACGCCTACCTGCACCGCGTCGAGGGCGATCTCGGCAACGCCGGCTATTGGTACCGCCAGGCCGGCCAGTCCGCGGCAAAGGATTCATTGGAAGCGGAGTGGGAGCGGATCGCTGTCACGCTGCTCGGGAGCACGACATGAGCATGGCCACGCACAAGCTTCTCAAGGGCGCCACCGGTGACTGGGAGGTGGTCATCGGCATGGAGATCCATGCCCAGGTGACGTCGAAGTCGAAACTGTTCTCCGGCGCGTCCACTGCGTTCGGCGGCGAGCCGAACTCGCAGGTGTCGCTGGTCGATGCCGCGATGCCGGGCATGCTGCCTGTGATCAACGAGGAATGCGTCAGGCAGGCTGTCCGGACCGGGCTCGGTCTCAACGCGCAGATCAATCTGCGTTCGGTGTTCGACCGCAAGAACTATTTCTATCCGGACCTGCCGCAGGGCTACCAGATCAGCCAGTACAAGTCGCCTGTCGTGGGCGAGGGCGAGGTGATCGTCGATCTCGACGGCGGCCGCAGTGTCTCCATCGGCATCGAGCGGCTGCATCTGGAGCAGGATCCCGGCAAGATGCTCCACGACCGGTCGCCGTCGCTGTCCTACATCGATTTCAACCGCTGTGGCGTGGCGCTGATGGAGATTGTCTCGAAACCGGACATCCGCGACGCCGAGCAGGCCAAGGCCTATGTGACCAAGCTGCGCTCGATCATGCGCTACCTCGGCACCTGTGACGGTGACATGGAGAAGGGATCCTTGCGCGCCGACGTCAATGTGTCCGTGCGCAAGCCCGGCGCGCCGCTCGGCACCCGCTGCGAAATCAAGAACATGAACTCGATCACCTTCATCGGCCAGGCGATCGAGTATGAAGCGCGGCGCCAGATCGAGATCCTGGAGGACGGCGGTCAGATCGAGCAGGAGACGCGTCGGTTCGATCCCAGCAAGGGCGAGACGCGCTCGATGCGGTCCAAGGAAGAGGCGCATGACTACCGCTACTTCCCCGATCCCGACCTGCTGCCGCTGGAGTTCAGCCAGGAATTCGTCGACGAGCTGAAGGCTGAGCTCCCCGAGCTGCCGGACCAGAAGAAGACGCGCTTCGTCGCCGATCTCGGCCTGTCGGCCTATGATGCGAGCGTGCTCGTCGCCGAGCGCGAGAGCGCGGTGTTCTACGAGACGGTGCTCGACAAGCTCGGCAACCGCGCGCGCGACGGCAAGATGGCGGCGAACTGGGTGATCAACGAGCTGTTCGGCCGTCTCAACAAGGAAGGCCGGGATATTACGGGCTCTCCGGTCAACGCCGAGCAGCTCTCGGGGATCATCGACCTGATCGGCGAGGGCACGATCTCGGGCAAGATCGCCAAGGATCTGTTCGAGATCGTCTGGCAGGAGGGCGGCGATCCCCGTGCGCTGGTCGAAAGCCGCGGCATGAAGCAGGTCACGGATCTTTCGGCGATCGAAAAGGTTGTCGACGACATCATCGCGGCCAATCCCGACAAGGCCGCGCAGGTGAAGGACAAGCCGCAGTCGCTCGGCTGGTTCGTCGGCCAGGTGATGAAGGCGTCGGGCGGCAAGGCCAATCCGCAGAGCGTCAACGACCTGCTCAAGTCCAAGCTCGGCGTCTAGCGTCGCGCGTTCGAACGAGGTGACGGATACGCTTCGTCACCTCGTTTTCCGTTCTCGATGCGACGCTCGCGCGCACCTTCGGCGGTGAACTTCATCCCGACCAGACGCGATGCGACGGCCGAATCGCCGTCACGCGATTCGCGCAAAAAGGCGGCTCGCACACGCTCTGGCGAGCGCTCGCGCCGTTAAGCATGAAAATAATTTCGTTGCCAAAAATCGCGACTCAGAGTCCGCGAAATGCCTTTGCAAGGTGATCTCGACCGTCACGATGCGCACCGTCGGGTCGATCGTGCGCGATGCGCGCGTGCAGGAAAATACTTGCTGCATAGAGTTTTCTGCAATCGCATCTCTCGCAGACATCGACGATGCGGGCACTCTGCGCGAACGTGCAAACGCGTCATGCAGCGTGCTTGCATCGCGCTCGCCAAGCGCACGCGCCTTGCGCCGTCAACACTTCTTTAAGCGAGACGCTGTTTTTTTCGTTGTGTTGGTGTATTCGGGATGAGTGTGCACTCGATCCCCGAATGCATGCAGCGATTAAGCCATCTCACACATCGGAGGGCAACATGGCCAAGAAAGCTAAGAAGGCAAAGAAGGCGAAGAAGGCGAAGAGCGCAGTGAAGAAGACTGCGAAGAAGACCCGCAAGGTCGCCAAGAAGAAGTAACTTCGCTTCTGAAGTTGCCGGCTCCTCGAGAGCCGGCACGTCATCAGCGCCTCCCAGAGGTTCTGGTCGACGATAGAGGGTGTCGGCGAGACATCAGGTCAACGGTCGGATCGCTCTCTTCGCGGTCCGGCAGAAGAAACAAAGTTTTCTTCGTTCGGTGCGGGGCCGGTTCTCCGGTTCTGCAATTTCACGAGTGGCCTCGCGGTCAAAGTGGAATCTGGTCCTGACGTGTTCGCCGACGCCCTCGTTCTCCTGAGGCCGGGGTATTGCCGGCATTCCTTTTCCCCACATTGCTGATCTGACCATAGCGTCATCGTTGCGCTGGCCGCTCCACCTTGGGCAGGCCCGATTGCGTGCTGCTCGCACGCCGCTTCGCCATTCGCGATGTCATCGCCGGGCTCCGACCGGGCGATCGGGTACGCCGCGGCTTCTCGAGCGACGTTGCTGTCTCTGGAATGCCGGGTCGTCCGCCTGCCGCATTCGCTGAAGCTTCGGCGTTCCAAGACGACGGGCCCCGGCGAAGCCTGGCCTTAGCCCGGGGCGCGTGACGAAAGCGAGTTGGGACGCCACAGGATGCGCCCACCGCGCGCGATGGTTATCGATGTCCCAAAATCCCAGGGTAAACCAAATCTGACGAATCGCAGAAGTGCCTGCAAATCAGGGACTTCTTGAATTCTGCGCGCCGGTGCCGCGTGCTCGCGTTTACGTCTGCTTCATCGCGATACTTAAACTGCCATTCAAATTTGCCCGCCATCATCGCCTCCAACAAGCCGGCAAACGGCGTTGGGCAAGAAGACCAAGGGATGAGTTGAACAGTGCACGGTCCCGGGAAGGGTCATGCACATCAGAGTTGGACGGGAGCCGCGCTCGGGGGAGCAAGGCACAAGAAAAAAGGGGATGCGTTATGTTTCAGGGTACTTTCGATCTGGAGACGGCAACGCCGATCGACCCGACCGCGCTGTCGGACGTGCTGTTCGAACGCGGGATCTATTGGGCGAGCGGCCGTTCCGGGCTCGTCGATCTCGTCGCCGCGCACAAATGGTTCAACCTCGCCGCCCTGAAGGGCCGCAAGGACGCCGTGACGCTGCGCCAGGAAGTCGCCGGGCAGATGTCGGATGCCGAGATCTCGGCCGCGCAGCGCGAGGCGAGGGCGTGGGTCTCCACGCACTGAACCGGGAATCGCATCCGCACCCGTGTTCGCACGGGTGGGCCTGGTTGCGCTGAATCAAGTTTCTTCGTCGTGCCGCCACATAAGACCCGTGCGGCATGAGCGAGCTCGACACCAATGGACGATGGCTGCCGATTCAGATCGCTCCCGATGAGTGCGATCTGGAACTCGGACGTCCGCACAAGACGGGGATTCTGCCCTGGTCGTTTCCGTGCCGGCGCAGGTCCGGCGTCTGGTACAACGTCTGGGCCGGCGAAGCGGTGCTGATTTCGCCCTCGCATTGGCGGATCTGGCGGTTCCACCGGTAGGCACGGACCACACACATACCCACACATATAAGATGGCGCGAATCGAGCTGGAGCTCGCCGCGCCGATCCTTGCGCCAGGCTTTTCGCGCGGCCTCACGAGCGCTTTCAGGTGAAAGAACGCCCAGACCTTGATTGATTCTGCCGCTGGGTGGCGGAGAGGGAGGGATTCGAACCCTCGATACAGCTTGAGACCGTATGACGCTTTAGCAAAGCGTTGCCTTCAGCCACTCGGCCACCTCTCCGGTGCGAGCCTTATGCATCTAATTACTCGGGCCGGTCAATTTGGAAGCGTGTGTTTTCGCTCGAATATTCCCAGCGATTTTCGCGACAAAGCAGTTTGGCCCCGGGGCGTGGCCGTAACGTTGCGAGAATCGGGCACAGAGTTGGAGCGTCCGGCGCATCTCGAAGGATAGTTCCGCCTATGAGAACGTCTTAGCTCGCGTAAGGGACTGAGTTTACTGGAAGAATCGATGGAGCGGGGGGCGGGCGGCACAAGGTGCTCGTCGCGCACCTTAAAGCCGTGCCTGCATCAGGCTGGAGGTGCGGAGCATGTCGATGCGTTCTCCTTGAGTCTCCCTCCGATTCTACGATTCGAGTGCGTCAAAGCCCCTCCAGGCCGAGATCTCGCTTGCGGTGCCTTAAGTGCGGAACTTTGATGGCAGCAGGAACCGTCTCTAAAACATCAACGAAAACAATTGGTTGCGAAGGCGCTTCGATCACATCTGCGTGTTATTTGTGCAACACCCGTCGGAAAACAAGCTTCATAGGCCCGTTTCAAAGCGTTCTCTTGTTGTGTGTGCAAGGACGTTCGGTAATTGTGACTGAGCGACGGAGGGGGGCATCCCGAGGTCGTCCCGTTTAGGTCATTTCGCTTAAGTCCCTCGCGTTCATGCGGGTGTGTCCGAAGACGCGAAGGAGCCCGGAGCGGTGATTTAGAGGGGGTTGGGGAATTGGCCGTCCGGTCAGTGACCTTCCCTGAAGAGCAACTTGGAGGTTTAACATGAAGTTGGTTAAGAGCCTTTTGCTCGGCTCAGCGGCGGGTCTGATCGCCGTGGGCGGAGCTCAAGCAGCCGATCTGCCCGTGAAGGCCAAGGCGGTCGAATACGTGAAGATCTGCTCGCTGTACGGCGCGGGCTTCTACTACATCCCGGGCACCGACACCTGCATCAAGCTGGGTGGTTATCTGCGCGCTGAAGTCGCGCTGAACACCAACTCGAGCTTCAGCGGTCAGCTCACGTCGAACAACGGCGCGCGTAACCGTCTGACGAACTACTACACCATGCGCGCTCGTGAAGATCTCAACATCGACACGCGCACCGCGACCGAGTACGGCGTCGTCCGTACCTTCTTCGACGGCGTGTTCTCCTGGACCACCGGCAACTATGCCGGCACCGGCAGCGCGACCGGCACGACCGCCTACAGCGGCACGCTGGCGCTCAACACCTCCGGCGCCACCCCGGCGCTCGTTGGTTCGTCGATCAACGGCACCGACGGCAACACCTCGGGCGGTTCGCTCGGCGTGTACTACGCCTTCATCCAGTTCGCTGGCTTCACCATGGGTAAGGCCGTGTCGCAGTTCGACGCGCCCTGGACCAACTATCCCGGCAACAACTTCGACAGCCTCGTCGGCGGCAGCGGCACGGTCACTGGTGTCAACCAGTTCACCTACACCGCTGATTTCGGTCAGGGCGTGACGGCGTCGTTCTCGGCGGAAGACGCGACGGCCTACTACCAGGCCGGCAACCTCAACATGACCGGCGCTTCGGCGGCTGGCATGATCGGTGGTTCGTATGGCTCGAACGCCATCGGCGGTTCGCGTTCGCCGAACCTCGTCGGTATGGTTCGTGTCGACCAGGCTTGGGGTCTGTTCCAGGCGTCGGTCGCTGCTCATGACAACCACGTTGCCTACTACGGCGCCACCGAGCCGACTGGCCACCCCGACGACAAGTGGGGTTGGGCTGTTCAGCTCGCTCTGTCGATCAAGAACATCCCGACTGGTGCGGGTGACGTGATCAACATTTCGGGCGTCTACACCGACGGCGCGTCCCGCTACAACTTCCAGAACCTGGCGGGCGGCAGCTACTCGATGTTCGGCAGCTCGGGCGTTGCTTACCAGAGCGTCGGCTTCGCCATCGCTCCGGACACCGTGTTCGTGACCGGCAGCTCGCAGGAAACCGTCAAGACCTGGGGCTTCCGCGGCGCTTACACCCATAACTGGGATCCCTACTGGAACACCGCGCTGTACGGTGCCTACGCTCAGGCGCAGTTCGGCTCGCTCGCCAAGACCACGCTCTGCGGCGCTGGCGGTGCAGGCGGCGTGTTCGGTGGCCTTGTTGGTGTGACGGGTTGTAATCCTGACTTCGCCATCGGCCAGGTCGGTATCATCACCCGCTGGACCCCGGTCAAGAACCTGACGTTCTCGGCTGACCTGAACTGGACCCATCTCGACCAGAAGTACTCGGGTACGGTTGGTTACGCTGGTGCCGGCACGACGGCCAAGCCGGCTGCCGTGTACGAGCTGAAGGATCAGGACACCATCACCCTGCTCCTCCGCGCTCAGCGCAACTGGTAAGTTCGGTCTAACCTGACAGAGAGCCCCGGCGGGAAACCGCCGGGGCTTTTCTTTTGCTGCGATTGCTCGCCTTCGCGCTTCGCGCAATGGGCCAAGTTTGGCGCATCGCTCTCCATTGATCGGTCTTCGTTGCGATCTGATGGAAGCCGTAGCGGGAGGGCAGGGCAATCGCATACGGCATTTTCCGCCAGCTGAGCGCGCGCCTCGTCCTTCGAGACGACCGCGAAGCCTGTCATCGGGCCGCGCCTTGCGCGGACCCGGCGGCGGTCTCCTATGGGCTAAGCGGCGTCGATGCCCGCCAAGACTGCTGCCGCACACTCCGTCCTCATCCTGAGGGCCCGCCAACGGCGGGCGTCTCGAAGGATGGCCACAGAGGGGGCGCTTCCAAATGCGATTGCTCTGGGGTGGGAGAGGGGAGCTCCGCGCTTCCCATACCTGGCAGTGGCGCGCGGGCGGAGAACTGCCGCTGGTCGGCGCGGCCGGCATACGCTTCGCTGATCTGTCTTTGCAGCGGTGGCGACAGGCGCCTTCATCTTCACCGTGAGGCAACGGCAGCGCTCGCCACCCATGCGCGCGGCTGCGAATCGAAAGAGCGGATCGCTATTCCACGCTGCCGGCGCCGCGGCGCAGATCGGCTTCGATCTGCAGCCGTGTGCCGCCGCCGAAGCGGGCACGGTAGACTTGCAGGTTCTCCATGATCCGCTGCACGTAGTTGCGCGTCTCGGAGAACGGAATCAGCTCGACCCAGTCGACCGCGTCGACCTTGGGGTTGCGCGGATCGCCGTAGCGCTCGACCCACTTCTTCACGCTGCCGCGGCCGGCATTGTAGGCGGCAAAGGTCATGATGTAGGAGCCGCGATAATCCTCGAGCAGTCCGCCGAGCTCGGCCGAGCCGAGCGTGGCGTTGTAGACCGAATCGTTCTTCAGCCGCCCCAGATCGTAAGTCGCGCCGTGGCGTTTGCAGACATAGCGCGCGGCGTCGGGCGTCACCTGCATCAGGCCGTAGGCCTGCGCCGGCGAGACTACTGACGGATTGAATGCACTCTCCTGCCGCGCGATCGCATAGACGATGCTGCGCTCGACCTCGGGACCGATCGGCGTGAACTGTGGAATGCCGTTGACGGGGTAGGCGTAGAAGTCGAACGGCAGGCCCCGATTGAGCGCGGCCTTGCCGAGCAGCAGCATGCCGCGCGCATCGTTGTAGCGCTGGGTCAGCTCGCCGAGGCCGGCGAGTGCTTCGGGATCGCCATTCTCGCCCATGTCGGCCAGCAGCGGTATCGCCATCTCGCGCTCGTCGAGCTCGTAGAGCAGGTGCGCGGCGCGCACGATCTCCAGCCGCTCGGCGCCGCGGCCGCGCGGCTGGCTGTTGAGCTCGATCTGCGGCAGGCCGAGCTTGGCCCGGGCGAGCTGGCCGTAATAGCTGGTCGATTGTTCGGCCGCGCGGGCATAGGCGTTGCGTGCCTCCTGCTGGCGCCCCGCCGCCTCCGCGGCGCGGCCCTGCCAATAGCCGGCACGCGCCAGCGCGGTCGGATTGACGCTGCCGACGCCGATGCGGGCGAAATGCTGGGTGGCGGCCGCGGGGTCGTTGAGGAAGCGCAGCGCGATCCACCCGGCCGTGAACTCCTGCTCGGTCTTGTAGATGTCGCGCGAGGGCAGTGCGGCGTCGCGCGCGATCAGATAGGCGCTGCGGAATTCCTCGGTGTCGATCATCTTGCGCGCCAAAAGACGCCGCTCGATCCACCATTCGTCGAGATTATGGAGCCGGTTCGGATCCTTCGGCGCCGACAGCATGAGCTGGGCTGCCTCGGCGAACTTCTCCTCGCGGCGCAGCAGCTGGATCCTGCTGAAGGTGAAGCCGGGGTCGTTGTGCAGCTCGCGGGGCACGGCGTCGAGCAGCGCACGCGCGTTCGGCGCCTTCTTGACGGCGGCGATGCGGGCCTTGGCGAGTGCGACATAGCCGGCGCCCAGGCGCTTTGCGGCGCGCAGCGCGGCCTCGTTCTCGCTGCCGTAGAGCAGGGTGTCCATCCGCGCCTTCTGGTCGCCCGGCGTCAGCAGGGCGCCGAACTGGTCGAGCGCGTTGTTCTCGGTATCCTCGGACATCGGATCGCTGCGCCAGGCCTCGCGCACCAGCCGCTCGGCATTGGCGCGGTCGCCGCGCGCCAGCATCGCCTTGGCGAGCGTGAAGCGGCCCTTGGCGGATACAGGAGATTCGTTCTCGAACCACGACCACGCGACGGAATCGTCGCGCCTGTCGTCCCACATCGCGGCCTCGAGGCGCCGGCGCAGGAAGGTCTGCGACGGCCAGCTCGGATTGGCGGAGAGGAAGGCGCGGTAGCGCTCCACGGTGGCGCCATTGTCCTCGCTGCGCAGGATGATCCATTCCGCGAGTTTTCGCGCGACCGGATCCGAGATGCCCGCCGCGACGTTGCTGGCCTCACCCGCCTTGCGCTTGCGCACGAGCTCGATGACGCTCTCGAGGGCGTCCTTGTCGCCCTGGGGCGTCGACGACGTCGCCGCGACCGCTGCCGGTACGACCGGCTTGCGCGGCGCGGCATGCTGGCGCGTCGCCGGGGCCAGCACCGGCGACGCGGCCGGTCTGGCCGCGGGGGCGGAAGGTCTGACGGTGGCGGTCACGGCCGGCGCGGGGGCGGTCTTCGGTGGCGAACCGCCGGCGGCTGGATGCGATTTCGGCGCAGGGGCCGCTGCGGCAGGCTTGGGCTTGTCCTTCGCGGGCTCTTTTCCGGCGCTCTTGCCGGCGTCCTTGCCCGTCTCCTTGGCCGGTTTCTTCGCAGCGTCCTTGGTCGGAGCGCCGGCGGCACCCTTGCTCGCGCCCTTGTTTGCTCCCTGGCTTGCTCCTTTGGCCGCGTCCTTCGAAGTTTCCTTGCCGGTTCCCTTGGACGAGCCCTTCGCGGTGTCCTTGGCAGCTGGCTTCGCGGTGTCCTTGCCAGCTTCCGCCGTCGTCTCATTGGACTTGGCCAGGGCGGCGCAGCCGACCGATAGCCCTACCGTCAGGCACACGATGAGACCGGTGGATCGCCAGGCGGCACGAGGGAATGAGGTCACGGGTTTGGTCGCCCCGAATCAGTCAAGTGGCTCAAGATCTAGCTGTATTTGATTGAATATGCGGACAAAATACCAACAGCGGCTTACCGCGGGCCGGTTTGCACCACTACCGCGGCAAAATCGCGGCCTAAACGGTGCGTCACACGGAAGCGGGCCTTTTACCGGCGGGATAGACCCGATATGAAAGGGGCTTGCTCAAGAGATAGCCGCGTACGGAGGAAGTCCATGGCAGCCAAGACGAAATTCCGGGGGTCGTTCACCGCCTTGGTCACGCCGTTCAAGAACGGCTCGCTGGACGAGGCGGCATTCCGATCCCTGGTCAACTGGCAGATTTCGGAGGGCACCAACGGCCTGGTCCCGGTCGGCACCACCGGCGAGAGCCCGACGCTCAGCCATGACGAGCACAAGAAGGTGGTCGAATGGTGCATCGCTGAAGCCAAGGGCCGCGTGCCTGTGATCGCGGGCGCAGGCTCCAACTCGACCAAGGAGGCGATCGAGCTCGCCCAGCACGCCGAGAAGGCCGGCGCGGACGCCGTGCTGGTGGTGACGCCCTACTACAACAAGCCGACCCAGGAAGGCATGTACCAGCACTTCAAGGCGATCAACGACGCAATCGGCATTCCGATCATCATCTACAATATCCCGCCGCGCTCGGTGATCGACATGTCGGTCGACACCATGAAGCGGCTGTGGGAGCTGAAGAACATCGCCGGCGTGAAGGACGCCACCGCCAGCATGGTGCGCGTGTCGCAGCAGCGTGCGGCGATGGGCGAGGATTTCAACCAGCTCTCGGGCGAGGACGCGACCATCATCGGCTACATGGCGCATGGCGGCCACGGCTGCATCTCGGTGACGTCGAACGTCGCGCCGCGCCTGTGCTCGGAGTTCCAGGCCGCCTGGGCCAAGGGTGACCATGCCGCCGCGCTGAAGATCCACGACAAGCTGATGCCGCTGCACAACAACCTCTTCATCGAGAGCAACCCGGCGCCGATCAAGTACGCGATGACGCTGCTCGGCAAGCTCGACGAGACGCTGCGGCTGCCGATGGTGCCGGTCTCCGAGCCGACCCGCGTTGCCGTGCGCAGCGCCATGGTGCACGCTGGCCTCATCAACTGATGGGTTGACCTATCGGGGAGGCCGTTCATGAGCGTCGACGAAAAGGGCAGGCGGATGCTCACGGAGTTCCGCGAATTCGCCATGAAGGGCAACGTCGTCGATCTCGCGGTCGGCGTCATCATCGGCGCGGCCTTCGGCGCCATCGTCACCTCGCTGGTCGGTGACATCATCATGCCGATCATCGGCGCCGCGACCGGCGGCCTCGACTTCTCGAACTACTTCGCCCCCTTGTCGAAGGCGGTGACCGCTACCAACTTAGCGGATGCGAAAAAGCAAGGCGCCGTACTTGCTTACGGCAGCTTCCTGACGCTGACGATCAACTTCATCATCGTTGCCTTCGTGCTGTTCCTGGTGATCCGCGCCATGAACACATTGAAGCGGAAGGAAGAGACCAAGCCCGCGGAGCCGCCGAAGCCGTCGGAGGAGGTCGTGCTGCTGACCGAGATTCGCGATCTCCTCAAGAAGTGACGCGCGCGCTTCATCCAAACTGTTAGCATCGCTGCGCATCGCGCTCAGGTTTCGTCGCCATGGCTGAAAAGAACGAACGTCCGATCAAGGTCATGGCGGAAAATCGCAAGGCCCGCTTCAACTATGCGATCGAGGATACGATCGAGGCGGGGATTGCGCTGACCGGCACTGAGGTCAAGTCGATCCGCAACGGCAAGAGCACGATCGCGGAGTCCTATGCCGATTCCAAGGACGGCGAGATCTGGCTGATTAACGCCACCATTCCCGAATATCTGCAAGGAAACCGCTTCAATCACGAGCCCAAGCGGCCGCGAAAGCTGCTGCTGCATCGCCGACAGATCAACAAGCTGATGGGCGCCGTCGACCGCGAGGGCATGACGCTGATCCCGCTCAAGCTCTATTTCAATGAGCGTGGGCGCGCCAAACTGCAGCTGGCGGTTGCAAAAGGCAAGAAGCTCCACGACAAGCGCGAGACCGAAAAGAAGCGCGACTGGAGCCGGGAGAAGGGCCGCCTGATGCGGGCGAGGGGATAGCGAGATGAATCAACGGAACCTGCTCGAGGTCGATTGGAGCCAGATTCCCGCACCTGAAGACGACGGCGCGGCCGCGCATCTGACCGGCATGACGCTGCCGCCAATCGGCCTGCTCGCGACCAACGACACCTCGGTGACGCTGTCGGCGCTGCGCGGCCGGACCGTGGTGTTCGCTTATCCCCGCACCGGCGAACCCGGCAAGATTTCGTTGGTCGACGATTGGGACATGATCCCGGGTGCGCGCGGGTGCACGCCGCAGACTTGCGCATTTCGCGATCTGTTCGCCGAGCTGAAGGGCGCCGGCGCCTCCCACGTGTTCGGCCTCTCGACCCAGAGCAACGAGTACCAGACCGAGATGGCGTCACGGCTGCATCTGCCGTTCCCCGTGCTGTCGGACGAGAAGCTGGCGCTGACGCGCGCGCTCAATCTGCCGACGATGGAGGTCGCGGGCCTGACGCTGATCAAGCGTCTTGCGCTGATCGTCGACGACGCCAGAATCACGCATGTGTTCTACCCGGTGTTCCCGCCCGACCGGAACGCCGGCGACGTCCTGGACTGGTTGAAGGCCAATCCGGCCAAGCCCTGAACCAGGGCGCTAATCGAGATCCGCCTTCACCTTCGCGAACACCGACCGGAACATGTCCGGCGTCAGCACGCCGGTATTCGTGTTGTAGCGCGAGCAGTGATAGCTGTCGTAGAGCCTGAACGCGCCGGCCTGATGCACGGCGCCGTGGCCGAAGGGGGCTTGCGAGGCCTTCAGCTTCAGCGGCTTGAGCACGCTGTCGTGCGCAATCCGCCCGAGCGCGATGATCGCGCGCAGCTTCGGCATCGTCTCGAGATTCGCGACGAGGAACTGGCGGCAGGTGTTGATCTCGACCGGCAGCGGCTTGTTCTGCGGCGGAACGCAATGCACTGCATTGGCGATCCGGCAGTCGACCAGCTTCAGGCCGTCATCGGGACGTGCCTGATAGGTGCCCTTGGCAAAACCAAATTCGAGCAGCGTGGCATAGAGCAGGTCACCGGCGTAATCGCCGGTGAACGGCCGTCCCGTGCGGTTGGCGCCCTGCATCCCCGGCGCGAGGCCGACGATCAACAGGCGTGCCTTGACGTCGCCAAAAGGCGCGACCGGCGCGTTGTGCCACAACGGCTCGCGCGCCCGGTTCGCCTCGCGAAAGGCGACCAGGCGCGGACAGAGCGGACAATTGCGGTCGGGAACGACGGTGGGAGGCTGGCGGCTTGACCGGGCCGCCTCACTCCTCGAAGTCGTCATCGCCCCTCGGCGCCATGGTGGTTGCGCGCTGGAGGAATTGCGGGGCGTGGTGGCGGGCCTCGCGATCGCCGCGGTCGCGCGGGGCGGGGCGTTCGGAGGGATCGCGGCCGAGCTTGGATTGCAGCTCGACGAGGTCGGTGAAGACGTCGGCCTGGCGGCGCAGCTCGTCGGCGATCATCGGCGGCTGGCTGGCGATGGTGGAGATCACCGTAACCCGCACGCCGCGGCGCTGCACGGCCTCGACCAGGGAGCGGAAGTCGCCGTCACCGGAGAACAGCACCATCTGGTCGATGTGCTCGGCAAGCTCCATGGCGTCCACGGCGAGCTCGATGTCCATGTTGCCCTTGACCTTGCGGCGGCCGGAGGCGTCGATGAACTCCTTGGTCGCCTTGGTGACGACGGTGTAGCCGTTGTAATCCAGCCAGTCGATCAGCGGGCGGATCGAGGAGTATTCCTGATCCTCGATGATGGCGGTGTAGTAGAACGCCCGAAGCAGCGTTCCGCGGCTCTGAAACTCCTTCAGCAGGCGCTTGTAGTCGATGTCGAAGCCCAGAGTTTTCGCCGTCGCGTAGAGATTGGCTCCGTCGATGAAGAGCGCGATCTTGTCGGTAGAGGAAGCTGACATTCAGTTTGCTCGCGTAGTGTTCGTGATTGATCGTTTATTGTTGGCGCGGCGGCAGCAGGCCGCGCAGTTCTAGGGTGCCGCCGAAATCCGTCGAAGCCGCAAATCCGGAGAAGTCGGGGCAAACAAGGTATAGTTATGGCGGACTTTCATAGACCCGGCGCCGCCGTCGATGGCAGCCCGGGTAACCGCCCATCCCAGCCCCAATGTGGGGGTAGCAGAGCCGTTTGGCGAGGCCAAATCACAAATTGGCCTTGCGAAACCGCCCCAGCCCCTATAACTAGCCCCAATCATCCACATATTTCGTCCCACCCACAACGGAGCGACAGTCCATGGCTCGCGTCACCGTAGAAGATTGTATCGACAAGGTCGACAACCGGTTTGACCTGGTCCTGCTGGCTGCCCACCGTGCCCGCATGATTTCGTCCGGTTCACAACTAACGGTTGACCGCGATAACGACAAGAACCCTGTTGTGTCTTTGCGCGAAATTGCTGACACGACCATTTCGCCCGAGGACCTGCGCGAGGAGCTGGTGCACTCGCTCCAGAAGTTCGTCGAAGTCGACGAGCCCGAGCCGGATACGGTGCCGCTGATCGGTTCCGCGGGCGCGAGCGTCGATGCGGACGATACCGAAGTCGCCGTCGAGCGCATGACCGAAGAGGAGCTCCTGAAGGGTCTCGAAGGCCTCGCGCCGCCCGAGGAGCAGCCCGAGGAAGACGAGTAAATCGTCCGTCGCGATCGTCGATTTCTTGTGATTTTATCAAAGGCCCGAACCGGTGTTCGGGCCTTTGCTTTTGTTGACGTTTTCGTGGTTACCATGCGTTGTAGTTGGCGATGCGTCCTGTCACTGAATTGATCGGACACAAGCGCGATCGGAGCTAAGATGTATACAGCGGGCCGGCTCGGGCTCGTTTGAAGGCAGGACGGGATGGTATATCGGCGCCGCAGATCCACGCAGATGCAGGCCGCAACCGAATCGGTTGCCGTGGCCCCGACTGCGCCGGTCGCGCGCCCGGCCAAGCCGCGCGCGCGCATGATGCGTCAATATGACCTCGTCGAGCGCGTCAGGTCCTACAATCCCAACACCAACGAAGACCTGCTGAACCGCGCCTATGTCTACGCCATGAAGGCGCATGGCTCGCAGACCCGCGCCTCGGGCGATCCGTATTTCTCGCACCCGCTCGAAGTGGCAGCGATTCTCACCGACCTCAAGCTCGACGACGCCACCATCGTGGCCGCGCTGCTCCACGACACCATCGAGGACACCGAAGCGACGCGGGCCGAGATCGACCAGATTTTCGGGCCGGAGATCGGCGCGCTGGTCGAGGGCCTGACCAAGCTGAAGCGGCTCGAGCTGGTGTCGCGCGAGGCCAAGCAGGCCGAGAATCTGCGCAAATTGTTGCTGGCCATTGCTGACGATGTCCGCGTGCTCCTGGTCAAGCTCGCCGACCGCCTGCACAACATGCGCACGCTGGATTTCGTGCCGACGGAGTCGCGCAGGCGCATCGCCGAGGAGACGCTCGACATCTATGCGCCGCTGGCGGGCCGCATGGGCATGCAGGAAATGCGCGAGGAGCTGGAGGATCTGTCCTTCCGCACCCTCGATCCCGAGGCCTATTCGGTGGTGATGCAGCGCCTCGACGCGCTCGCCGAACGCAATCGCAATCTGATCGGCGAGATCGAGGACCAGCTCTCCAACAATCTGCGCCACCGGGGCCTTGGCGCGCGGGTCTATGGCCGCCGCAAGAAGCCGTTCTCGATCTGGACCAAGATGGAGCGCAAGTCTGTCGGCTTCGAGCAATTGTCCGACATCTTCGGCTTCCGTCTCGTCGTCAACGACATCGAGGCCTGCTATCGCGCGCTCGGCATCGTCCACACCACCTGGCCGGTCGTGCCGGGACGCTTCAAGGACTACATCTCGACGCCGAAGCAGAACGACTACCGCTCGATACACACCACGGTGATCGGCCCCGGTAACCAGCGCGTCGAGTTGCAGATCCGCACCGAGGCGATGGACCAGATCGCCGAGCGCGGCATCGCCGCGCACGTCTTCTACAAGGAGGGCGTCGGCTCGCCGACCGAATTCCTCAAGCGCGAGTCCAATGCGTTCGCCTGGCTGCGCCACACCATCGGCATCCTCTCGGAGAGCGCCAACCCGGAGGAATTCCTCGAGCACACCAAGCTCGAACTGTTCCACGACCAGGTGTTCTGCTTCACCCCGAAGGGCAAGCTGATCGCGCTGCCGCGCCATGCCAACGTGATCGACTTCGCCTATGCCGTGCACACTGACGTCGGCAACAGCGCGGTCGGCTGCAAGATCAACGGCCAATTTGCGCCGCTGTCCTCGGAGCTGCAGAACGGCGACGAGGTCGAGGTGCTGACCTCGGAAGCGCAATCCGCGCCGCCCTCGGCCTGGGAGACGCTTGCGGTCACCGGCAAGGCGCGCGCCGCGATCCGCCGTGCCACCCGGACTGCAGTGCGCGATCAATATGCCGGCCTCGGCCGGCGCATCGTGGAGCGCCTGTTCGAGCGCGCCAAGATCGAATATGCCGACGACAAGCTCAAGGGCGCGCTGCCGCGCCTCGCACGCACCTCGATCGACGACGTCATGGCGGCGGTGGGCCGCGGCGAGATCAAGGCCTCCCACGTCGCACGTGCGATGTACCCCGACTACAAGGAGGAGCGCATCGCGCGCTACGGCGTCAAGAAAGGGCTTGCCGCCAAGCTCAAGGAGAAGTCGTCGGAGCCGCCGCGCAGCCCCGTCGCGATCCCGATCCGCGGCATCAATTCCGACCTCCCGATCAAGTTCGCACCGAATGGCGGCGCCGTGCCCGGCGATCGCATCGTCGGCATCGTCACGCCGGGCGAGGGCATCACGATCTACCCGATCCAGGCGCCGGCCCTGAAGGATTTCGAGGAGGAGCCGGAGCGCTGGCTCGACGTCCGCTGGGACATCGAGGACTCCGCGCCGCAGCGCTTCCCCGCCCGCATCAAGGTCGAGAACGTCAACGAGCCCGGTGCGCTGGCGCAGATCGCGACCGTGATCGCCGAGCACGACGGCAATATCGACAACATCAGCATGCAGCGCCGCTCGCCTGATTTCACGGAGACGACGATCGATCTCGAAGTCTACGATTTGAAGCACCTCAGCGCGATCCTGGCCCAGCTGCGCGCGAAGGCGGTCGTCGCCAAAGTCGAACGTGTTAATGGATGATGCTTGTCGTTGCCGGGCTTGACCCGGCAACCCATCTCTTCAAAGAAGATGGATGCGTGGGTCGAGCCCGCGCATGACGAGTTGGGAAATGTCACTTCGCGAGTCCTGAAATGCCCGCAATTCCGCTTCGCCTCGGCGTCAATATCGATCACGTCGCAACCGTGCGTAACGCGCGGGGCGGCCGCCATCCCGATCCGGTGCGCGCGGCGCTGATGGCTATCGAAGCCGGCGCCGACGGCATCACCGCCCATTTGCGCGAGGATCGCCGCCACATCCGCGATGAGGACATGGCGCGGCTGAAGGCCGAGATCTCCAAGCCGCTCAATTTCGAGATGGCAGCGACCGACGACATGATGCGCATCTCGCTCGCCACCAAGCCGCACGCGGTGTGCCTGGTGCCGGAGCGCCGGCAGGAAGTGACCACCGAAGGCGGGCTGGATGTGGTCGGCCAGCACAACGCGCTCGCGCCCTACATCGCGCGGCTGAACGATGCCGGCATTCGGGTCTCCCTGTTTATCGCCGCCGATCCCGCCCAGATCGAGATGGCGGCGCGGCTGCGCGCGCCGGTGATCGAGATCCATACCGGCGCCTGGTGCGATGCCGTGGTCGACGGCCACACCGAAAAGGCCGAGGCTGAATGGCAACGGATCGTGGCGGGCGTCAAGCTGGCGAAGGCCGCCGGGCTGGAGGTTCATGCCGGGCACGGGCTCGACTATGCGACGGCAGAGACGATTGCGGCCCTGCCTGACATCATGGAGCTCAACATCGGCTACTACATGATCGGCGAGGCGCTGTTCGTCGGTCTTGCCGAGACGGTGCGCCGCATGCGCGCGGCGATGGACCGCGGCCGGAGTCGGGCATGATCATCGGCATCGGCTCCGACCTGATCGACATCACCCGCGTCGGCAAGGTGATCGAGCGCCATGGCGAGCGCTTCCTGGAACGCATCTTCACCGCGGCCGAGCGGGCCAAGGCGGAGCGGCGGGCCAAGAACGAGAAGATGGTGGTGGCGACCTACGCCAAGCGCTTCGCCGCCAAGGAGGCCTGCTCCAAGGCGCTCGGCACCGGGATCCGGCGCGGCGTGTGGTGGCGCGACATGGGGGTGGTCAACCTGCCGGGCGGGCGGCCGACCATGCAACTGACCGGCGGGGCGCTGGCCCGGCTCCAGGCCCTGACCCCGGAGGGGTTCGAGGCGCGGATCGACCTGTCGATCACCGACGACTGGCCGCTGGCGCAGGCCTTCGTCATCATTTCGGCCGTCCCGCTGCCGAAACCCTGAGGGGCCCGGGCCATATTATGATTTGTGTTATAAATCAATATCTTATCGAGTTTTGACGCGATCCTTGATTGCGTGGCCTCCGACAACCGTCTAAAAGTCCGCGGACACAAAATCAGCATGGGCGAATTCGGCTTTACGCCGGAATTGGCCCTCACTATCAGAATCAGGACAATCTCCTTGCGCCGCGAACCGGTGGGCCGTTCGCGGGAGGAGGGCGCTCTGTGATCGCCGGGCGGAATTGAGAGAGCAATGAGCGTGACTTCAGGAACGAAAACTGAGAGCGGCGTCGGTGAAACGATCCGGGTCGTGATCCACGCTCTCCTGATCGCGCTGGTGATCCGCACCTTCCTGTTCCAGCCGTTCAACATCCCGTCCGGCTCGATGAAGGCGACGCTGCTGGTCGGCGACTATCTGTTCGTCTCGAAATATTCCTACGGCTACAGCCATTATTCGATTCCGTTCTCGCCGCCGCTGTTCTCCGGGCGGATCTGGGGCTCGGATCCGAACCGCGGCGACATCGTCGTGTTTCGCCTGCCGAAGGACGATTCCACCGATTACATCAAGCGCGTGATCGGCCTTCCCGGCGACCGCATCCAGATGCGGGACGGGCTGCTCTACATCAACGACACGCCGGTCGAGCGGCAGCGGATGAGCGAATATGTCGGCGAGGAGCCCTGCGGCTCGGAAGGTGGCGGCATCTCCCGCGTGAAGCGCTGGAAGGAAACGCTGCCGAACGGGGTGTCCTATGAGACGCTCGATTGCGCCGATAACGGCTACGTGGACAACACTAATGTCTACACCGTGCCAGCCGGCCATTTCTTCATGATGGGCGACAACCGCGACAATTCCACCGATAGCCGCTTCCTCGGCCAGGTCGGCTATGTTCCGCAGGAGAATTTGATCGGCCGCGCCCAGATGATCTTCTTCTCCATCGCCGAAGGCGAGCATGCCTGGATGTTCTGGCGCTGGCCGTGGGCGGTGCGCTGGAATCGATTCTTCAAAATCGTCCGATGAAAGACGAAGCCAAGGACATCGCGATCCAACCGACCGAGGCGCAAGCCGCTCCTGAGAGCGAAGCTGCAGCGAAGACGCCTGCAAAGAAGAAGCGGACGCGGAGCAGCAAGGCCAAGGGCAACGATGCCAACGCGGCGCTCGAGGCACGCATCGGCCACAGCTTCGCCGACCCGAATATGCTGATGCAGGCGATCACGCATGTCTCGGCGCTGAAGTCCGGGCGCAAGCGCGGCGACAGCTACCAGCGCCTGGAATTCCTCGGCGACCACGTGCTCGGGCTGGTCGTCTCCGACATGCTCTATCATGCGTTCCCGAACGCCGATGAGGGCGAGCTGTCCAAGCGTCTTGCCGAACTCGTGCGCAAGGAAAGCTGCGCCGACGTCGCCAAGTCGCTCGGACTGCTCGACGACATCAAGCTCGGCTCGGTCGGCTCCAGCGCCGACGCGCGCCTGCGCAAGTCCATCCTCGGCGACATCTGCGAGGCCGTGATCGGCGCCGTCTTCCTCGACGGCGGCTACGCGGCGGCGGCCGAGTTCGTCAAGCGCAACTGGACCGAACGCATGCACAAGCCGCGCCGTCCCTTGCGCGATCCCAAGACCGTGCTGCAGGAATGGGCGCAGGGCAAAGGGCTGCCGACGCCGGTTTACCGCGAGGTCGAGCGCACCGGCCCGCACCACGATCCGCAATTCCGCGTCGCGGTGGACCTGCCGGGGCTCGCGCCGGCCGAGGGCATCGGCGGCAGCAAGCGGGCGGCAGAGAAAGTAGCAGCTTCAGTGATGATCGAACGTGAAGGCGTTGGCGGCGGCAATGACGGCTGAAACAAGCGGCGAGGCGCCCACTGCCACGCGCTGCGGCTTCGTTGCGCTGATCGGCGCGCCGAATGTCGGCAAGTCCACGCTGGTCAACGCGCTGGTTGGCGCCAAGGTCACGATCGTCTCGCGCAAGGTGCAGACCACGCGCGCGCTGATCCGCGGCATCGTCATCGAGAACAACGCGCAGATCATTCTGGTCGACACGCCCGGTATCTTCCTGCCGAAGCGCCGGCTCGACCGTGCCATGGTTTCGACCGCCTGGAGCGGGGCGCATGACGCCGATCTCGTCTGCGTGCTGCTCGACGCCAAGACCGGGATCGACGAGGAAGCCGAGGCGATCCTCACCAAGGCGGCCAGCGTCAATCACGAGAAGATACTTGTCATCAACAAGGTCGATCTGGTCCAGCGCGAGAAATTGCTGGCGCTGGCGCAGGCCGCCAACGAGCGCATGAAGTTCGCGCGGACCTTCATGATCGCGGCGATCTCGGGCGACGGTGTCGACGATATCCGCAAGACTCTCTCCGAGATGGTGCCGCCGGGTCCGTTCCTCTATCCCGAGGACCAGATGTCGGACGCGCCGATGCGGCAGCTGGCGGCCGAGATCACGCGCGAGAAAATCTATCAGAAGCTGCACCAGGAATTGCCCTACCAGTCCACGGTCGAGACCGACAAGTGGGAGGAGCGCAAGGACAAGTCGGTGCGCATCGAGCAGACGATCTTCGTCGAGCGCGAGAGCCAGCGCAAGATCGTGCTCGGCAAGGGCGGCGCCACCATCAAGTCGATCGGCGCGGACTCGCGCAAGGAACTGATGCAGATCCTGGACGTGCCGGTCCACCTGTTCCTGTTCGTCAAAGTGCGCGAGAACTGGGGCGACGATCCCGATCGCTACCGCGAGATGGGCCTGGACTTTCCGAGAGAATAACCAAGAAAAGATCGGTATCCGATGAGCGTGCCCAGCAATGTCCGGCGCTTCGAAGCGCTGCTCTATGCGTCGTTGATGCTGGACGCCTTGTCCGTTGCGGTCCAGGACCGCACGCCCAGTGCCGAGGTGACCGAGCAGATGATCATGACGGGGACCTTGCTCGCCGGCGGCATGATCTTGCTCCTGGTCTACTTCGTCTGGCTCGCCGCGCATTGGCGCAAGAACTGGCCGCGCTGGGTGCTGGCGGCGGCCCTCGTGCTGTCGGTGATCTCGCTCGGCCAGATCATCGGGGAGAAGGGGATGGAGCTCGACAGCGCCATCGAGATCGTCTCTTGCGCGCTGACGACGGCAGGCCTGTATTTCTCCTTCAGCGGCGACGCGCAGGGCTGGTTCAACGCGTGAGGTTACGCGCAGTGCCGTAGGGTGGGCAAAGGCGCGCCCTTGCGCGCCGTGCTCACCATCGCGCCGTCGATCAAATTGGTGGGCACGCTTCGCTTTGCCACCCTACGACAGCTCGAAATCGGCTACACTTCATTCCATGGAATGGACCGACGAAGGCATCGTGCTGGGCGTGCGGCGGCATGGCGAATCCAGCGCCATCGTCGAGCTCTTGACGCGCGGGCACGGCCGCCACCTCGGCCTCGTGCGCGGCGGCGCCGGCTCGCGGATGCGGCCCTTGCTGCAGCCGGGGAACAGCGTCAGCGCGGTATGGCGAGCACGGCTCGACGAGCATCTCGGCACCTACGCCATCGAGGGATTGAAGCTGCGCGCGGCCACGTTGCTCGGTTCATCCCATGGCGTCTACGGCGTCACCCATCTTGCCTCGATTGCGCGCCTCTTGCCGGAGCGCGATCCGCATGAGGAGATCTTCGCGCTGCTCGAACATTCGCTCGACGATTTCGAGGATATCGGTGGTGCGGCCGTGCATCTCATCCATTTCGAGCTGGCGATGCTCGCCGAGCTCGGCTTCGGGCTGGCGCTGGAGAATTGCGCGGTCACGGGCGAGACCACCGATCTGATCTACGTCTCGCCGAAATCCGGCGGCGCGGTGTCGCGCGGCGCGGGCGAGCCGTGGCGCGACCGCCTGTTGCGCTTGCCGCCGTTCCTGCGCCAGGGCGAAACCGCAAGCGATCTCACCGAGCAGGATCTCCAGGACGGCTTTCGGCTCACCGGCCTGTTCCTGCTGCGCCATGTGCTGGAGCCGCGCGGGCAGAGCCATTCCGACGCGCGCGCGGGCTTCATCAACGCCTTGATCCGGCAGCAGGCGAAGGCGGCGATTCCCGCGCCATGAGCTGAGCGGGACCCTGCTTTGGATTTGGAGTTCCGGGGGGAACCAAGTAGGGCTGATTGCGTTCGCTTCCTCAGGTTCCATAGCGGGGACAGCCTAAATGTTGATCAGAGGATTCGCCTTGTCCGCGGCGCTGCTCACGTTTGCGCCTGATGCAATGGCCGGCGAGCCGCAACCCGGCGTGTTTCGCCGGGCGTCCTGCACGGTCGTCCGGTATTATGTGGCGAAATATTCTGCTGCGGCCGCAGAGACATGGGCGCGGTCGAAGGGAGCGACGGAGGCCGAAATCGAGGCCGCCCGGCGGTGTCTGACCAACGTGCCGGCGCCGGCCCAAACGCCTGGTGGGACCCAGACCCAGACCGTGACAGCCGGCTGGGCGGGGCATTAGCCGCCCACAGGGAACCAATCCATCCTTGCCCGATTCGCTTCCACGGTTTAACCGGGCGGCATGGGAAAACGATTGATTCCGCCGCAAGAGCCGGCCGAAATCCACGAAGTGCCGCTGCGTGAAGCGCTCGAAGAGCGCTATCTCGCTTATGCGCTCTCCACCATCATGCATCGCGCGCTGCCCGACGCGCGCGACGGCCTGAAGCCGGTTCACCGGCGCATCCTCTACGGAATGCGCCTGCTCAGGCTCGACCCCGGCACGGCCTTCAAGAAATCCGCAAAAATCGTCGGCGACGTGATGGGCTCGTTCCATCCCCACGGCGACCAGGCGATCTACGACGCCATGGTCCGCCTCGCGCAGGATTTCTCCTCGCGCTATCCGCTGGTCGACGGCCAGGGCAATTTCGGCAACATCGACGGCGATAATCCCGCCGCCTACCGCTACACCGAAGCGCGCATGACCGACGTCGCGCGGCTTCTGCTCGACGGCATCGACGAGGACGGCGTCGAGTTCCGCGCCAATTATGACGGCCAGTCGAAGGAGCCGGTCGTGCTGCCCGGCGGCTTCCCGAACCTGCTGGCCAACGGCGCGCAGGGCATCGCGGTCGGCATGGCGACCTCGATTCCGCCGCACAACGCGGCCGAGCTTTGCGAAGCCGCGCTGCACCTGATCGAGAAGCCCGACGCCAAGTCCAAGGCGCTGATGCGGTGGGTCAAGGGGCCCGATTTCCCGACCGGCGGCATCTGCGTCGATTCCAAGCAGGCCATCGCCGAAGCCTACACCACCGGCCGCGGCTCGTTCCGCGTTCG
Organism: Bradyrhizobium sp. 23AC; assembly: GCF_054863025.1. Classification (NCBI taxonomy): domain Bacteria; kingdom Pseudomonadati; phylum Pseudomonadota; class Alphaproteobacteria; order Hyphomicrobiales; family Nitrobacteraceae; genus Bradyrhizobium; species Bradyrhizobium sp. 23AC. The sequence goes on from NZ_JAVAYN010000019.1 coordinate 99,123, forward strand.
CGCGCGATGGGAGCAGGAGGAGGGCGCGCGAGGCGCCTGGGTCGTCGTCGTCACCGAGATTCCCTTCCTGGTGCAGAAGTCGCGGCTGATCGAGAAGGTCGCCGAGCTGCTCGACCAGAAGAAGCTGCCGCTGGTCGGCGACATCAGGGACGAATCGGCCGAAGACGTCCGCATCGTCATCGAGCCGAAATCGAAGAACGTCGATCCCGCGCTGATGATGGAATCGCTGTTCCGTCTCACCGAGCTCGAAAACAAGATTCCGCTGAACCTCAACGTGCTGATCAAGGGCCGCGTGCCCAAGGTGGTGGGTCTTGCGGAGTGTCTGCGCGAATGGCTCGACCATCTGCGCGACGTCCTGATCCGCCGCAGCAACTACCGCAAGGCGCAGATCGAGCACCGGCTCGAAGTCCTCGGCGGCTTCCTGATCGCCTATCTGAACATCGACAAGGTCATCAAGATCATCCGCACCGAGGATGAGCCGAAGCCGGCGTTGATGAAGGAGTTCAAGCTCACCGAGGTGCAGGCCGAAGCCATCCTCAACATGCGCCTGCGCTCCTTGCGCAAGCTCGAGGAGATGGAGATCCGCACCGAGGACAAGAACCTCCGTGCCGAGCTCAAGGGCATCAACGCGGTGCTCGCCTCGGAAGCCGAGCAGTGGAAGAAGGTCGGCGAGCAGGTCGGCAAGGTCCGCGACATGTTCGGACCGAAGACGCCGCTCGGCAAGCGCCGCACCACTTTTGCCGACGCGCCCGAGCACGATCTCGCCGCGATGGAGGAGGCTCTCGTCGAACGCGAGCCGGTGACGGTCGTCGTCTCCGACAAGGGTTGGATCCGCACCATGAAGGGCCATGTCGAGGATCTCTCGGGGCTCGCCTTCAAGCAGGACGACAAGCTCGGCTTTGCGTTTTTCGCCGAGACGACCTCGAAGCTGCTGCTGTTCGCCACCAACGGCAAATTCTACTCGCTCGATGTCGCGAAGTTGCCGGGCGGCCGCGGCCACGGCGAGCCGATCCGCCTGTTCATCGACCTCGAGCAGGAGGCGGCGCCCGTCGCGCTGTTCGTCAACAAGGGCGGACGCAAATTCCTGGTCGCGAGCAGTGAGGGCCAGGGCTTCGTCGTCAACGAGGACGATTGCGTCGGCACCACCAAGAAGGGCAAGCAGGTCCTCAACGTCGACATGCCGAACGAGGCACGCGTGGTGACCGAAGTGCTGGGCGACACCGTCGCGGTCATCGGCGAGAACCGCAAGATGCTGATCTTCCCGCTCGACCAGGTGCCCGAGATGGCACGTGGTCGCGGCGTGCGGCTGCAGAAGTACAAGGACGGCGATCTCTCCGACGTTGCCGTGTTCGAGGCCAAGGCGGGCCTAACCTGGAAGGACTCCGCGGGCCGCGAATTCTCCGCGACCATGAAGGAGCTGGCGGAGTGGCAAGGCACCCGCGCCGACGCCGGCCGCCTGCCGCCGAAGGGTTTCCCGAAGTCGAACAAGTTCGGCAAGGTGATCGGGTAGGGGCGGGCTCCCGCTACACCACCGGTGTCGTGTCCCGGCTTGACCGGGGCATCCAGTACGCCGCGGCTTCTCGGTATACGTCGCCTGTCTCTGGAATACTGGATCGCCCGGTCGAACCGGGCGATGACAGCGAGGGTGTAGCGAGCAGCTGCCTCCACATCGTCATTGCGCGCGGCGAAAGCGCCACTGTCCAATTGACGTCCTGCTGATATCATCGGTCCATCCCTGTCTTTTCGAACGTTGAGAAATAACGCGATGTACGATGTCATTGTTGTCGGCGGCGGCTCGGCTGGCGCGGCTGTTGCGGCGCGGCTGTCCGAGGATCCCGCGCGGCGCGTGCTGCTGCTCGAAGCCGGCCGCGACTGGCGCGCCGATGAGGCGCCCTGGGAGGTGCGGACGCCGAATCCGATCCCGATCATCCACAAGCGCGAGTACCAGGAGAAATGGCAGTGGCCTGATCTGTTGTCGCGGCGCGTTGCCGGGCAGGAGGCGCGCTTCTACTGGCGCGGCAAGGGGCTCGGCGGCTCCTCGATGATGAACGGCCAGATCGCGATCCGCGGCGTTGCCGATGCGTTCGACGAATGGGCCGCCCATGGCTGCACCGGCTGGTCGGCCAGGGAGGTGATGCCGCTATTCTCCGTGATCGAGGACGATTTGGAGTTCGGCGATGCCGAGGGCCACGGCCGCGGCGGGCCGCTTCCGGTCTATCGCGCGCCGCCGGAGACTTGGGGACCGATCGATCGGGGCTTGCGCGATGCGGCGCTCGCGAGCGGCTATCCCTGGTGCGCCGACCTCAACGGCTCGGATGGCGAGGGCGTCGCCTGCTATCCCATCAACAGCCGCGACAGCCGCCGCATCAGCACCAATGAGGGTTATCTCGAGCCGGCGCGCGGGCGCGCCAATCTGGAGATCCGCGGCCATGCGCTGGTCGATCGTGTCCTGATCAGCGACGGAAGGGCAACCGGCGTCCGTGTTCATGTCGAAGGCCAGGGCACTCACGAGATCAGCGCGCGGCAGATCGTGCTGTGCGCCGGCGCCATCCACAGTCCGGCGATCCTGTTGCGCTCGGGCGTCGGCCCGGCCGAGGAATTGAAGGCGATGGGAATTGGCGTCGCGCGCGACCTGCCGGTCGGCCGCCACTACTTCGATCACCCGCTGTTTCGCACCACGATTCAGCTTCGCGAGGAGCTGCGTCCCACCGACCGCGACACCCGTCACACCAATTGCTGCGTGACCTATTCCTCGAGGCTTGCCGAGGGCGGCAAGCGCGACATGATCCTGATCGCCTTCAATCACCGCGGCATCGGCAATCCCGGGGCGATCGGCGCGGGCCTGTTCAACGCCTATTCGCGCGGCACGCTGAAGCTGGCCTCGACCGACCCCGCGATCGATCCCGTCGTCGAGGAGAACATGCTGGCCGATCCCCGCGACATGCTGCGCATGATGGATGCGGTGAGACGGCTCGCTGTGATCACATCCCGGCCGGCGCTGTCAGGCATCGCGGACTGGATCCGGCTCGCCGACACCGATCTGACGCTGCCGCAGGCAGCCGCGCTGCCGGATCACGAACTCGATGCGGTGCTGCGCCGTGAGACCGGCGACATCCAGCACGCCGCCGGCAGCTGCCGCATGAGCGGCGCCGGGGATGCCGACGGCGTGGTCGATCCTGACGGCGGGGTGAAGGGCATCGCGGGCTTGCGCGTCGCCGACGCCTCGATCATGCCGTCCGACTGCCGCGCCAACACGCATTTCACCACGGTGGTGATTGGGGAAGCGATCGCGCGGATGATGATGAAGTAGCCACAACGAGGGTGTCGTGCCCCGGCTTGACCGGGGCATCCAGTACGCCGCGGCCTATCGATCCAACAATATCCGTCTCGGAGTACTGGATCGCCCGGTCAAGCCGGGCGATGACACCGGGGCCGCTTCCACGTCGTCATTGCGAGCGCAGCGAAGCAATCCAGAATATTTCTGCGGAGGGACACTGGATCGCTTCGTCGCAAGCTCCTCGCCATGACGGAGCAAGCGGGGAGGCCATCGCGCTCCAATTCATATTTCAAACAGCAGACGTACGTTCGCCTTCCCGCGGCGCGTCTCGCCCGAGTTTTGCTTCATGTGCCACCCTCGAAAAAGACGAGGGCGCAGGGAAGGCCGGGCGCCGGCGGCACCCGAGATCCGTGCGCGGCAGAAATGCACACGGGGTGGACCACAGGTGTTGCCGGTCGCCCGGCCTTCCCTGCGCGAATGGTTTTAACGGTGTCCTTCGTGCTCTCCTCGGGGAGCGTTGCACTATTGCCCCCGTCGCCTTGCGGATAATCGATGCGCGTGCCGGTCGGCCGCCACATCACCGCAAGACTTGACGCACAGACCCCGGGCGTCGGGACCACACGACTTCTCCGTCCGCGCACGTCCTCGCTGGGAATCCGAGGGGTAGCGTGTGCTCGCCCCCGAAGCCATGCGAAGACGCTCAGCGTCGTGTCGTTCGCGCGGAAGGCCATTGCTCACGGCTGAAGCCGCCCTGCAATGCCCATCGTGCCCGACGCCGTCGCGTCCATCGCTGCCCAGCCCGCGGTTCGTGACGATCGCGATCCGCCCCTCGTCTCGGGCCAAGGTGACCGGTGTGTACGACAAATCCGAATTTCGGTAAAGTGGAATATTTTGCGGGGCGGGGCTTGACAGGCGACGAAGCGGAATTGGTCGGCTGTTTTGCCCGACGGGCGCGCTGCGACGAGCGTTTTTGAGGACGGGTGTTCGCGAATGACAGCTTCTAAGGGCAAAGCGGAAGTCGTTCCGCTTGGTCGCCATCGACGGCTTGTGACCCGGATCGGAAGCTGACCGGGTTCGTGTATGAACCATTTGAATTGTGACCCCGACCAAGGGTCGGAAGCGGGTTCGGGGAAATAGCGATAGGCTATCCCCGGCCGCTGCCGACGCCTCAGAAGCGATCGGGCGAGTGAAGAAAGCTTTGAGCCAAAATGATGAGCAATTGAGCTATGCAGAAGCGCTCAACCTTCAATGTAAGGCAATTCGGAGTTGATGGTCGAAAGACGCTCTTCTTGCTGCTTCTCCTTTTCGCGATTCCCGCGGACGACTGCTCCGCGCAGACACCTCCACCCCCGGTCAGCGAACATGCGTTCGAGCGTGTGCGGCCGACAGTCGTGAAGAGATTGGCGACCCGCTTTTCGCTAGGCGCATTCGCCGGCCGCTTCGAGGAGACGCGGCTCGACGCGGTTCGCGAAGCCGTGGGCGAAGGGACCATCCAACACCAGGGCGACGCTGGAGATAGCATCTATTGGCTGTGTTATCGGCGCGCACAGCATCGATTATGGGTCGTGTCCAGCGGAGAGATAGGCGGCCCGGACCATCTCGTCACAGAGATCGTTGAAGAGCTCGCCGAGAAAGACACCGAGACCTCGACCGATTGCGCCATCATCCCGGAAAAGTTCGCGCCCCTCGTCTTCGACGGCAAGTTGCATTTAGGTATGCCGCGTTTGGAGGTCGTCAAGGCGCTGGGACCGCCGTCGAAGTCGCAAGCTGCTCAGATGGTGTATTCTCACCACGGAAAGCTCGCCGACGGTTTCGAGGAGACCGCATGGCTCATTCTCCGATTTCGTGAGGAAAAGCTCGTGTCCATGCGCGCCAGCAAGACCACGACGAATTGAAGTGGCTGCTATCCGCTCAATCTGGCGCTAAAAGAGACGTTGTCTCTCGATCATAAAGCAGACGCCACTTCGGCGCCGCCAAGGTCCGCTTTTGGCCCATCTGCGCAGTGACGCCCTCTCGGATTGACGTCCGCTCCGTGAGGGATTGCGGACTGGATTTGCTCACCCCCGAGTTCTTCGCATTTTGACCCCAACTGAGACATTGGCGCTGGGCTTCTGTCCCTCGTTTTGCGTTCAGGACCACGGCGGCTCTTCGCTCGTCCCGGCTGCCTCGTGGCGGATCGTGACATCCGCCGAACGCAACCCGGTCAGCAATACAGTTCTGACAGAGGCAGCATCAAATCCAATATCCTTGGCATTTGGTGGATGTGCCTCGCTGTTCTTCAATCGGAGCGCAAGGTGCAATTGCTCGCAAAGGTGCTGAACGACGAGATTGACCTGATCGTCAGTCATGATCGGCTTCTCCTGCGGCCATTCTGCTACCCAACCAGGTAGCGCACTTGAGGATCGGACGGTACGCGATCAGACCGCCATGGGATCACTCTGTGCGATGACCATGGGCGGATGAATGGGACGCCTTCCGTTCGCTACAAGGCGCGAGTCCGAAATTCGACGACATCAGCAAGTGGGCGGCGCTCCCACGCAACTGGCGGCGTTGACGGCTACTTTATGCCCGAGGACCCATTAGGCTCTATGTGCACCAAAACCTCGCCGGTCGTGATTTCGGGAACTCCAAGATCGAGGTCAGGTAGACTTGCTTGAACAAACGCCAGTATCTTGGCATTTGCTGCAGTGGCGCTTTCGCGGTCGTCAAATATCATCACAGCGATACCAAGACCGTCGCCCGCATCCAGCACATAGTAAGATTTGAATCCGTGCGATTGCCTTAGGATCTCGCCGACGCCGCTCTTGGCGCGGCGAGCAGCGTCCGCTACCGAACGAACCTTGGTGTACTTGCGAATGACCATGTACATGGGGCCACCACGCGCCGCGCGCCACACGCCCCCACGCATCAAAGCACATCGGCCGCAGTCGGACTAGGGCCTACTCCGGGATGGGTCACACCGCCCGGTTGGGCGGACCGCGCAACGCGCTTTTCCAATGAGCCACCCTCGCCCCGCAAGTGGGGGCCGAGGTGCTGAGGCTCAGGAGCCCTCGAACTTGAACGACACGCTGAGCTTGGCGCGATAGGCCTCAACTTTTCCGTTCTCATCCAGTTGCATATCGAGCTTGATGACCTCTGCAACGCGAAGATCCCGGAGAGATTTCGCAGCTTGCTCGACCGCATTGGCGGCCGCCTTCTCCCACGAGTCGCTGCTGGTACCGACCAGTTCTATGACCTTGTAGACGCTATCAGGCATGTCGTCCTCCTGTTCGGTATGACCCAGGAAATCTAGCATCAGGATCTCGACGCTGATACCGTTTCGGGGATGCCCCCGGAGCCGAGAAGGGACAAACTGCATCTGACGGAAGGGCGGCTCTTGGCTCCGAATGAACTGCGGACCTGCGCCATCATGTCCGCTCATGGCGGATCGACGAAAAAAGCGTCCGCTTGGCTGTCTCTTTTCAGTCTGCCCCGGACCGGAAGGCAACACGATCCGGTTGGCGCGCAAGCTCTGGAAGGAAGCTCTGGCTCGCACGCGACCATCTCGGTCACCTGCCTCGCCGAAAAAGGGGTAAAGTGCCCCAGGGCACACATCCGAGGAGCAACAACATGACCCTACTCCCCGAGCAGGTTCCCGCCAGGATCGAATGGCATGTCTTCGCGGTTATGGGCAACACGATGCCGCCTCGAGATCCTGATGACGACGGAGAAGATGACGACGAAGAGGATGAGGACGAGGAGCAAGACGAGGAGGAGAACCAAACCGACGAATCGCCGGTCGTGCGCGAGCCGGACGAAGACTAACCGGGATGCTTGGAGGTAGCCTGAGCTTCGGTGAGGGCGATCCCCAGCCTGCGTGCGGCGCGCTGGTGCGTCCGGCGGCTTTCAAGGTCGGTCTGATTCCGAGAGCCGCGGATAGACGCTGAATGGACCAAAGTTTCGGCGCAGCACTATCGGCGTTCACGGGTAGAGGAGGTGAGCATGACCCTCATATGGCTTGGTGTGCTGCTTGTTTTCGGCGGCATACTCCAGATGGCGTTTCAGCCCATCTGGCGAGGCCGATTCAGCGGTGGAAGGTGGCTTCGCTCCGGGCGTGACACGCTGGAGCCTGAAAGGCCAGGTGGCGGCTTCGGCATCAAATCGAACTGGCCTGGACTTGTGATGGTCGCACTTGGCGGCACTTTTTTGCTGGCCGGAGCTGCCATCTGAGCTGAAACGAATGTCTCGGGCGTCGCCGGTTATCTGGCCGCGCCAATGTGCTGGAGCCGTGTCTCTTCCTGGTCCAAAGCCACCATGCAGCTCCGTCGGCTTCGACGTCGCCTTCCAACCGCAAACCGGACACAACGAACCGACGAGTACGTGCCTCAAATCACCCCCGCCATCCGCAGCGCCACCCCGGCCGCGCATGAGCCCGCCAGCACGGTCAGCATCCCCAGCTTGAACCGGAAGATCGCAGTTGCTGCCGCGATTGACAGCACCAGCGCGGGGATATCGACGCTCGTCAGCACCGGCCTGTCGAAATCCAGCGGAAACGCGTGCACCGGCACCGTCTCGCGGAACAGCGTGTGCAGCGCGAACCAGATCGAGAGGTTGAGGATCACGCCGACGACGGCGGCGGTGATTGCGCTGAGCGCGCCGGCCAATCCCGTGTTGCCGCGCAGACGTTCGATATAGGGCGCTCCGACGAAGATCCAGAGGAAGCAGGGCGTGAAGGTGACCCAGGTCGCGAGCAGTCCGCCATACGTCGCCGCGAGCAACGGTGACAGGCCGCCCGGATCGCGGAACGCGGCCATGAAGCCCACGAACTGGAGGACCATGATCAGCGGGCCCGGCGTGGTCTCGGCCATGCCGAGGCCGTCGAGCATCTCGTGCGGCTTCAGCCAGTGATAATGCTCGACCGCCTGCTGGGCGACATAGGCCAGCACGGCATAAGCGCCGCCGAAAGTCACCAGCGACATTTTGGAGAAGAACAGCGCGATCTGGCTGAACACGTTGCCTTGCCCGAGCGCGAGCAGCAACACGATTACCGGCACGAGCCAGAGTGCCAGCCACAAAGCGCCGACGCGGATCGCACGCCCTGTGCTAGGACGCACGTGATCGGGCACGGATTCGCCGAGCATGCTGTCGATCAATGCCGTGCTGTCGCCATGGCCGTGACCGGCGGGGGCGAACTCAGGACGGCCGCTCCGCGCGCCGGCATAGCCGATGAGGCCGGCGGCGATGATGATGATCGGGAAGGGGACGGCGAAGAAGAAGATCGCGACGAAGGCGATTGCCGCCAGCGCGATCATGATGCGGTTCTTCAGCGCGCGCTTGCCGACGCGGACCACGGCCTCGACGACGATGGCGAGCACGGCGGCCTTCAGCCCGAAGAACAGCGCCTCAACGAAGCTGACATTGCCGTAGACGGCGTAGATGTAGCTGAGGCCCATGATGGCGATGATGCCGGGCAGGATGAACAGGCCGCCCGCCATCAGTCCGCCGGCGGTGCGATGCATCAGCCAGCCGACATAGGTCGCGAGCTGCTGGGCCTCGGGGCCCGGCAGCAGCATGCAATAGTTCAGCGCATGCAGGAAGCGGCCTTCGGAGATCCATTTCTTCTCCTCGACCAGGATGCGGTGCATCACCGCGATCTGGCCCGCGGGCCCGCCGAAGCTCAGGCAGGCGACGCGGAGCCAGACGCGAAAGGCTTCACCGAAGCTGATGCCGTGACCGGCATCAGCTCCAGCTTGAACGTTACGGGTGTCCATTAAGCCTTCACCTTGTTGGTCGGCCAGTTGTGGGTCTCGGTGGTGGCATCACGGCACCAGCGGTAGAAGGCGTCGTACAGCGTCATGCCGGCCTCGAGCTGCGCGAGGTCGTCGTCATACATCCGCGACAGCCCGAGCGAGGCCGCGAGCAGGCCGGGCGCCTCCGGCGCGAGGTCGGGCCGCGCGGTGTCGGCGCCGCGCACCAGCGTGGCCAGCCGCAGCAGAGGCGGCGTCGCAATGCCGAACTCCTCGATCATCACGTCGAAGGTACAGAGCTCGCCGCGGTGGCTCCAGAACACGTTCTCGATGTCGAAGGGGGCGGCATTGAATCGCTCGCCGACGGCGACCACCTCGGACGGCGCCACATACAGGAACACCGCATTGGGATCGACGAAGCGGCGGATCAGCCAGGGACAGGCGATGCGGTCGACCTTCGGTCGGGCCCGCGTGACCCAGACGGTGCGCCCCTTGGCATCGCGCGGCGGCAGCTTGCGGGCGTCGACCAGCGGCAGCTTGGCCGCCTTCCAGCCCTCGAAGCCGCCCTCGAGCGTCTCGGCCTCCACGCCGAGCTGGCGGAGCCAGGCCGCCGTGCCCTGCGCGAGCTTCTCACCGCGGAAGCACGAGACGACGGCCCGGCGGCCGGCGAAGTCGCCGCCCCAGTCCGTCACATTGTCGTGGCTGAGCTTGATGGAGCCGGGGATCAGCCGCCGGTCGGCGGCAAAATCCTCGTCGGTGCGCACATCGATCAGGGCAGGGCCGTTCGCCGTGCCGATCAGCCGTACCAATTTGTCAGATGATATGGTCGTGAACGTAGACATGATGCGTCCTCGCAAAAATCGGGGGACGCGATACTTGGGCATGTCGCCTCGTGGGGAGATCGCTCAAATCCCCATGGCGCGGATTACAGCGAAACTAAGAAGCACTGTCAATCCGCGGGATGATTGGACCTTCGAAAAGTGATGCGCGGCGACTATACTGTCCGCCAGAGCTGAATCTCCTGGAGAATTCGATGCATTCCCATTCCATCGAACAATGGACCCACGACCACGCCTTCCTCGGCCAGAAGCACGACGAGAACGAGCGGCGCACCTGGTTCGTGGTCGTCCTGACGCTGGTCATGATGGTCGGGGAGATCGTGGCCGGCTCGCTGTTCGGCTCGATGGCGCTGCTGGCCGACGGCTGGCACATGGGCACGCATGCCGCCGCGCTCGGGATCGCCGCCTTCGCCTATCGATTCGCGCGGCGGCACCTGGGGAATGCGCATTTCACCTTCGGCACCGGCAAGTTCGGCGATCTCGCCGCCTTCGCCAGCGCGGTCATCCTCGGCCTGATCGCGGTCGAAATCGCCTATGAGAGCGTGCTGCGGCTGATCAATCCGGTGCCGATCGTCTATGGCGAGGCGATCGCGGTGGCAGCCCTCGGGCTGTGCGTCAATCTCGCCAGCGCGTGGCTGCTGCGCGACAGCCACGATCATCACCACCACGGCCATGATCACGGCCACAGCCATGCACATGACGTCCAGGACGATCACGACCATGATCATGATCATCACCATCATCACGACAACAATCTTCGCGCGGCCTATGTCCATGTCATGGCCGATGCCGCGACCTCGGTGCTGGCGATCGCGGCTCTTGCCGTCGCCATGTATTCGGGATGGGTCTGGGCCGATCCGGCGGTCGGCCTGATCGGCAGCGTGGTGATCGCGAGCTGGGCGTTCGGCCTGATCAAGACGTCAGGCGCGGTGCTGCTCGACGTGCGCGCCGACGAGAAGCTGGAGCGGGTGATCCGGGCGCGCATGGAGGTTGGTGAGGATCGCGTCACCGACCTGCATCTCTGGCAAGTCGGCCCCGGCCATTGCGCCGTCCTGCTCTCGGTGGTGTCCGACAAGCCGAAGCAGCCGGCGGTCTACAAGCGGCGGCTCGCGGGATTGAAGGGCCTCAGCCACGTCACGGTCGAGGTCGAGACATGCCCGCATTGATGTGAACCGCGCGAGCGGAATTCTGCGACGCGGCCGGGGTTGATCCTCGGTCGCAGCCCGCATGGCTGTACCGGAGGAACAATGATGCCCAGGATCACGTTCGCTGTCGCCATCGCTGCACTCGCTTTGTCCGGCCCCGCGGCGCTGGCGCAATCGGAAAAGGCCGGCGTCGAGAAGCTCTATGTGCTCAACTGCGGCGAGGGCACCGCAGGTGATATCTCGCGCTGGACGCCCGGCCTGAACGAGGGCAAGACGATGGACTTCGTCGACACCTGCTATCTCGTCAAGCACAGCAAGGGCTGGTTCCTGTGGGACACCGGCATCGCGGATTCCGTCGCAAGCATGCCGAATGGTCTTGTGCCCGCCGATCCCAAGGCTGTCACCTGGCGCCGGCCGAAGACGCTTGCCGCCCAGCTCGAGCAGCTTGGGCTGAAGCCCGATGACGTCAAGGCGATGGCGGTCTCGCACACGCATCCCGACCACACCGGCAATGTCGAGCTGTTCCCGCAGACGACGCTCTACGTGCAGAAGGCAGAGTATGATTGGCCCGGCGCCAACAACGAGCCGCGCTTCAAGCCCTCGCACCCGGTCGAGCTGCTTAACGGCGACAAGGACGTCTTCGGCGACGGCAGCGTGACCATCCTGTCCACGCCCGGCCACACGCCGGGGCATCAGTCGCTGCTGGTGAAACTGCCGAAGACCGGCGCGGTGGTGCTGTCGGGCGATGCCGTCCACTTCAAGGACAATTGGGACAACCGCCGCGTCCCAAGCATGAACGCCAACAAGGACCAGAGCGCGGCCTCGATGCAGAAGATCGCCGACACGCTGGCCAAGGAGAAAGCGCAGCTCTGGATCAACCACGACAAGGCCCAGCGCGACAGCCAGAAGCTGGCGCCGGAGTTTTACGATTAGCCCGCCTAGCTTTTTGGTGCCGTCACTGTGGGCGGGCTCGCGTCCGGCGCCTTCTTCGGCTTCAGCGTGCCGGCGTAGAACGAGACCAACCAGACCAAGAGGACGGCGAGGAGATAGACGCCCCAGGCCTGCGGCGGGGTGGTGGCCCAGCGCAGGAGGCTTTTGAATGTGCGGGGCGGGCCAGCGTCCTCGGTCATGGCCCGCTTGTGCGCGAAACCTCGGGCATGGTCAATCCGGCCGCGGCTTGGTGCGGATCAGGAACAACGCCGCCAGTGCCGACAGGCTGAGCGCGGAGGAGACGATCAGCACCTTGGCGCCCATGACGTCGATCAGCAGGCCGAAGGCCAGCGGCGCCACCGCCTGCGCCATGCGCGCCGGGGCGCCGATGATGCCGAGACGGTAGCCGAAATCCTTCGGGCCGAAGATCGACAGCGGCAGCGTACCGCGCGCGATCGTCAAGATCCCGTTGCCCGAGCCGTGGAACAGCGCGAATGCGCTCGCCGCGGCGCCGCCGAAGATCGCCACGATCACCGCGCCGATCGGGTGGGTGAGGCAGGCGAGCCGGGTCGACCACAGCGGATGGAAGCGGCTGAGGAAGCCGGCCTCCAGGATGCGCGCGCCGACCTGCGCCGGGCCGATCAGCGCGCCGGCCGCGATCGCCTCGACCGGCGTTGCGCCTGTCGTCTCAAGGATGCGCGGGAAATGCGCGGCCATCGCGCCGGTGACGGTCCACACCGCCGCGAAGATGAAGGCGAGCAGGACCATGGTGCGGTCGAGCGGCAAATGCGGCTTCTCCGCCGTCGCCGCCGCCTGCCTGGCGCCCTTGATCGTCGGCAGCACGAAGAAATTGAGCGGCAGGCCGATCAGGATGTTGGCGGCCGCCCAGGCAAAGCAGGTCTCGCGCCAGCCGATATGCGACAGGCCCCAGGCCGTGAGCGGCCAGCCGACGGTGGAGGCAAAGCCCGCCATCAGCGTGATGCCCGTGATGGGCCTGCGCGCCTCGGTGCCGTAGATGCGCCCCAGCGCGGCGAAGGCGGCGTCGTAGAGCCCCATCGCCATGCCGATGCCGAGCACGAGCCAGGCGAACACCATCACCGGGACGGAATGCGCGAAGCCAAGCAGCGCAAGGCCGGCGGCAATCGTCAGGTTCGAGGCCGACAGAACCTGCCGGCCGCCGACGAGATCGATCTGCCGCCCGATGCGCGGGCCGAGCATCGCCGAGATCACCAGCGAGGCCGAGAACGCGCCAAAGATCCAGTTGGAGGAGACGCCGAGGTCGCGCGCCATGGGATCGGCGATCAGCGCCGGCAGATAATAGCTGGACGCCCAGGCCAGGGTCTGCGTGGTGCCGAGCGCCAGGATGATCGGAAGCTGGCGCTGGCTCATATTCTTGTATTTCTGGTCGGCAGTGACATCGGTTCCATTTGCAGCCGGCACGACAGCGCGTCAACCGCGCCTGCGGCATATTCGACCTGCTGCAGGCGGGCGCCTTGGTTGCATGACGTTCGCGCGTGGCCTTCCGCTCGTCACGAATGCACGCCATAATGGCGCATGCAATTGACCTCGCGCCTTGCGCTGATGAACTGGCTGACGGGCCAGGGGCTCACGGGCCTTCCCGAAATCGACCTGCTCCGCGGCTTCTGCGAGCGCTGCCGCGCCGAGGGGCTGGAGCTGTCGCGTGCGCTCGTCGTGATCGACACGCTGCATCCGATCTACGAGGGCCGCGGCTTCCGCTGGAGCGACCGTCCCAGCAACGAGAGCGACGCGTTCGAATACGGCTCGACCGCCGAGGGCGATGCCGCCGCAAGCTGGCGCCGCTCGGTGTTCTTCCACATGCTGGAGCACGGCCACGACGAGATGGTGATCGATCTGGCCGACGCGCCGTCGATGGATTTCTCGCAGATCGGCGAGCTCGCCGAAAAAGGCCACAAGCACTATCTCGCCTTCGTGCACCGCTTCGGCGAGAACGGCGCGCTCGGCCTGATGGACTGCCTCTATTCCTGCTGGACCACGCGGCGCGACAGCGGCTTCTCCGAGGGCGAGCTCGAGGCCCTGCGCGATCTCGTGCCGGTGCTGGGGCTTGCGATCAAATCGGGGCAGCAGGTCGATATCGCGCGCACGCTCGGGCGCGTCTATCTCGGCCGCGACGCCTCCGAGCAGGTGCTGCGCGGGCGCATCTCGCGCGGCGTCACCGAGCGCATCAACGCCGTGCTCTGGTACTCCGATCTGCGCGGTTCGACCGGAATCAGCGAGAGCATCGGCCCCGACGAGATCATCCCGTTCCTCAACGATTATGCGCAGGCCGTGATCGACGCGATCCACGAGGCCGGCGGCGACGTGCTCAAGCTGATCGGGGACGGCGTGCTCGCGATGTTCTGGGGTGAGGACATGGCGGATGCGCGGCGCGCTGCGCTCCGCGCCGAGCATCTGTTCCGCAAGAACGTCGCGGCGCTGAACCGGCGGCGGGAGGCCGACGGCCGCCCGACCACGTCGGCCTATATCGGCCTGCATGTCGGCGAGGTCTTCTACGGCAATATCGGCAGCGAGGACCGGCTCGATTTCACGGTTGTCGGGCCGACCGTCAACGAGGTCAGCCGCATCGCCTCGATGAGCCGCTCGGTCGACCGCGAGCTATTGGCATCGGCGGAATTCTACAAGGGCCTGGATGCCGCCGGCCGGCGCTATCTCGTCTCCACCGGCCGCTACGCGCTGCGCGGCATCGGCCGCGCGCAGGATCTCTACACGCTCGATCCCGAGGTCGACGCCAGCGAGCCGGTGACGGGGAGCTACGAGCGGTATCTGGCGAGCTAGCACCGCGCCGCCACTTCATCCCCCACCATGTCCGGCTGCCGCTCCAGTGCCACGGCGGGCGACAGCCAGATCACCAGCGCCTGCACGCCGAATACGGCGGCCGCGAGATAAAGGCTGGCTTCCGCGCTCCAGAGGCCGCCGACGATCGCGCCCAGCGCCGAGCCGAGCGGGCGGGCGCCGTAGCTCATGATGTTGATGGCGGAGACGCGGCCCAAGAGGCGCGGCGGCGTCACCGACTGGCGCAGCGTCGTGGTCGAGATCACCCACAGGATCGGCCCGACGCCGAGCAGGAAGAAGCTCAACGCCGCAAGCCAGGGTGAGGGGACCAGCACCGTCAGCGCCATCACCACAGCTGCAACGAAGCCCGTCACCGGGCCGAGGCCGACCACCGTGCCAAAGGCTACGCGCTGCATCACGCGTGTGGCGAGCAGCGCGCCGATCACCATGCCGACGCCGTACATGGTCAGCACCGTGCCGACGCCGGCGGCGGTGAGGCCGAGATGGCGCACCGCGTAGGGCACGAACACCGCGATCTGCAGGAACCAGCCGGTGTTGAAGATGAACTGGGTGATGAACACCGGCCGCAGCAGCGGATGATGGAATACGAATGCTGCGCCTTCGCGGATGTCCTGGAACGGATGGCGCCGCGGGGCGGGCGCGCGCGCGGGTTCGAAGATGCCCGAGAGCAGCACCACCGCAATCGCCGAGAGCGCCGCGGCGAAGCCGAAGGCCGGGCTCGCGCCCCACCAGCCGACCAGTGCGCCGCCGAGGGCGGGTCCGCTGGCGAAGGCGATAGTGCGCGCCAGCTCGATGCGGGCATTCGCGGCCGGCAACAGCTCCGCGCTCACCAACGACGGCACCAGCGCCGGCGCGGCCACGCTGTAGACGACGGTGCCGCACACGGCCGCGAAGCCGAGCAGCGCCAGCAGCGGAAGATTGAGGGCGCCGAGCGCGAGCAGCAGCACGATTGTCCCGAGCGCCGCAGCCCGCAGCGCCTCGGCCCCGGCCATCAGCGACCGGCGTGAGATGCGGTCGGCGAGCAGGCCGGCCGGGATCGCGAACAGCACGAAGGGCAGGGTCAGCGCGGTCTGCAACAGGCCGGTCTGTCCTTCCGCGACCCCGAGCGTGAGCACGGCGACGATGGGAGCTGCGGCCAATGCGATCTGCTCGGCCGACTGCGCGGCGAGGTTGGACCAGGCGAGGCGGCCAAAAGTGTCAGGGAGGCGGGGCGGGTTTGACATGGCTCATTTCCTGCAAAGTCGGGTTGGCGCCAGTATCCGGCGCCAAGGGCCGCCGAACCCACCCGCTTTCCGACACGGCGGCGAATAACGGCAGGCACGGGAACCCATGCCGCTAGATGCAGTTGCAAATGAGTTGCAATAAGACTCGATTTCGGTATTCTCGCCCCATGGATGCCCGCTCGCCTGATTTGACACCCGACGCCGCCGGCTGGCGCGCTGATGCGCCCGTCACCAAAAGTCTCGCCGAGGTCAACGCCACGGTCGCCATTCCGGCCGCGGGCCGCTGGTGGCGCCGGCTGCTCGCCTTTGTCGGCCCAGGCTATCTGGTCTCGGTCGGCTACATGGACCCCGGCAATTGGGCGACCGACCTCGCCGGTGGCTCCAAGTTCGGCTACACGCTGCTGTCAGTCATCCTGCTTTCGAATTTGATGGCGATCCTGCTGCAGTCGCTGGCGGCGCGGCTCGGCATCGTCACCGACCGGGACCTCGCCCAGGCCTGCCGCGCCACCTATTCGCCGGCGGTGAATTTCCTGCTCTGGCTCGCTTGCGAGGCGGCGATCATTGCCTGCGATCTCGCCGAGGTCATCGGCACCGCGATCGCGCTGAAGCTGCTGTTCGGCATTCCGCTGATCGGCGGCGCGCTGCTCGCGGCCCTCGATGCCTTCCTGCTGCTGCTCCTGATGAATCGCGGCTTCCGTTTCCTCGAAGCCTTCGTCATCGCACTCCTGGCGGTGATCGCGGTCTGCTTCGCGGTCCAGATCGTGGCTGCGGCGCCGCCGGTCGCGGAGGTCCTGCACGGCTTCATGCCGAAGAGCGAGATCTTCACCAACCCCGAGATGCTCTACATCGCGATCGGGATCATCGGCGCGACGGTGATGCCGCATAATCTCTATTTGCATTCCTCGATCGTGCAGACGCGCGCCTATGAGCGCAACGACACCGGCCGACGCGAGGCGATCAAGTGGGCGACGACGGACTCGACCATCGCCCTGATGCTGGCGCTGTTCATCAATGCCGCGATCCTGGTGGTCGCAGCCGCAACCTTCCACAAGAGCGGCCACTCCGATGTTGCCGAGATCGGCCAGGCCTTCGAACTGCTATCGCCGCTGCTCGGCCTCGGTATCGCCTCGACCCTGTTCGCGGTGGCGCTGCTCGCCTCCGGCCTCAACTCGACGGTGACGGCGACTCTCGCCGGCCAGATCGTGATGGAAGGCTTTCTCGACCTGCGCCTGCCGAGCTGGGCGCGCCGCCTGCTCACGCGCGGCATCGCCATCGTTCCGGTGATCGTGGTGACGGCGATCTATGGCGAGCGCGGCACCGCTGATCTGCTGGTGTTCAGCCAGGTCGTGCTGTCGATGCAGCTGCCCTTTGCGGTGATCCCGCTGGTCCGTTTCGTCTCCGACCGTCGCAAGATGGGGCAGTTCGCGATTCCGGGATATGTCGCGGCGATCGCGTGGATCGTCGCGGGTGTCATCGTGATTTTGAACGTGAAGCTGCTGGTAGATACGCTGTTCGGGTGAGGGCGGCGGCTATCTGTCCGGCCCGTTCAAGTGAGCCTTGCTCGGACGGCCCCCGATCAGGCAGCGAGCGTGACCTTTGTGAAAGCGAGCGTCTGCCCGGTTAGATGTCTTGGCTGGCGGCGTGCTTCCGATGTCGCGCGCAGGGGTTGCAAACCCTGGCGTCGGAACTCGATTTGGCAAACTGTCACTTTTCAATTTGTGCGGCGCGCGTATACTAGTTGCAATTGCTGACCGGGCGTACAATAATCACCCCTGTTTCAGCATTGATTTTGCTTCCGGCGGGATGATCGGCGGGTCCTGCGCCGGACCAAGAGCGGCCACTGCAATTCTCCGGACTCATCTATCGGTTGTGCGCGAATATAGTTGGCGCACGAAATGTTTGGTTTGATCGTTTGGATCGATCGACAGCTTGTTTTTCTGCTGAGCGGGTTCACGCCTCGAAGGGGCGATGTTCAAGCCAGAACGCGTTGGTAATTTCGTTCAAGTCATTGATGAGTGTGTGCTGCCGTGACCAGGTGCCCCGCTTGTTCAGCCCGTATTTCCCGCGAGCATCGCTTCTGCTCTCAATGTGGCGCGAGTCTCAATCGTAACGCGGAGGAGCCGGGCGCCCCGGAGCGCGATGCGCACGTCGTCCAGCTGCACCATCATCTTCCCGTTCGCTCGCAGATGCTGACTGAAAACAAGCAGGTCAGCGTGCTGTTCGTTGACGTCTGCAACTCGACCTCCCTTTTGCAGCATGTCGACCCCGAGGAAGCCCGCGCCTATCTCGGCAGGGCACTGGACCGGCTGGCTGAAGCGGTCGAGACCTATGGCGGCACGGTGAGCCAGTTGCTCGGCGATGGCCTCGTCGCCTTGTTCGGCGCGCCCGTGGCGCAGGAAGACCACGCCCTGCGGGCGTGCCTTGCCGCTCTCAAGATGCAGAGAGCATCCATTCCAGCCCATGACGTCGGAGGCGTTGTCAGCCCGACGCTGCGCATCGGAATCAATTCGGGCGAGGTGCTGGTCGGTATCGTCGGACAGTACCGGTGGTCCCATTACGGCGCGGACGGAAAGACAATCCATCTCGCTTCGCGACTTGAGAAGATGGCGCCGCCCGGCGGCATCCTGATCAGCGCCGCGACGCAACGGCTGGTCGCGCAGCAAATCGACACGCGTACGGCCGGCGTGCGGTCCGTGCGCGGACTGGATGTTCCGATCGAAGTGCATGAAGTCGTGGTGGAGACCGAAAGTTCGGCGGCGGCGCCGTTGACGCGGAAGCCGCGCTGGGCGCCTCTGATCGGGCGCGAAGACACGTTGAGGATCCTGGAAGGGGCCCTGAATACCGTTCAAAAGTCCGGAATGCGAACGATCGGGTTGTGCGGCGATGCCGGGATCGGCAAGTCGCGCCTGATCGTCGACTGGATGGACAGCCTCGCGCGGGAGGGGGTGGAAGTCTGCTTTTCCCAGGCGAGAGGGTATGCGAGCACGCGGGCCTACAGCACCGCCACCGATCTGACCGCAAGTTTGGTCGGGCTTCCGCAAACCAGCGCGGCGGACATTCGGCATTCCGCCAAGCAGACGTTGATCGCGAAATGGCCCGATGACGGCGCCGAGCATCTGGCGGCGGTCAATGATCTCTTGGGACTTGCGGCGCCGGATGAGGCCTGGCTGGCGCTGAACCCGGCGCAACGACGGCGCCGGATCGGCGAGGCGTTGCTCTGGCTCGTGCGCAGACGCGTGCGGTCCGGCGCTTTCCTGCTCGTGCTCGAGGACGTCTTCCTGGCCGACCGCGAGAGCCGGCGGCTGTTCGAGGGCCTGCTTCCCAAACTTCAGGCGCTGCCGGTCCTGATTTGCGTCACCTATCGCCCGGATTTCGACCATCAGTGGCGTCGGGCGTCCTGGTTTTCCGAGCGCGTGATCGAGCCGCTGGGCGACGGAGAAATGCTCCAGCTCGCGCGCGCCTGTCTCGGCGACGATCCGTCCGTGCTCGGCGTCATGACCGAACTGGTCGCGCGTGCCGACGGCAATCCCTTCTTCCTGGAGCAACTGGTCTTCACGCTGATTGATGACGGGTCGCTGGAAGGGACCCCCGGCGCCTACCGTTTGCAGAGGCCCTTCGGAGAGCTGCGCGTGCCGGGCTCCATCGCGGCGGTGATCGGGGCGCGGGTCGACAGGCTGCCCGAAGCCGCAAAGTCGGCGCTCGAGGCTGCGGCCATCCTTGGCGATCCCATCACGCACGATTTGGTTGCCGCGATGCAGGCCGTGGACCTCGAGCGCGCCGAAGAATTGCTGGGTCTTTGTGTCGCGTCTGGATTGCTGACGAGTCCGGATCAGGCGAGGGGCTCGCACGAGTCGCATGCCTTCGCATTCCGCCATGCGCTGGTCCGTGACGTCGTGCTCGGGGTGCTCACGCGCGCCAGGCTCAAGGCACTTCATCGCCAGGCCTTCCTGGCGCTACACGCCCAGCCCGGGGCCGCCGATGTCGATGCCGCGCCGGCACTGGCGCATCATGCCTTCGGGGGCGAGGAATGGGAGCAGGCGGCAAGATTCGCCGTCAAGTCGATGGCTCGTGCCATCTCGCGCTCGGCCAATCGGGAGGCCGTCCAACTGCTGGAGAAGGGTATCCATGCGGCACGGCGCGTCGAGGGCGCGACGACCGCCCAGACCCTGGAGCTCGCGCTCCGGCTGGAGGCCATTGGCGCAATGCTGGCTCTCGGGCAGATCGACGAGATCTTCGACAACATGGAGCGGGCTGAAGCCATCGCCGTGCAACTGAACGATCAGCGTGCAAGGGCGGCGGTTTCGACCGAGACGGCCGTGTTTCTGTGGATGCGCGGACATTTCGAGCAAGGTCTGGGCTACGCTTCGCAGGGGCTGGAAGCGGCGCGCCTCGCACAGCGTCGTCACATGATGATGGCGGCGCATCAGACCCGCCTCATGCATCTGCATGCGCTCGGGCGGTACGCGGACGCGGCGGCCGAAGGCCGCATCCTGCTGTCGGACTACGAACCGGAATTGTCGGCGCACTATGTCCAGTCCGGCTGGGCTGCGATTCCGATCATCAACCTGTACGCATTTCATGCCAGCACGTTGTGGCGCCTCGGGGATGGCGGCGCGGCGGACGATTTCTTCGCCAAGAGCTATGAGATTCTGTCGAACATCGATCACCCATATTCCCGTCTGTTGATCGACACGGTCCAATCGCAGATCTGGGTCGAACGCGAGGAGCTCGACCGTGCCGAGTCCTTGATGCGCACGGGTGTGCAGCAATGCATGACGCACAACGTGCCGACCATGCTGTCCGTGTGCACCGGCGTTCTCGGCAGCGCGCTGGCGCGCAATGGCAAGGCTGCCGAAGCGGTGCCCATGCTGGAGAAGGGGTTCGCCGATCGCATCTACGAGGCGGCCGGCCCCTATGGCAGGACGTTCATGCGTGTGAGCCTGGGTGTCGCCTATCGCAAGCTCGGACGACTGGACGATGCGATCGCCGTCGGACGCAAGGCGGTCGAGCAGGCCGCTGAGGAATACGGACACCAGACCGAAGCCCTGTACGAGCTCGCCGAAACGCTGCGGCAAGCCGGCGATCAGGCCGGGGCCGAAGCGCATTTCAAGCGAACCGCCGAGGCGGCGGAGCGTCTGGGCATGCCTCACTACCGGATGCGGGCCGCCGCGGCGCTCGCAGATTGGCGGAAGGACGGGTACGCAGCATGAAAATCTCAGCTGGCACTCCTGATGCAATGCCGCCGGGGCTCCGCAGCCTCTCCTATGGGATCTTCTGTTGGGCCAATCGCCGTCCGAGGGCATTGCGAGCCGTCGGTGCCCTGTTTCGGCTTTGGCCGTTCGCGGGCGGCTGGTTCGGCATGGCGGCACGCGCCAGTGCGGTCAAGGGTGTCCTGACCAGGCCGCAGAGTTTCTCGAACTCTGCCCATGCGGCCAATCTGGCCGCCGGCGATTACCTGATTGGCATGGATCCGGGGCCCACCTACCACGACGACAGGCGTCTGCTCGATGACCGGTTGGCTTTGCTGGCTGCGAGCCTGCCAGCCGCGGCCGATCAGGAGGTTCAGCGACGCGTCGAGCAGCTTGGGCAGCTTGGGACCAACAAGTCGTTCGACCTCATTGACGACTACCTGATGTGGATCGTGTTTCGAGCGATGGATCCGCTGTTCGGGGCGGCAACGGGCAAGGTGGTGGCGGGCGCGCATGGCAATTTCAACGACCCCGGGCTGCAACGGCAATATCTCCTGGAAATCAGGTATGTCGCAGGCCAGCTGCTTGCCGGAAGCACTGCGACGCTGAGGGTCCAGCGACGGGCAGAACTCTGCTCGGATGCGTTGCGGGCACGTATCGCCGCCGTGAGCCGCGACATCGAACAGGCTTGGGGTGTCCAGAGCACCGCCAGCACCATCACGCGGAATGCCGCCGGTCTTGCCTGGATTTCGCATCCGGTCACGGTGCAGTCGGGGGCACTGGCCGTGCAGGAGTTGCTCGGGCGCTCCGGGGTTCACCGGGCCTTGCGGGAGGAAGCCAAGCGACTCGGGCCGGCCGGCGTTTGGCAAGACGCCAAGTTCCGCGATCTGGTGCGCGAGCACATGCTCGAGCTGATGCGCTTTCGGCCCATCTTTCCGCTGCTCGCGCGCGACGTGCCGCGCGATACGGAATTCGAGACCGGCGCACGGCACAATGCGCCGTGCTCCGCTGGCGGCAAGATGGCGATCTGGTCGATCGCCGCCTTGTTCGATTCCAGGGTGGTCAAGAAGAGCGGTCGGTTCTGTCCCGCCCGCAATTGGGGGCCGCACCAGGATTTGCGCTGGCTGATGTTCGGATACGGCACCCGCCAATGTCCCGCCAAGGATTACGCGGTCGAGATCCTGACGAGTGCGCTGATTGGTCTGCTGATCCTGCCCGAGCTGCGGCTCACGCGGGGCGAGGGCAAGGCCATCGCCTACGACGGCCCGCTGATGTCTCGCATGCGCGTGAACTTCGTCTGACGGATTGGAAGGACAATCCATGCTCGAAATGGTCCGGCAGCAGATGATCTGCATCATTGCGCCAGGCTGGCGCGGCGCGGTGGATTTTTCGGACTCGGGAGACATGCAGTCCGCGTTGAATGCGCTCCTTCAGGATGTTGCGGTCATTCAGTTCGCGTCCATCGCCCTGTTGCCGGCGCGCACGGACGCAGAGGAGCAGGCGCCGTCGCTGATGCTCGAGCTTGCCGTCGAGGAAGGCATCGCTCCCAAGGACATGCTGTACAGGCTGGTCCATCATCCCAGCGGCGCGATGTGGTCGCTCTTCAGCTCCTATTGGCCCGGCGGCGGGCCTCCGCTGGTGAGCGCGCGCAACGGACAATTGTTCGACAAGCTGGTCGGGTGGCTCAGTCTCGCCGATGGCGGTTTCGTCGGTCCTCGCGACCGAACGGCCCGGCAGATCCGGAAGGAGCGCGATCTCCTGATTTGGACCCGGGACGAGGGACGCAAGTTGAAAGCCATGTACGGCGATGACCGTGCATCGTTCGCGCTTGCGCTGGCGCAGCGGGCATTCCAGGACCCGCGCTTCGACTGGGCGATGCAGCCTGCACCGCGGTCCTATTGGCGCGGGAAGGGTGCGAGCATCTCGGCAAAGGTCGGCTATGGGCTCGTGGTTTTCGGCTTGTGGCTGGCCTTGGTCTGGCTCGTGGGCGCGCTGCCGAGCGGGTTGTTCGGCGCGATCACCTGGTTCGTCGGCGCATCCTGGCCCGATGTGCAGTCCGTGGTGGACGTCATCAGCGGTGTGAGCATGTGGATCGTGTGGGCGAGCGTCAGGGCACTGCTTGCCTTTGTCGCGCTCCTGTTCCTGGGATGGCTGCTCCTGGTGGCGCTGCCGGCCCTGTTTGCGCCCTGGCGACGCTGGGTAGACAGCGTTCGCCGCGAACTCGAACGACCGACCGAGACGTGGTCGTCATTCTCCACCCGTGTTGTCGGCTGGATCGTGGTCGTCCCGTTGCTCGTTGCCATTTTGGTGTGTGCGGTGGTCTTCGTCTTCTATCCCAAGCCGATCATGGAAGGGATCGAGGCTTTGACCGCGCGGGTTCCGGGATGGGAGCTCGCCCTCTTCGGCGTGCTCGCGATCGTGGCGCTGCTCTGCATCGGGACCTTCTTCTCCTGGATCAATCGCCGGTTTGCGACCTTGAGCAAGTGGTTCTTTCACCCCTACGAAGACGATGTTGCCCGGGCCCAGCAGGTTCATCCGTCAATCGACCAGTGCGAAGCGCTGTTGGCCAGTGGGACCGCGCATATGGTCAGCCTGACCGATATCCGCAGCCCGAACGGCTGGAGCGCCTGGTGGATCCGCGTGTCCCTGCGCGTCGTGACGTTCTTTGGGCGGGTGTTCTTCACCGAGGGGCGGCTCGGTGATGCACCGGGCATCCATTTTGGCCATTGGCACATTATCGAGGACGGTCGGCGCTTTCTATTCTGCTCGAACTACGACGGCAATTTCGGCGGTTACCTCGACGATTTCATCAACGGCGCGACGATCGGGACCACGTTGGCCTGGCGATGGACGACGCTGAGGCCGCGGGGATCGGCGGCGGTCGGGCAGCCGGACATCAAGACGCCGCGCGATTTTCCGCCGACGCGTTTTGTGCTTTTTCGCGGCGTGAAGTGCGAGTTGAAATTCAAGTCCTACGCCCGCGACAGCATGCTTCCGCACATGTATCGCTTCGACGCGTGCAACGCGACGATCGAGGAGATCGACCTCGCGACCGGGCTGCGCGACGCCCTGTTCGGCGAGCGTAACGACAGGAACGACGACTTCATCATGAGGGCGATCGAAACATGAAGGCTTCGCATCTCTCCGAACAGCTCAAGGACATTCAGGGAATGCTCGGAAGCGGCTTTGGCTGGTTGAAGACCAGCCGCTTCTGGCTGCTGACGATCAAGGCGGGCCGCGAGGACGATGCCCGAGCGTGGCTCAAAGCGCTCGTCGACAAGAAGCTGGTCGTCAGTGCCGCCGATGTCAGGAAATCGAGGAAGCACCCCGTCGACGATGCCGTCGCGATCGCTTTCACCTATTTGGGACTGGCAAAGCTCGGATGCGAGGAGACCAATGCGCATCCGTTTCCGTCCCCGTTCAGCAGCGGCATGGGCTGCGACCTGCGCGCGTTGCTGTTGAGGGACAGCCCGCGGGAATGGCGCTGGTCCGATGTTGAAGGCGGTGCCGGCGGCCCCGTGCATGTCCTGGTTGCCGAATGGAGAAAGCGACGGAGCGCTGCCGAGATGGCGAGCGCGCCGGAGAAGTCAGCAGAACTGGATCCTGATCCCAGCGTGTTCGATGTCATAAAGGTCGACAACGATCCCTGCGCCTTCCAGCAAAAGGCGGGCGACAAGGAAGAAAGATTGTACGAGTCCTTCGGCTTTCGCGATGGCCTCGCGCAGCCCGTGATCAGCGAGCTCAGGGAAGAGCGCGGCGCCGAGCGTAGGCAGGTCAGGGACGATGCCGGCATCCTGTATGAGGATCGCGTCGTCGCCCCGGGCGAATTCATCCTGGGCTATCGCAACGAATATGACGAGCTGACCTATTGCCCCAACGTCAAGCGATGGCCGGGCGACGCCACGTATACGAGCGGCCGCTTCGCGCTGAACGGAACCTATCTGGCGGTTCGCCAGATCGAGCAGGATGTCGACGCGTTCGCGAAATTTGAAGCGGTCTACGGCGAGGCCGTCTGCGAGAAGGTGATGGGCCGTCGAAGGAATGGAAAGTCACTGTCGTGGCAGGGCGATCCCGGCGCTTCGATTTCGGATTCGGAAGCCGATGCGTTTCGCTTTCGTGTCGACGACGCGAACGGCTTTGGCTGTCCGAAGGGAGCCCATATCCGCCGGGTCAATCCGAGGGATACGCTCGGCATCGACGTGCAATCGAGCATCAAGTCGGTCAAGTTGCACCGGCTGCTGCGCCGGGGGCGGCCCTATCGCGAGGAGGTTGCGAACAAGAAGCCGCGCAAGGGCATCTTCTTCATCGCGTGCAACGCCGATCTCGAGCGGCAGTTCGAGTTCATCTACCAGCGCTGGTTGCGAAATCCCCGGTTCGTGTGCCTCAACGACCAGGACGACCCTCTCGTCGGCAAGCCGGCCGCCGCCAGGAGCTTCTCCATGCCGGGATTGGCAAGCGGCGAGGAAGTGTCGCTGGCCGCGTTTACGCAGACGCTGGGGGGAGGCTATTTCTTCCTTCCCGGAATCTCTGCGCTCAAATTCATCCTCGAGCGCGAGGGCATCTCCAAAGCGGTCGGCTCGGAGGCCGTCGCAGCTCTGGCGCCCTGAAAGCCGGCGCGAGGCCGGAAGGGTCAATCTTGAGGGTTAATCCTGCGGCTCGGACGCCGCATCGCCCTGTGCGTCGATGCGCAGCCAGCCCGAGGGCGCGAGGCGCTGCTGCGGCAGGAAGCGGGCCTTGTAGTCCATCTTCTTCGAGCCCTCGATCCAGTAGCCGAGATAGACGTAAGGCAACCCTTGCCGGCGGGCGCGGGCGATGTGGTCGAGGATCATGAAGGTGCCCATCGAGCGGCTGACCTGGCCCGGCTCGAAGAACGAATAGACCATCGACAGGCCGTCGCTGAGCACGTCGGTCAGCGCGACCGCGATCAGCTCCTCGCCACGGCCGGTGATGCCGCTATCGGGGCCGCGCTTGCGGTATTCGATGATGCGGGTCTCGACATGGCTGTCCTCGACCATCATGGCGTAGTCGAGCACGGTCATGTCGGCCATGCCGCCATGGCGGTGGCGGGCGTCGAGATAGGCCCGGAACACCGAATATTGCTCGGAGGTCGGCACCGCGCTGCGCTGCTCGCCGATGATGTCGGCGTTGCGCGCCATCACCTTGCGGAAGTTGCGGGAGGGGCGGAACTCGTTGGCGATGACCCGGACCGAGACGCAGGCGCGGCACTGGTCGCAGGCCGGCCGGTAGGCGATCGACTGGCTGCGGCGGAAGCCGCCATGGGTCAGGAGGTCGTTGAGATCACCTGCGCGCTCTCCCACGAGGTGCGTGAACACCTTGCGCTCATGCCGACCCGGCAGATACGGGCAGGGGGACGGCGCCGTAAGGTAAAATTGGGGGGTATCGCGCGAGTGCTGGGTCAAGGGACGTCGTGGGCCTCCGAAGTGAGTATCAGCATCGCGCTACGGAAGCCCCCGGTCAATTGGTCAGCTCGGCAGGTCAGATCAGTCAGCTTAGAGGATCCAGGTTGATAGGTTCTTGATCACCAGGTCCTTGCGGCCTGCGGCACCGGAGCGCGGACGGAATTGTTGATCACGACCGTTCCCAGCACGAAATCCTGCAGCAAACGCCGGCGGCCGTTGAACAGGCCGAGCAGCACCACGAAGGGCGTCAGGAACGAGACCGACACCCAGAACAGCACGGCATGGGTGGCGCCGAGAACGAAATAGCCGGGCGCGCCGTACCAGGTGCGCAGCTCCAGATCCATCACCCGCATACCGATCGTCGCGGAGGAGGGGCCACCAATGCAGGCGCCGTAATAGACGATGGCCCAGATCACGGAGGCCGGCCAGGCCAGCCAGAACAGCGCCCAGCCGATGCCGAGCGTGACCACGCCGAACAATGCGATGAAGATGTAACCGAGGATCACAGGCACGGAGATGACGACCATGTCGATCAGGAAGGCGAACACGCGCCGCGTCGCAACGCCGCGGAATAGCTCCGGGTGCAGATAGGGGTCGTAGGCGTGCGGCTGCGACCCGCCGTCATTGCGCCAGGCGCCCGAATTGCCCGAGTCGTACGACATGATCCGTCCTCCCAGAGGGAAACAGAAGGAAAACCCTCAAGCAGGACATGGGAACAGGCCATCCCCGTGCCAAGGGCGCAGGGACGTTAACAAGCCGAAATATTCCGGCGATTCGGGGGCGGTGGGGCGCGGCGCTCGCGCGCAGGAAACCGGTGACGTAGGGGGCAAAGGCGCGTAGCGCCGTGCCCACCATTGCCCGCTATCTTGCGCGATGGATGGATTGGTGGGCACGCTCCGCTTTGCCCACCCTGCGGCACCTTACTCCTGTGCGCGCAGCTTCTCCGCCGCCTTCGGTGCAAAGTAGCTCAGCACGCCATCGGCGCCGGCGCGCTTGAAGGCGAGCAGGCTCTCCATCATGGCGCGCTCGCCGTCGAGCCAGCCGTTGTTCGCGGCGGCCGCGATCATCGCGTATTCGCCCGAGACCTGGTAGGCGAAGGTCGGCATCGCAAAGGTGTCCTTCACGCGGCGGACGACGTCGAGATAGGGCATGCCGGGCTTCACCATCACCATGTCGGCGCCTTCAGCGATGTCGAGCTCGACCTCGCGTAGCGCCTCGTCAGTGTTGGCGCTGTCCATCTGATAGGTGCGCTTGTCGCCGGTGAGCGTCTTGGCCGAACCGATGGCGTCGCGGAACGGGCCGTAGAAGGCCGAGGCGTATTTGGCCGCATAGGCCATGATCTGCACGTCGAGCAGGCCGGTGCGGTCCAGCCCCTCGCGGATCGCGGCGACGCGGCCGTCCATCATGTCGGAGGGCGCGATGATGTCGCAGCCGGCTTCGGCCTGCACCAGCGCCTGACGCACCAGCACGGCGACCGTCTCGTCGTTGAGAATCCTGCCATCCGAGATCAGGCCGTCATGGCCGTGGCTGGTGAAGGGGTCGAGCGCGACGTCGCAGAGAATGCCGATCTCCGGAAACTCCTTCTTGATCGCGCGCACCGCCTGGCAGACCAGATTGTTCGGATTGGTCGCTTCAGAGCCTTCCTCGTCGCGCAAGGACGGCTCGGTGTAGGGAAACAGCGCGAGGCAGGGGATGGTGAGCTTCATGGCGCGCTCGGCCTCGCGCACGGCCTGGTCGACGCTGAGGCGCTCGACGCCCGGCATCGAGGTGACCTGCTCGCGCTTGTTGTTGCCGTCGATCAGGAACAGCGGCCAGATCAGATCGTCGGTGGTGAGGACGTTCTCGCGCACCATCCGCCGGGCCCATTCGGCCTTGCGGTTGCGGCGCGGGCGGACGGTCAGATCGAGGGCATGGGGCACCGCCGCTCCCTCGCGGCGCGAAACCTCGCGCAATTCGATCGGACGTCCGTATTTAATCGCCATCACTCTTCCTCCGGCTGGAATTATTCTTATACCAGCTCGCATGGTTCCCGTCACCGCGGCTTGACTTGCCGCAAGGCAGAATTGAGCCGACTTGGCAGTCGAGCTTGGGCGCCGATTGATTTTGCGGGCCGAAGCAGCCAGAAGGGGGCCATGTCCGAGATTTCCACCCGCGATGCGGCCCGTGACGGCAGCCCCAGGGACGCCGTCAGAGACAGCGCCAGAGACAGCGCGATGTCGGTGGCCGCGATCTCGTCGGAGCGCTCGGAGTCCGACGACAATGTCTGGACGCGCCGCCTCGTGCTGTTCCTGCGGGTGATGGCGCTGCTCTCGATCCTGAAGGGCCTCTATCACTGGGCGCAGGTGACGGGCTTCGTCGGCGGCGAGGACGAGGCGTTCGAGAACCAGTCGATGGCCTGGCAGGCCGCGACCGTCTACTTCGCCGTGATCGAGCTCGTCGCCGCGGTCGGCCTGTGGCTGGCAACGCCGTGGGGCGCGGTGGTGTGGCTCACCACCGTGGTGTCGATGGCGGTGATCGAGCTGATGTTCCCGGGAATCTACGGCGGCAGCCTGATCGTCGTCGGCGTCGAAGCCTTCATGCTCGCCGCCTATCTCGCACTCGCCTGGATGGCCGCGCGCGAACGGCCGCCGTAACGATCTCTTGTGGGATGGGTAGAGCGAAGCGAAAACCCATCACTGACTTGCGCCTGCATCGATGGGTTTCGCTTCGCTCTACCCATCCTGCGATCTGTTCAAACCTGGGACACGAGATCGGAGCGCGCGGAGTTGTGCCGGTTTGGTTGACCGTTGGTTGCCTAAAATTTGCGGTAAGTTTTCGTTGACCAGCCGGTTCCGCCACAGCCGTTACGCGCCCGTTTCGAAACGGAGCGGGGCTGTTCTGGAATGCGACAGTTGCGGCGGACGGAGGGTGAACAGGACCTTGCGAAGGTCAACAGAGCGTTGCGAAAAGTGCTTGTGGCACAGGCTTAATCCGCAATTCACTGTCTTAAATTCATGATCTCTTTATTCTCTTATTTAAGCCGATCTTCAAACGAGCCCCTTAAGTTGCACCTATCAGACGGGACACAAGTTTCGTCGAATAAGTGTCGATAAAAACGACAACAGGGGAAGTGTCATGATGAAAGCCGTCGCAACTGCGGCAGATACCGCAGAGCGCGTCTCCGGCCAGCAGGGTTCGGTGCAGTCGCTCTATCTGGAAGCTTTGACTCTGGTGGAGCGGCTGCATCGCCGGCTCCTCGACGTGATCAAGGACGAATTCGATCGCCGCGGCCGCGCGGACATCAACTCGGTGCAGGCTCTCCTGCTCTACAACATCGGCGACAAGGAGCTG
This sequence comes from Bradyrhizobium sp. 23AC, assembly GCF_054863025.1. NCBI lineage: Bacteria > Pseudomonadati > Pseudomonadota > Alphaproteobacteria > Hyphomicrobiales > Nitrobacteraceae > Bradyrhizobium > Bradyrhizobium sp. 23AC. The sequence goes on from NZ_JAVAYN010000019.1 coordinate 129,034, forward strand.
ACCGCGGGCGAGCTGCGCACGCGTGGCTACTATCTCGGCTCCAACGTCTCCTACAATTTGAAGAAGCTCGTCGAGCTCGGCTTCCTCGATCATCAGCGCTCGCGCGTCGATCGCCGCTCGGTGCGCATTCGCCTGACCCCGCAGGGCCAGGAAGTCCGCCGTATCGTCGATGCGCTCTACCAGAAGCACGTCAAGACGGTGGAGCAGGTCGGCGGCATCTCGGGCGAGGAATTCTCGACCCTCAACAAGTCTCTGCACCGCCTCGAGCGGTTCTGGACCGACCAGATCCTGTATCGGCTCTGAGTTTCCAAGGGATAAGGCCAAGCCGGCCCGCAACAAGACCGGCAAGCCGCCCGAACGTGCCTCAACTTCCCCAGCGCGCCGGCCCGGAGTTGCCCCCGGACCGGTGCGTTTTGCATTTTGCACCTGCGAAGAAAATTTTGCGACCCGAGGAACCTGTTCCGGGCTTGGCGCTTATCTCCTTCGGATCGGAGAAATGTCGATGCTGGTCGAGCGCGGGCTGCAGGCGATGAACGTGGAACTCGTGAGCGAGGCCTACGCCATCGCCGCGAACTACCTTCGCCGTTCCGGCGCGATTCCCGATACGCTCGTCACCGACGAACGCCTGCTCGGGATCATCATCAAGCTGCTCCAGAACGGGGAGTTCAACAAAATCCGGCTCGCCAACACGGCGATCGCCCGGTTCCAGGCGCAGGCTGAGGCCCGCGCGGTTGCCTGATCAACAGTCCCAAAATACCGACGAACCCAGAATATCGCACGAACCAGAGGGTGCCATGGAAGCCGCCATCGACCGCATCATGCAGACCTATGACCTGCTCGCCAACCGCACCGCCGCGGCCAGCGAGGAGGCGAGGGAGAAGGTCACGAACTATCTCAACATCCTGATGGAAGCCGGCGAGAAGGACACCCACCGGTTGACGGTCTGCGGCCTGACCTATCTACGCCAGCTCGACGGCAGCGTGGACCCTGTGAAGGCGGGGTATACCGGGCTGTGACAGACAGCCGGCGGCTCCACGGATGAGGAGTTAGGACCCAAAGCGGCCCCATTCGGGAGGGGTGGACGGGCGGCTCCCCGGAGCCGGCCCCAAGTGCCGAAAACCGCCACCCTCCACCATATCTTGCATAAATATCACGCCCGACCCGCAAATGCTTGGCCTGTTGCGGGCGATGTGGTAGATCGCGCACGCCGCTTCCGATCGCCACACCAGACCGCCCGTAGCCCGCCAAAAGGCTGCGGCGGTGGAGATATTCGCAAGATGACCGCACCCAAAACCGCCTCCGCGCCCGATTCGTTTTTCACCGCTCCGCTCGAGCAGGCCGACCCGGAAATCGCCGCCGCCATCAAGGGCGAGCTCGGCCGGCAGCGCCATGAGGTCGAGCTGATCGCCTCCGAGAACATCGTCAGCCGGGCCGTGCTGGAAGCGCAGGGTTCGGTGATGACCAACAAATACGCGGAAGGCTATCCGGGCGCGCGCTACTATGGCGGTTGTGAGTGGGTCGACGTCGCCGAGAACCTCGCGATCGACCGCGCCAAGAAGCTGTTCGGTGCCAAATTCGCCAACGTGCAGCCGAACTCCGGCAGCCAGATGAACCAGGCGGTGTTCCTGGCGCTGCTGCAGCCCGGCGATACCTTCATGGGTCTCGACCTCGCGGCCGGCGGCCATCTCACCCACGGCTCGCCCGTCAACATGAGCGGCAAGTGGTTCAACGCCGCGCACTACACCGTGCGCCGCGAGGACCAGATCATCGACATGGATGCGGTTGCCAAGCAGGCCGAACAGGTCAAGCCGAAGCTGATCGTCGCGGGCGGCTCGGCCTATTCGCGCGCCTGGGACTTCAAGCGCTTCCGTGAGATCGCGGACAGCGTCGGCGCGTACCTCCTGGTCGACATGGCGCACTTCGCGGGCCTCGTCGCCGGCGGCGTGCATGCCTCGCCCGTGCCGCATGCTCACATCACCACGACGACGACGCACAAATCGCTGCGCGGTCCGCGCGGCGGCCTGATGCTGTGGAATGACGAGACGCTGACCAAGAAGTTCAACTCGGCGATCTTCCCGGGGCTGCAGGGCGGCCCCCTGATGCACGTGATCGCGGCCAAGGCGGTCGCCTTCGGCGAGGCGCTGCGTCCGGACTTCAAGGTCTACGCCAAGAACGTCGTCGAGAACGCCAAGGCGCTGGCCGAGGCGATGAAGAGCCACGGCTTCGACATCGTCTCCGGCGGCACCGACAACCATCTGATGCTGGTCGACCTCAGGCCGAAGGGCCTGAAGGGCAACGCCTCGGAGAAGGCGCTGGTTCGCGCCGCCATCACTTGCAACAAGAACGGCATTCCGTTCGACCCCGAGTCGCCGTTCGTCACCTCCGGTATTCGTCTGGGCACGCCGGCGGCGACCACGCGCGGCTTCGGCGTCGCCGAATTCCAGCAGGTCGGCGGCATGATCGCCGAGGTCCTAAACGCGATCGCGCAGTCGGACGACGGCAAGGCGCCGCTGGTCGAGGCCGCGATCAAGGAACGCGTCAAGGCGCTCACCGATCGGTTCCCGATCTATCAGTAAGGCTGGGCCACGAGGATGCGCTGCCCGAACTGCAATAGTCTCGATACGCAGGTAAAGGACTCGCGTCCGACCGAGGACTCTTCCGTGATCCGCAGGCGGCGCGTGTGCGTCGCCTGCAATTTCCGCTTCACCACCTTCGAGCGCGTGCAGTTGCGCGAGCTCACCGTGATCAAGCGCAACGGCCGCCGCGTGCCGTTCGACCGTGACAAGCTGATGCGCTCGGTGCAGATTTCTTTGCGCAAGCGGCAGGTCGAGCCGGAGCGGGTGGAGAAGATGGTCTCCACCATCGTCCGCGAGCTCGAGACCGGAGGCGAGGCCGAGATCTCCTCCGAGGTGATCGGCGAGACCGTGATGGAGCATCTGCGCACCCTCGACGACGTCGCCTATGTGCGCTTCGCCTCGGTCTACCGCAATTTCCGCGAGGCCAAGGATTTCGCCGACGTGCTCGGCGAGCTCTCCGGTGAGGAGGAAGCGCGGCTCGCCGCGATCCGCAAATGATCTTCCGTATCCTGGAGGATCAGTTCGCGCAGAAGGCCCGCGAGGCCAAGGACGCTGATCTTCGTTTCATGCAGCTTGCGCTGGCGCTCGGACGCCGCGGGCAGGGACGCACCTGGCCGAACCCGGCCGTGGGCGCCGTCATCGTGAAAGACGGCGTGATCGTCGGCCGCGGCTGGACACAGCCGGGCGGACGGCCGCATGGCGAGCCCGAGGCTTTGCGCCGGGCCGGCGAAGCGGCGCGGGGGGCCACGCTCTATGTCACGCTGGAGCCGTGCTCGCATTTCGGCAAGTCGCCGCCTTGCGCCGACGCGGTGATCGCCGCCGGCATCAAGCGGGTGGTGGCGGCGATCGAGGATCCCAATCCTGAGGTCGCAGGCCAGGGCCATGCGCGGCTGCGCGCGGCCGGCATCAATGTGGATGTGGGCCTGTGCGCGGCGGAAGCCGCATTCGACCATGCCGGGCATTTTCGTCGCATCCGGGACAAGCGTCCGCATGTGATCCTGAAGCTGGCGGTTTCGCCCGACGGCAAGATCGGCGCCGCCGGCGGCAAGCCGGTCGCGATCACGGGGGAGGCAGCACGCAATCGCGTGCATCTCCTGCGCGCGCAGAGCGATGCCATCCTGGTCGGCATCGGCACGGTGCTGGCGGACGATCCGCTTCTCACCTGCCGCCTGCCGGGCATGGCGGCGCGCTCGCCGGTGCGCGTGGTGCTCGATCAGAGCCTGCGCATTCCCGGGGCGAGCAAGCTCATAGGCTCCGCGCGCGAGACGCCGCTCTGGGTGATGGGCTCCGACCTTGCGGAAGCCGCGGCAGCAACACGTCTCGGCGCGACAGGCGCGCAAGTGATCCGCATCCCGCCGGCAAGTGCCTCCGGGCTCGATTTGCCGGCCGCGCTGCGTGCGCTGGCCGGGAAAGGCATCACCCGCCTGATGGTCGAGGGCGGCAGCCGCGTTGCGGCTTCGTTCGTCGCGGCCGACCTCGCTGACGAGGTCTGGCTGTTCCGCGGCGCGGAAGCGGTGGGCAGTGGCGGCGTCGATGCGCTCGATGCATTGCCCCTGTCGAAAATCACGCAGTCGCAGGCCTACAAGGTTCATGCTAGCGAAACATTCGACAGGGATACTCTCACCATCTACGAGCGCGCGTAATGTTCACCGGCATTGTCACCGATATCGGCGAGATCGTCAGCTTCACGCCCGTGGCACAGGGCCAGCTGCACCGGCTGCGCATCGCCTGCCGCTACGATCAGGCCACCATCGCCGACGGTGCCTCGATCGCCAGTAACGGCGTCTGTCTGACTGTGGTTGCTTCCGGCGTCGCAGGCGGCAAGGACTCTAAGCAAAGGACCTGGTATGACGTCGATGCTGCGGCGGAGACGCTGGCACTCACGACGGCCAAGCACTGGAAGGTCGGCACCAGGCTCAACCTCGAGCGCGCGCTCAAGATCGGCGACGAGCTCGGCGGGCATATCGTCGCCGGCCACGCCGACGGTATCGCGACCCTCGTCAGCCGCGAGGAGCTGCCCGACATGGCGCGGTTCGAGCTCTCGACCACGCGGGAGCTGGCGCGGTTCATCGCCACCAAGGGCTCGATCACGCTCGATGGCGTCTCGCTGACGGTCAATACGGTGAAGGACACGACCTTTTCGGTGCTGATCATCCCGCACACGCTCTCGGTCACGACGATCGGCGGCTGGAAGGCGGGGGACGAGGTCAATATCGAGGTCGACCTGATGGCCCGCTACGCGGCGCGGCTGACGGAAATGAAATGACGGCAGAGCCGTCATTCCGGGGCGGCTCGAAGAGCCGAGCCCGGAATCTCGAGATTCCAGGTTCGCTTCGCGCCCCGGAATAACAGTCTTTGAACTTGGCTTACGTGCCTGCGGCGACTACATAACGCGCCGACCCCAGTAAACGGATTGAGACGATGGCAGACGCGCGGCGCGCACCCCTGAAGGACCAGACCGACATTTCCGGCGCACGCGCGCTGATTGTCGAGGCGCGGTTCTATGACGATCTCCAGGACGCGCTTTTGGACGGCGCGGTGACCGAATTGAAGGCGGCCGGCCTGACGCATGACGTCATCACGGTTCCCGGCGCGCTGGAGATTCCGGCGGCGGTGGCCATCGTGATCGACGCGGCGGCGGCGAACGGCAAGCCCTATGACGCGGTGATCGCGCTCGGCTGCGTGATCCGCGGCGACACCATCCATTTCGAGATCGTGTCGCAGGAATCCTCGCGCGCGCTGATGGATCTTGCCGTGGCGCGAAAGCTGCCGCTCGGCAACGGCATTCTCACCGTCAACAATGAGGCGCAGGCCTGGGCACGTGCGCGGGCCAGCGAGCTCAACAAGGGCGGCGATGCCGCGCGTGCGGCGCTTGCGATGCTGCGCATCAAACGCCGCATGGCACGGGCCTGAAGCCATGGCTGACCCCACCAAGAAGCCGGCAGGGCCAAACGAGAAGAAGGCAAACCGGCGCGGCGCGGCGCGGCTCGCGGCGGTGCAGGCGCTGTACCAGATGGATATCGCCGGCGCCGGCATCAACGACATCTTCGCCGAGTTCGAGAGCCATTGGCTCGGCAACGAGGTCGAGGGCGACACGTACCTGCCAGCCGAGGCCGCCTTCTTCCGCGACGTCGTCTCGGGCGTCGTGCGCGACCAGAAGAAGCTCGATCCCCTGATCGACGAGGCGCTGTCGAAGGGCTGGCCCTTGAAGCGGATCGAAGCGATCCTGCGCGCGGTGCTGCGGGCAGGGGCCTATGAGCTGGAGCACCGCAAGGACGTGCCGGGCCGCGTCGTCGTCTCCGAATATGTCGATGTCGCCAACGCCTTCGTCGACCGCGAGGAGACCGGCATGGTCAACGCCGTGCTCGACCAGATCGGCCGCCAGTTTCGCGGCGACGAGTTCGGGCGGGGGTAATTTCCGGCGAGGGCGGTGAATTCATGCGAGACGGCTGCCCCATACTCCGCTGTCATCACCCGCGAAGGCGGGTGATCCAGTACGCCGCGGCCTGTCGATGTCACACGATCGTCTCTGGAATACTGGATCGCCCGGTCATGCCGTGCGATGACAGCGGGGGGTGGGGCTTGCATCGATGACCACTCCGCAAAACCCGTCCCCCGAAGACTCCCTCATCGCGCGCTATTTCAAGCCGCTGGCGACCGATCCCGGTGCGTTCGGTCTGGTCGATGACGCGGCGGTGCTGTCGTCGTCCGGCGACGACATCGTCGTCACCACCGACGCCGTCGTCGAAGGCGTGCACTATCTTGCCACCGATCCCCCTGACACCATCGCGCGCAAGGCGCTGCGGGTGAACCTGTCCGATCTCGCCGCCAAGGGCGCGACGCCGGCGGGATTCGTGCTGACACTGGCGCTTCGGAGCAAGGAGGATGCCTGGCTCCGGCCCTTTGCGGACGCGCTGGGCGAAGACGCAAAGGAATTCGCTTGTCCGCTGCTCGGCGGCGACACGGTCTCGACGCCGGGCCCGCAGATGATCTCGATCACCGCCTTCGGCCGCGTGCCGCAGGGGCGGATGGTCGGCCGTACCGGCGCGAGGCCAGGCGATCGTATCCTGGTGACCGGCACGATCGGCGACGCCGCGCTCGGCCTCGACGTGCTCACGGGCGGCGCCGCTGCGGCTGCGCTCACGACTGATCCCGCTGCAAGGGAAGCCCTGATCTCACGCTATCGCGTGCCGCAGCCGCGCAACCCGTTGGCACGGGCCGTGCGCGATCATGCGACCGCAGCGATGGACGTCTCCGACGGGCTCGCCGGCGACCTGACGAAACTCTGCGCCGCATCCGGGGTCTCCGCCACGGTCGACGTGACGAGCGTGCCGTTCTCGGCCGCGGCAGCAAGCCTGGTTGCCCGCAACGTCGCTTGCGTCGAGACGCTGCTTGCGGGGGGCGACGATTACGAGGTGCTGTGCACCGTCCCGCCGGCGCAGGGCGATGCGCTGATGGCCGCGGGGCGGGCGGCCGGCCTTGCCGTCACCGCGATCGGCACGATCGTCGCGGGCAAGCAGGGGCCGCGTTTCCTGGACGGGCAGGGCCAGGAATTGGTCTTGAGGCGGCTGTCCTACAGCCACTTCTAGGAATTGCTCCAAACCGGCATCTTAGTTCGCTGCACTTGGCCTAAATACCTGCCGAGATCGGCGTTTTCGGCCTTATCCGGCGTTGCACCCTCAATTTGATTTTGGCAAGCTTGCTACCGACTAAGGCCGCCCCTTTTGGGCAAGGGGCGGCTTTGTTCGAAATCAAGGCGCCGCACCGCTCGACGGACAACAAAAGGCGCCGGGGGTACATCAAGGATCTGAGGCAAAAATCACATGACAGCATTATGGTTGATAGTGCTCTGCGGAGTGCTTTCCGTCGTCTACGCGATTTGGGCGACGTCTTCGGTGTTAAGCGCGGATGCGGGGTCGCCGCGCATGCAGGAGATCGCGGGGGCGGTCGCTGAGGGTGCACAAGCGTATCTGCGGCGCCAGTACACGACGATCGGCATCGTCGGCGTGGTCATCTTCCTCTTGCTTGTCTATTTCCTCGGAATCTACGTCGCTATCGGCTTTCTGATCGGCGCCGTCCTGTCGGGGGCGGCCGGCTTCATCGGCATGAATGTCTCGGTCCGCGCCAATGTGCGGACCGCCCAGGCGGCGACCACCTCGCTCGCCGGCGGCCTCGAGCTCGCCTTCAAGGCAGGCGCGATCACCGGCATGCTGGTGGCAGGTCTCGCATTGCTCGGGGTGACGCTCTATTTCGGCTTCCTGGTGCATTCCCTGAAGCTTGCGCCTGACAGCCGCACCGTCATCGACGCCATGGTGGCACTCGGCTTCGGCGCCTCGCTGATCTCGATCTTCGCCCGTCTCGGCGGCGGCATCTTCACCAAGGGTGCGGACGTCGGCGGCGACCTCGTCGGCAAGGTCGAGGCCGGCATTCCCGAGGACGATCCGCGCAACCCGGCCACCATCGCCGACAACGTCGGCGACAATGTCGGCGACTGCGCCGGCATGGCCGCCGACTTGTTCGAGACCTATGCGGTGACCGCGGTCGCCACCATGGTGCTCGCCGCGATCTTCTTCGCCAAGACGCCGATCCTCGCCAACATGATGACGTTGCCGCTCGCGATCGGCGGCATCTGCATCATCACCTCGATCATCGGCACCTTCTTCGTCAAGCTCGGGCCGAGCCAGTCGATCATGGGCGCGCTCTACAAGGGCCTCATCGCAACCGGCGTCCTGTCGCTGATCGGCATCGCCGGCGTGATCTACAGCCTGATCGGCTTCGGCAAGCTCGATGGCGTCGACTATACCGGCATGGCGCTGTTCCAATGCGGCGTGGTCGGCCTCATCGTCACCGCGCTGATCATCTGGATCACCGAATATTACACCGGCACCGACTACCGGCCGGTGAAGTCGATCGCCCAGGCCTCGGTGACCGGTCACGGCACCAATGTGATCCAGGGCCTTGCCGTCTCGATGGAAGCGACCGCGCTCCCCGCGATCGTGATCATCGCCGGCATCCTGGTCACCTATAGCCTCGCCGGCCTGTTCGGCATCGCGATCGCGACCGCCACCATGCTGGCGCTGGCCGGCATGGTCGTCGCGCTCGACGCGTTCGGCCCGGTGACGGACAACGCGGGCGGCATCGCCGAGATGGCGGGCCTGCCGAAGGAGGTGCGCAAGTCGACCGATGCGCTCGACGCGGTCGGCAACACCACCAAGGCGGTCACCAAGGGCTACGCGATCGGCTCGGCCGGTCTCGGTGCCCTCGTGCTGTTTGCGGCCTACAACCAGGACCTCAAGTTCTTCGTTGCAGACTCCGCGCGTCATCCCTACTTCGCCGGCGTCAATCCGGACTTCTCGCTCAACAACCCGTATGTGGTGGTGGGCCTGCTGTTCGGCGGCCTGCTGCCGTACCTGTTCGGCGCGATGGGCATGACCGCGGTGGGTCGTGCCGCCGGCGCGATCGTCGAGGAGGTCCGGCGTCAGTTCCGCGAGAAGCCGGGCATCATGCAGGGCACCGACAAGCCTGATTACGGCAAGGCGGTCGACCTGCTGACCCGGGCGGCGATCAAGGAGATGATCATCCCCTCGCTGCTCCCGGTGCTGTCGCCGATCGTCGTCTATTTCCTGATCTACGCCATCGCGGGCGGCGGCGTGGCCGGCAAGTCGGCGGCGTTCTCCGCCGTCGGTGCCATGCTGCTCGGCGTCATCGTGACGGGCCTGTTCGTCGCGATCTCCATGACCTCTGGCGGCGGCGCCTGGGACAACGCCAAGAAGTACATCGAGGACGGTCATTTCGGCGGCAAGGGCTCTGATGCCCACAAGTCGGCGGTGACCGGCGACACCGTCGGCGATCCCTACAAGGACACGGCGGGTCCCGCGGTGAACCCGATGATCAAGATCACCAACATCGTGGCCTTGCTGCTGCTGGCGATCCTGGCGCACTGAGCGGCGGAGACGAGACAAGACAAAACCCCGTGGCGTGAGCCGCGGGGTTTTTGTTTCACCCTCAATCTCGCCGTCATCGCCCGTGCGGGCGGGCGATCCAGTATTCCAGAGGCCATCGTGGCGTACGGATAGGCCGCGGCGTACTGGATTCCCCGCCTTCGCGGGGAATGACAGCGGTGTGCCGAGCGCTACTGCACGTCCATCTGCAGCCCTTCCTTCTGGATGATGCCGGCGAACTTCTTCGTCTCGGAATCCACGAAGGCGGCGAACTGTTCCGGCGTGCCGTAGTCGGCGCGGGCGCCCATGGCGGCGATCTGCTTCTTGATGTCGTCGCGCTCCAGCATCGCCTTGACCTGGAGATTGAGCGCGCTCAACACCTCGGGCGAGACGCCCTTCGGCAGGAAGACCGAGAACCACGACGAGACGTCGAAATTCGCCAGCTCCGGTGCGCTCTCGCGCATGGTCGGCAGGTCTTTCGCGAGGTCGCTGCGCTCGGTGGTGGTGACGCAGAGGCCGTTAAGCGTGCCGTTCTGCACCTGCGGCAGGCTCGGATAGAGATTGTCGAACAGGATCTGGATGTCGCCCGCCAGCGCCGCCTGGAGCGCGGGTCCGGCGCCGCGGAACGGGATGTGCGTCATCTTGAGGCCGGTGAGCTGGAGGAACCAGGCGCCGGTGAGGTGAGGGCTCTGGCCGACGCCGGAGGAGGCGTAGCTGAGCTTGTCCGGATTCGCCTTGAGGTAGGCGATCAGCTCGCCGATCGACTTGATGCCGGTCTTCGGATGCGCCGACACGATGTTCGGGATCCGGATCATGTTGGAGACCGGCTGGAGCTGGTCCGGCTTGTAGGTGAGATTTTTGAAGATGCTGTAGGCGATCGCGTTCGGACCGGGATTGCCGACCAGGATGGTGTGGCCATCGGGCTTGGCACGAACCACCTCTGCGGTGCCGATGGTGCCGCCGCCGCCCGAGCGGTTTTCCACGACGGCCGACTGGCCCCAGGCGGTTTGCAGATGCGCGGCCAGGAGCCGGCCCAACACGTCGGTCGAGCCGCCGGCCGCAGCCGGCACGACGAGGCGGACGTTTTCGGTCGGCTTCCAGTCGGCAAGGCTCGATCGCGGCAGGATCGCTGCGGCCGAAAGGCCGGCCATTCCGGTGAGCACGCGACGTCGGGACAAAGTCTTAGGCACGAATCCACTCCCTGCTTCTTTCTTTGCAGGGAGGGTAGGAAACCGCAGGTGCGACGGCAAGTCGCGCGCGGCGGTCAGTGCCGGGCGGAGGGCGGCACGACGCCGCAGGCGAGGGCCATATACCTTCCGGCGGAATTGGAAGGCGTTTTGGATGCTTGTCCTGGAGCGTTTTCCTGATGCGAGCCGGTCACCGGCTTCGCCCGAAAACGCTCCGGGGACTCAGTTAAAGCTGAGCAGCTTGAACAGTGGCGTGAGGTAGCTCATCTCCTGGCCCGACGTCGGCGTGGTGCGACTGATGAAGTCGAAGATCTTGCCGTCCTGCAGGCCGTAATTCGCGAGGCGCCGCACGCGCCGGTTCTTGTCGAAATAGATCGCGATGACGCGCTGATCGACCACCTTCTGGTTCATGAAGGCGACCATGCGCTCCGAGCGCTGCGAGATGTAGTAGAACACTTCGCCATCGAGGGTCGCCACCGTGGAGGGCGTGCCCATCACGATCAGCACCTGGTCCTGGCTCGCGCCGATCGGAATCTGCTCCAGCGCGCCGGGCGGCAGGATGTAACCCTTCTGGAATTGCTCGCCGGTGCAGCCCGCAAGAGCGGCGCCGACCAGGGTCACTGCGGCGAGCATGCGCAAGCCGCGCCAGCGTGCATGAAGGCCGCGCCGCTTGTCCGCGCGCGGGCTGATCTGGTTCGTTGTCGTCATAGCGGAACTGATTCCGTCCCCTTGCGTCGCGCGAGGCGCTGAAGTACCGGGCTGGGCGTCTGAATGCAACTCGCGCGCGCCCGCTTGCGGAAACCACAATGCTTTGGCCGTTCAATCACTTCAGGAAACCCCGGCTAACCCCGTCGGGCACCATCGAAGCCATCTATGGCATGATCGTGACGCAGGCGCGAGAACCCATATTTTACCGCGACTTGGGCGTGCCCGATACGGTTAACGGGCGTTTCGACCTGTTGCTGCTGCATCTGTGGCTGCTGCTGCGGCGCCTGCGTACGGTCCAGGGCGCCACCGCAGGAGCCTCGGAGCTGTCGCAGGCGCTGTTCGACCGCTTCTGCGAGGACATGGACGACAATCTGCGCGAGATGGGGGTCGGCGACCAGACCGTGCCGAAGCGGATGCGGGCGTTCGGCGAGGCGTTTTACGGCCGCGTCCAGGCCTATGACCAGGCCATCGAGGCCGGCGGCGAGGCCCTGGCAGAGGCGATCTGCAAGAATATCTTGAACGGGACCGACCTGGACCGGGCGAGGCGGCTCGCGGCCTATGCCCGGGCCACCGAGGCTGATCTCGGCCGGGCAGACGAGGCTGCGCTGCTGCGCGCCTCCTTCAGGTTTCCTCCAGCGCTTTCCGAGGGCGACACGCCATGAGCCGACCCAATACCGGATCCCAGCCCGATCCCTGGCGGGCCCCCGTCATCGTCGCGCAAATCCCCGACACCGGCCTGCACCGCAAGCTCGAGGCCTCGGCCGCTGAGCGGCAGGCGATGGCCGAGCTTGCGGGCCTCCGCGAAGTCCTGTCGGCCGAGGCCGACTTCGACGTGGTGCCCAGGAGCGGCGGCCGGGTCCAGGTGACCGGCAGCGTCCGGGCCCGAATCGGACAGACCTGCGTGGTTACGCTCGATCCGATCGAGAGCGAGATCGAGGAGGAGGTGGATCTGACGTTCGCCCCCGAGGCCGAGGCGCGGCGTCTGGCCGACCTGATCGCGGAGGGGCAGGACGAGGAGGCGCCGTCTGAGGTCGCCGACCCGCCCGAGCCGATCGTGGGCGGCATCATCGACCTCGGCCGGCTCGCCACCGACGCCCTGTTCCTGGCGATCGATCCCTATCCGCGCAAGGAGGGGGTCGTGTTCGAGGCGGAGGTCACCGCCCCCGACCCGGAGGACCATCCATTCGCAGCGCTGAAGGCGTTCCAGGACAACAAGAAGGGCAAATAGCTGGGCATTCCCGGGAGCACCGCTTTGCTACGGGACGCGAGGTGCTTGCGCGGATGGTTTGAAAGGCTGATTTATCTATTTGATTTCGATATGTTTCCTGTGAATGTGCGATTTGGCGGCCGGATCGCCCTGGAAGCAAAAGGCTGGGGGCAAGAGGTTGTTTCGGGGTAACAAAACGCTATTGTCGCGCCCCGACCCGGGTGCGGCGTGGCGCTTGGCCGGCCGCCATGTCCGTGGCGAACTCATTTTGCGGTCCCGCTGATCCAAGACCGCACCAGACCAGGTTTCCAGGACTTTTATGCCAAGCAAGGTTCGCATCGCGCTGGACGCCATGGGGGGCGACGCCGGCGCCGCCGTGGTCATTCCCGGCGCCGCCATCTCGCTTCAGAGGCATCGCGGGACCGAGTTCCTGCTGGTCGGGGACCGCGCCAGGATCGAGCCCGAGCTCGAGAAGCATCCCGCCCTCAAGGCCGCTTCGAAGATCATCCACACCGACGTGGCCGTCAGCGGCTCGGACAAGCCGAGCCAGGCGCTGCGGCGCGGCCGCAAGACCTCCTCGATGTGGCTTGCCATCGATGCCGTGAAGAAGGGCGAGGCGGATGTCGCGGTCTCCGCCGGCAATACCGGCGCGCTGATGGCGATGTCGCGCTTCCATCTGCGGACGTTGCCGGGGATCGACCGCCCGGCGATCACGGGCGTTTGGCCGACCAAGCGCGGCGAATCCGTCGTGCTTGACCTCGGCGCCACCATCGGCGGCGACGCGCACCATCTGGTGTCGCTCGCGGTGATGGGCGCGGCGATGGCAAGCGTGCTGTTCGACAAGAAGCGCCCCACGGTCGGGCTGCTCAATATCGGGGTCGAGGAGATCAAGGGGCACGAGGAGATCCGGGAAGCCGGGGAAATCCTGCGCGCGAGGAACCTGCCGGAACTCGACTATATCGGTTTCGTCGAGGGCGACGGCATCGGCAAGGGGCACGCCGACGTCATCGTGACCGAAGGTTACAGCGGCAATATCGCGCTCAAGGCTGCCGAGGGAACCGCGCGGCAGATGGCGGAACTCTTGCGCGAAGGGATGCAGCGGAGCTGGATGTCCAAGCTCGGCTACCTCTTCGCCCGCGACGCCTTTCAGGCGTTGCGCAACAAGATGGACCCGAATAAGTCCAATGGCGGCGTGTTCCTGGGTTTGAACGGATTAGTGGTCAAGAGCCACGGCGGAATCAGCGCCGAAGGCTTTGCCTCAGCGATCGATGTTGGCTATGAGATGGTCAAATTCGATCTCCTGAACAAGATCAATCAGATGCTCAACCGCGAAGGTGGTGCACTCAATTCCGTGCAGGCCGCGCAGGAGGCTGTTTCGTGACTCAGATTCGTTCGGTCGTGCTGGGCTGCGGCTCTTATTTGCCGGAGCAGGTGGTGACCAACGCCCAGCTGGCGGCGCGCATTGATACGTCCGATGAGTGGATCGTGCAGCGCACCGGCATTCGCGAGCGGCACATCGCCGCCGAGGGCGAGTTCACCTCGCATCTGGCGATCAAGGCGGCGCAGGCTGCGCTGACCGACGCCGGCATGGACGCGCAGTCGATCGACCTGATCGTGCTCGCGACCTCGACGCCGGACAACACCTTCCCGGCGACGGCGGTCGCCGTGCAGCATGGGCTCGGCATCACCCACGGCGCGGCCTTCGACCTCCAGGCGGTATGCTCCGGCTTCGTGTTCGCGCTCGCCACCGCCGACAATTTCCTGCGCACGGGCGCCTTCAAGCGCGCGCTGGTGATCGGCGCGGAGACCTTCTCGCGCATCCTCGACTGGAACGACCGCGGCACCTGCGTGCTGTTCGGTGACGGCGCCGGCGCGGTGGTGCTGGAGGCGCAGGAGCAGCCGGGCAAGGCCGCGACGGACCGCGGCATCGTCACCACGCATCTGCGCTCCGACGGCCGCCACAAGGCAAAGCTGTTCGTCGACGGCGGGCCGTCCTCGACCCAGACCGTCGGCCATCTGCGCATGGAGGGCCGCGAGGTCTTCAAGCATGCGGTCGGCATGATCACCGACGTCATCGTCGATGCCTTCCAGGCCACCGGGCTCAATGCCGAGACCATCGACTGGTTCGTGCCGCACCAGGCCAACAAGCGAATCATCGACGCTTCCGCCCACAAGCTCCACATCGCGCCGGAGAAGGTGGTGCTGACCGTGGACCGTCACGGCAACACCTCGGCCGCCTCGATTCCGCTGGCGTTGTCGGTGGCCCGCAAGGACGGCCGCATCAAGAAGGGCGACATGGTCCTGCTGGAGGCCATGGGCGGCGGCTTCACCTGGGGCTCCGCGCTCGTGCGCTGGTAGAGCAACAGTCGATAAAATTTTGCCGGATTTGGCCGCAAGATCGATGCGCCTGCATTGATGAGCGCTGTTGACCGCCGTATCGTAACCTCATAATTTCAGACAACAATTGTTCGCCGTGATGTGGGGCAGGGCGATGACCGATCAAAGTAAAACCGTAACGCGTGTTGATCTGTGCGAAGCCGTCTACCAGAAGGTGGGCCTGTCGCGCACGGAATCGTCCGCCTTCGTGGAACTCGTGCTGAAGGAGATCACCGACTGCCTGGAAAAGGGCGAGACGGTGAAACTGTCCTCGTTCGGGTCCTTCATGGTCCGCAAAAAAGGTCAGCGCATCGGCCGCAACCCGAAGACCGGCACCGAGGTGCCGATCTCGCCGCGCCGCGTCATGGTGTTCAAGCCGTCGGCGATCCTGAAGCAGCGGATCAACGGCCAGCACCGCGCCAACGGTGACGCCAGCAAGGCTCCACAAGAGGCGTAACGCCTCTCGCAAAGGATTTGGCATTTGGACAAGGCGCCGGATGCGTTCCGAACCATCAGCGAAGTAGCGCAGGAGCTCGACATTCCGCAGCACGTGCTGCGGTTCTGGGAGACCCGATTCTCCCAGATCAAGCCGATGAAGCGCAGCGGCGGCCGCCGCTATTACCGCCCCGACGACGTCGACCTGCTCAAGGGCATCCGCCGTCTGCTCTACGGGGAGGGCTACACCATCCGCGGGGTGCAGCGGATCCTGAAGGAGCACGGCGTCAAATCGGTGCAGGGTCTCGCCGACAGCGCGGCCGCGGTCTCGTTCGGCGCCATCGAGGACGCCATCGGCGCCAGCCTGATGGAGCCCGACGACGAGGAGGCGCCGATCAAGGGCGTCGCCGACACCGACGATGACGACTACCAGGGCGACGAAGAGGAGGGCATCGACTTCCGCTTCACCGAGGTCGACGACGAGGAAATCCTCACCACCTTCCGCAAGGGCGGCACCGCCGCCGCGCCCGCCGGCCCCAGCGCGCTGGACCGGGAACGGCTAGGGCGTGTCCTCGCCGACCTCGTCGCCTGCCGCGAGATGCTGGATCAGGCGCTGAAGGACGGGTAGGGGCGGGTTCAGTCGGCTTTGCCGGCAGTTCCGGGCGCTCGGGCTCCGAGCCCTTGGAGGGAGAGGCACCAAAATGCTGCGGCCTCGCCTTGCGCAAAGCAGCGATCCTAGCTAATGGAACGACGTTCGGAGCGTGGCGCAGCCCGGTTAGCGCACTAGTCTGGGAGACTAGGGGTCGGAGGTTCAAATCCTCTCGCTCCGACCATTTTTTCCAAATCATGGTGGATAGACTGTCGGCGTAGAGAGCGCTCCCGCCGGGGACGCGGGCGCGGCGATCACCAGCGGCGACTCCTTGGATGGTCGGCAAACCAAAATGCCGAAAACAACCCCATGCACAGTAGCGATGTCGTTGATTGGATGTCGTTTTTCCGAATCGATTTGACCCGTCTGGCGGCGCAGGGGCATTATGTCGGCATGCCAGCCTGCGGGATTGGGAATGCTCCGGATCGCTCTGCTCTGCGCGTTCGCGCTGACCGCCTCGGCCACTTTGGCCGGTGACGGACCAAAAGATCGAGAAACTGATCAGCTCATTCAGGTTCTTCGTGACGAGATCGCGCGCGAGGATTGTCTGTGGCGCGAGAGCTTGGCGCGACTATCCAATCAAACTCCAGACGAACAGCAGAGGATTGCCGGGCTCGTTGCCCATTTCTGCAGTCAGAAGAGTCGAGAACGGATCATTCAGGGGACGTCGACGGAAGATCTCGTCAGGCACGAAGTCGCGGGATACGACCAACTGTGGGCGCAGGAGAGGGCGATCGCGATCGGACGGCAGATTCGAGAGCTTCGAGAGCGCCGGATTCCCTAGAAGCATGGCTGTTGAGCATTGACATCCGCCTACCTCAAATACCCCACCACCATCCGCGTCGTCTCGTCCACCAGCGTCCGCACCATCTTCTCCGTCAACATCTCGGCGTGGTTTAGCACGGTGTTGTGCGCGACGGATTCGATCGCACTCACGCAGATGAAGGTCGCGACATCGAGGTCGATCTTGCGCATCTCCTTGCGGCGGCTTTCGAGATAGGCGCGCACTAACGTTTGGACCTCGCGGTTGAAGGCTTCGACATCCCTAAGCTGTCCTGTGCGCGGGATCTGCTCGGCGAGGACGCGGTGTAGCTTCGGGTCGATGCGGTGGGCTTCGATTGCGACGGTGACGAGCTTTCGCACCGCCTTGTCGATCGGCAGGTCGGCGACTTCCGCGAGCGCGGTGCGGACGAGGCCCATGATCTCCTCGTTGTGACGATCGATCACGGTGGCGACCAGGGCCTCCTTGCTCGGAAAATACTGGTAGAGCGAGCCGACGCTGACGCCGGCGATCTCGGCGATGCGGTTGGTGCTGGCCTTCTCGAAGCCTTCGCGGACCAGAATGCGAGCTGTCGCCTCGACCAGCGCGTCGACGGTGGCGCGTGATCGCGCCTGCAAGGCGTTTTTCCGGGGTTTTGTCGGCGGCGTGCGCGCCATGGGCTTTGCGATCCGAATGCGAGTAGGAAAAGCGAGCGAATGCTCGCATTATACGCGCATATGGCGACCTGTCGGCAAGCCTCTTCGTCGCCATATGGATGCCCAGCCAGGCGGAGAACTGACCATGAGCGTCGCAAGGATCGTGTCGGCCCTGCAGTTTTGTCCAGATCTTTGCACACCTCGGAGCCGCGAGCCCGGGCCGAGCCTGCAGAGCCGCGGCTTCAACGCGCTGCTTTCCCTGCTGCCCTACAAGCAGCAGCTGGCATCGGCCGAAGCGGTGCAGGCGCATGTGCAGAAGCTCGCCTTGCAGCCGGCCTCGTTCGAGTCGACGGGGCTTGGTCGTGGTGTCGAGGCGACGCTGACGAAGATGGGCGGCTGGCCAGTCTATTACACCGCGCCGTCGTCGGGGCATGAGGGCTGCAATTTCGTGATGTTCCTGCACGGTGGCGGCTTCATCAACGAGATCGTGCCGGCGCATTGGCGCTTCATCGGTCAGATGACGCGCGAGGCGCGCGTCTCGTGCGTCGTGCCGATCTATCCGCTGGCGCCGCGCGCCACCGCGAAGGACGTCGTGCCGGCGACGGGCGAGCTGCTGCGGATGCTGCTGGAGGATGCCGGCGCTGCAAAGGTCACGGTCGTCGGCAATTCTGCCGGAGCTGGCCTCGCGCTCGCCGCGTGCCAATGGCTGCGCGATCGCGGTCATCGGCAGCCGAACCAGATGGTGCTGATCTCGCCGGCGGCTGATGCATCGGTCAGCCGCCCGGAGCAGCTCGCGATTGCGGCGCGCGATCCGATCCAGGACATTCCGGGGATCGTCGAGGCGGGGCGGCTCTACGCGGGCGAGCTCGATATCGGCCATCCCTTCGTCAGCCCGCTCAACGGTGCCTTCCGTTTCCTCGCGCCGATGACGATCTTCGCAGGGACGCGCGATCTGCTTTACCCCGACAGCGTCGATCTCGCCGAGCGGGCGAGGGCCGTGGGCGTGCCGGTCGATCTGCATCTGCTGCGGGACCAGCCGCACAATTACGCGCTGATGCCGACGCCGGAGGGGCGCAAGGCGCGGGCGCTCATCATGCGCGCGGTGGCGTGATGGGAGAAGCGTGTGACCGTGGTCACAGGGCGCGCGCCGCCTCGCTGGGGCTTGGCGCTGGCAGTGCCCGCGAAGGGACAAGCGGCCCCCGGGCGTTTCCTCGTATCCGTCGTCTTCGGATCAGTAGTTTTGCGGGGTCTTAGGCGTGGCCCTTGATCTCGTAATGGCCGGGCACGCATTTGTACCGATCCAGGCGCCAATTGGCGCGATAGATCGGATGCTCGCCCATCCATTTCGCCAACGGCGCCTGTGCGCCGATCGCACATTGCATCAACGACATCTCGGGCGTCATGTTGCTGTCGGTCACGATTTCCTCGATGCAACTGCCTGAGCTGGCTGCACTCAGCCGGCAGAGCACGGCAACGACGGTCACGAACATTCCTGTCACCTCATCGGTAGTTTCAGACCACGAAGAGGATGCAAGCGGAGTGCCAGAGCCTGTGACGCGCAAACAACACGCTGGCCTGGCCGACTCGTCCCAGCGTCCGGAGTCCATTTGACGATTCGGATTGTAAAAAAATTACCCATAAACCGAAGCCGGAGAAATACGGGAACCGGGCCAGTACGAATGCTGGATTCCGGAGGGCGCGCCGGGCGCACTTCACGGGCATCGCCTGCGAGTTGGCTCCGCCTCTCCCGCTTGCGGGAGAGGCCGACGAGCCTCGGGCGATGCGAAGCATCGTCCCGAGCGCGGCGGGTGAGGGTTCTCACCGCGCTGGGATAGCCTCCGCAATTCTCGACAATCCCATTGCGGAGAGACCCCCACCCCAGCCCTCCCCCGCAAGCGGGAGAGGGAGCCGACCACCGATGCCGAAGCATTATTCACACGATATGTGTTAGCCCCACTGAACAAGCCGCGACTCGCAAGGCAGTCGAGGCGCTCGGTGCGTTGAACGGATCGCGCGTCGAAGCGGCTGCCAATAGTCCGCACGCCGAAATAACTGATGCCGAAGATTGCATCGCCGATCCGCTTTCATTTGCGGATGCGGCGCTGCTACATTTCGTGCGCGCTCCAGTGAGTGCGCGATGACGAAGAAACATACCGACAAGGGAGGGGCCGAAAGTCCCATGAAGGATTTCGCAGGAAAGATCGCAGTCATCACCGGCGGCGGCACGGGAATGGGGCGCGAGCTCGCGCGGCAACTCGTTGCCGAAGGCTGCAATGTCGCGATGTGCGACGTCTCCGAGGCGGCGATGGCGGAGACCAAGCGGCTGTGCGAGATCGAGAAGCTGCCGCAGGGCCTGCGGGTCACGACGCATGTCGCCGACGTCTCGATCGAGGATCACCTGAAGCGTTTTCGCGAGGAGCTCGCCGAGCAGCAGAAGACCGACAGGATCCACCTGCTGTTCAACAATGCCGGCATTGGCGGCGGCGGCAGCCTGTTCACCAACACGCGCGAGCAGTGGGAGCGCACCTTCAACATCTGCTGGGGCGGCGTCTATCTCGGCGTGCGCACCTTCCTGCCGATGCTGGTCGCGGCGGACGAGGCCCACATCGTCAACACCGCGAGCGTCAACGGCTTCTGGGCCTCGATCGGCATGGGCCAGGCGCACACCGCCTACAGCTCGGCCAAGTTCGCGGTGAAGGGATTTACCGAAGCGCTGATCAACGACCTCCGCCTGCACGCCCCGCACGTCAAATGCTCGGTGGTGATGCCCGGTCACATCGGCACCTCGATCGTCTCCAATTCACGCAAGGTGCAGAGCGCCGACGGATCGGAGCGGCTCAACGCGGACGAGGTCGCGCTGACCCGCAAGCGGATGGTCGCGGCCGGCGTGCCGGATGCCGACAAGATGTCGGACGAGGACATCCAGGCGGCGTTCGCTGAGCGCGCCCGCAGCTTCCTGGAGGATGCGCCGACCACGGCTGCGCAAGCCGCGAAGATCATCCTCGACGGGGTCAAGGCGGAGCGCTGGCGCATCCTCGTCGGCGAGGACGCTGGGCGACTCGACGAACGCGTGCGTGCCACGCCGGAGCAGGCCTATGACCGCGCCTTCTACGAAAGCTTTACGCAGGAGGTCGGCTGGCGGCTCGGTTGAGATCGCCTCGAAAGGCGCGCCGATATAGGTATGATAATCATCATGGCAAGAGGCGCGCAGGTAATTGTACGTGCCACCTCCTGCCAATGTTCATCGTCTCATGACGAATTGGAATGTCACGCATGCGAGCGGACCGTTTCGTTCAAGCGATGGTGATCTCGAACGGCTCTCATTCGGTGCACGGCTGCTTGGTCGGTCAACTGAAATAGTTTAGTCAATCCGGGACAACGCGATGATAGAGCGTAGCTCCGATGATTCCCGCATGCCTCTCCGACGACTGGATCCTTTGCCCGGAGCGGGAGGACATCTCCGCTGAATTTACGCGGCTCTTGACCGCGGCCCAGGAGGGCGGCGCTACGATTGCCGAATGCCTGATGATCGCGCGGCAGCTGAAGCGCGGTGACGACCGGTCCTGGCATCGCGAGTGGAAGAAGCTGGCGCAGGCCAATCGGCAGCGCGCCGAGGCCGCGTTCGCGGAAGGCCACATGGCGAGCGCGCAGCGCAACTGGCTCCGCGCCATGAACTACTACGGTGCGGCGGCGATGCCGCTCGACCCGGCCGACGAGCGCCGCTGGGTTGCCGTGCTCGCGATGCAGGAATGTGCCCGCCGCTACCTCGCGGCGCGCGGCCCGGCCGGCGAAGTCGTGACGATCCCCTGGCTCGACGGACATGCGTTGCAGGGCTACTTCCTTCCCGCGCCGTCGGGAAGCGGGCGGGCTCCGACCGTGATCTGCATCGGCGAGCCCGGCCATCGCAAGGAGGAATTCCTGTTCAAGCTCGTGCCGCATGCGCGCGAGCGTGGATTCTCGATGCTGGCGCTCGACCTGCTCGGCGACCAGCGCGACGACTATCTCGACGCGCTGTTGCGGCGGCGGGATCTCGAGAGCGCGATTCCCGGCGTGATGGATTATCTGGAGACGCGCGGCGACATCGATTTCGCCCGGGTCGGGATCATCGCCGACGGCTGGGGCTCGTCCTTCGTGGCGCGCGCGGTGTTGCAGGAGCCGCGGCTCGCCGCCGCCGTCTGCGACGGCGGCCTGTGGGACCTGCACGAGCGAGCCTTCTTTTCCAGCCGATTCGCGATGAGCGATGTCAGCATCGTGCCGGTGCCGCATGCGCCGCTGATGGCCTCCAGCGCCGACTGTCCGGTGCTGATCACGCTCGGCGAGGACGGCTGGCTCAAGGCCGACCGGGCGCGTCAGATCGTCGAGAGCTCCCGGCTCGCCACCTCGGATGTCATGCTGAAGGTGTTCACCGCGGCCGAGACCGGCGCGGCGCAGGCCCATGCGGACAATCCGAGCCTTGCCAACGAATACATCTTCGACTGGCTCGAATCTCGGCTCGGCACTGCCGCGCGGCGGATCTGAGCGCCGCACCAAAGCTTCAAAAGTCGAGCGAGATCCGGACGCAGGCTTTCTGGAGGCGGTTCTTCAGCGTCGCGAGCTTGCCGGTGAATTCCGTCAATTCGTTCTCGTCGAACTCCTGGAAGACGAATTCGCGGATCGTCTTGTACTGCTCGTTGAGGCTTGCGATGTGCTTCTGGGTCTTGTCGGTCAGGGACAGCCGGACCACCCTGGCGTCGGTCGGCGAGGGGCGACGGCGCAGCAGGCCCTTCTTTTCGAGCAGCTTGGACTGGGTGGTGACGAAGGACGGATCGACGTGGAGGAGCTTGGAGACCACGTTGACCGGAATGCCGTCGTCCTTGTCGAGGTCGGAGATGGCCATCAGGATCAGCCATTGCGGGCCGCTGATGCCGAGTGTCTTCGCCCAGAACTGACGCAGCTCCTCCAGATACATGTTGATCGACGATATCTCCCAGGTGAAGCGCCTGATGATATCCAGATTGCCGATCGAGCGCAGGCGCGCTCCTTCTTTCCTCGTCGCGGACACAGCGTCACTCCCGTGAACCGATTGTTCAGGCCGGTGTTCGTGGAGGGCCATAGTCCACGCAAGCCTGCTCTGACGCAAGTGCAGGGCAGGGTAATTTCGTCACTAAAACTACAAAGATGATCAGCTCAGCGATTGGCCGGCCCCGGTGTTGCGCGTGGGGCACAGGCTTAGCGAAAACCGGAAAGCTGACTTAATAAAGTATTTTGATTAGCGAACGACGCAGGCATATTGGCTCCTGACGGTGGGGGGTACTCGATCGTCCCGTTGCAGGTGGTTCGCTCACGTTGCTCGCGTCGAAGCGGGTGTGTCCGAAAGCGGCCGAGCGGATTGATAGAGACGGGGATCTTGGGGGGCCTCACGGTCCGGTCTCCGTAAAATGAGCAACTTGGAGGTTTTAAGATGAAAGTGGTGAAGAGCCTTTTGCTCGGCACTGCGGCGGGCCTGATCGCCGTCGGTGGAGCCCAGGCGGCCGATCTTCCGGTCAAGGCCAAGGCAGTCGAGTACGTCAAGATCTGCACGCTGTACGGCGCGGGCTTCTACTACATCCCGGGCAGCGACACCTGCATCAAGCTCGGCGGCTATGTGCGTGCCGAAGTGGCGCTCAACGCCGGCGGCAATTACAGCGCCCAGTACAACGGCGTGTTCGCGGCCAACAACCGCCTCACCAACTACTACTCGATGCGCGCTCGTGAAGACCTCAACATCGACACGCGCACCGCGACCGAGTACGGCGTGGTCCGCACCTATTTCGACGCGGTCTTCACCTGGACGACCGGCAGCTATGGCGGCACCGGTTCGGGTACGGGGGCGACCCAGTACAGCGGCACGATCGGCCTCAACGCGGCCGGCACCGGCCTCACCGGCTCGAGCGGCGGCAACATCAACGGCACCGACGGCAATCTCTCCGGCGGCGCGCTCGGCGTCTACTACGCCTTCGTCCAGTTCGCCGGCTTCACCATGGGTAAGGCCGTGTCGCAGTTCGACGCGCCCTGGATCAACTATCCCGGCAACAACTTCGACCAGCTCGTCGGCGGCAGCGGCACCACCAACGGCGTGACTCAGTTCACCTACACCGCCGATTTCGGCCAGGGTGTGACGGCCGCGTTCTCGGCGCAGGATCAGACGCAGGTGTTCCAGACCAACATCTGGAACACTGCGGGTATGTCCACCACCGGCGTTCTCGGCGGTGCTTACGGCTCGAACGACATCGGCGGCACCCGCTCGCCCGATCTCGTCGCCATGGTTCGCGTCGACCAGGCCTGGGGCCTGTTCCAGGCGTCGGTCGCCGCGCATGACAACCATGTCGGCTATTACGGTGCGACCGAAGCCACCGGTCATCCCGAAGACAAGTGGGGCTGGGCCGTTCAGCTCGCGTTGGGCATCAAGAACATCCCGACCGGCGCCGGCGACGTGATCAACATCTCGGGCGTCTACACCGAAGGCGCGAGCCGCTACAACTTCCAGGAGCTGGCCGCGACCAGCTACTCGATGTTCGGCAGCTCGAACGCCGCCTATCAGAGCATCGGCTTCGCCGGCGTGTCCGACGCGGTGTTCGGACCAGGCGGCCAGCTCGAGCTGACCAAGACCTACGGCTTCCGGGGTGCCTTCACCCACAACTGGAGCCCGTACTGGAACACGGCGCTCTACGGCGCGTGGGCTGCGGTCAACTACAGCGGCACGGCGAAGAGCATGATCTGCGGCAGCGCGGCGTTCGCCACCCTGACCGGCTCCTGCAACCCGGACTTCAACATCGGGCAGGTCGGTGTCATCACCCGCTGGACGCCGGTGAAGAACCTGACCTTCTCGGCTGACTTCACCTACAGCCATCTCGACCAGAAGTATTCGGGCGTGATCACGACAGGCGCACTGACGGGCGTCGCCAAGCCGGCGGCGACCTACGAGCTGAAGGACCAGGACACCTACAGCATGCTGCTGCGCGCCCAGCGCAACTGGTAAGCTTAACGTCCCTCGATGCGACAGGGCCCCGGCGGGAGACCGCCGGGGCTTTTTGTTTGCGGAGATCTTCGCAATCCGTCCGACCGTGCAGACGGCGAAGACGAGCTATGCGATTCAATCGCCTCAGATTTATTTACTTACATGAGTTACTAAGCTATATATCTCCAAGCCAAATACGAAAGTTGCGGCTCTTAGCTTCACGCTAAGCCTCCAGAAACCTCCGGCGATGCCCCGCCGGAGGTTTTTCGTTTTTGGGAGGCACGGCGTTTTCGAGCGAAGTGGATACCGGTTCGCGTCAAGAAAACGCGTCAAACAGATGCTAACCGCGCATCACGCGAGCGCGTGAGTTTGGCCGGTAGGCGAGGCGGCTGTGGCCGGCGCAATAGGGCTGAGCGTCGGGCGCGGCGTTGCCGCAGAAGCAGAAATCCTCGGCGCCCGGCGTCGAGATCGGCCAGCGGCAGCGGTTCTCGGCCAGCTCCATCAGCGAGCAGCGATTGGCGTCGTCGATCGGACCTGTGGCCACGGGTGCGTCGGTGTCGCCATAGATCGTGGCGAGCATCTCATATTGCAGCCGCGGCACGGCTCTCGGCGCCCGCGCCGGCCTGTCCTGAACCTTGCGCTCGTCGATGGTGCGGCCGCGCGTGAGATTGAGGCGGGACAGCTTGCCGATCACCGCGTTGCGGCTGACGCCGATATCGGCGGCGATCTCGCGGCAGGAGAGGCCGGCCTCGAAATGGCGCTTCAGAAGTTCGATGCGCTCGTCGGTCCAGGTTTTTGAGGAATAAGTCGTCGCGGAATAAGTGCTTGAGGAAGACGTCGGCGCAGAACAGGTCGGTGAAGACGTTGGTGAGAGAACAGGCATGTGTCACGGTCCCAGGTTGCAGATGTGGCCATCCGCCTTGCCGAGATCCGTCCGTTCACGTCCGGCGCGCCCTCACGTCCTGCCATTGTCGCGAATCGACAAAAGCCCGTCCTTGATGGCGAGACGGATGCCTTCCTCGATCAGGGTACGTGCGACGCCGGGAACGCTGGTGCCGTGGGTGCCCTGTCTCACCAGCTTCTCCAGATAGGTGATGGTCGAGAGCGCCAAGGTTACGGGAATACGGTCAGTCTCGGCTTTTTCGGTGGCCATGGCCCGAACGCTAGCCTCTTACTCGGGTACATAAAAGTAACGATTAAGACTCTATTTAGGTTCGGGGGTGGAAGTCAAATACAGCTTGAGCTTGACGCTCAGCGTATTGGAATCGCACGGGAAAATAGCCACGGCCGGGCGCGCCGCGCGAAGCATCGGGCGGCGGCGCAGCGTTGACAGGTCGGGGAGGAGCGGGCCGGCTCAGCCGTGCACGATCGCCTTTTCGATCATGCAATGGATGCCCTTGGCGCCGTTGACGGTCTGGGTCACCCTGAGATCGGCGGCCAGGCTGCACAGCGTGTAGGCATCCTCGCGCGACAGGTTTCGCCGCTCGCCGAGCAGCGCGATCATGTCCCGCAGCGCGCGCACGACGCACTGGTCGAGGTCGGGATCCATCGCCATGGTCATGTAGTGGGTCGCCGTCTCGGCGCGGGGATAGTCGAACTTCAGGTCCTTGCGCAGCGTCAGGCGGAAGCGGCCCTGCAGCGCGGTCTCGATCGCGGTGACGCAGACCTCGCCGTCGCCCTGCACGCCATGGCCGTCGCCGCAGGAGAACATCGCCCCCGGCACGAACACCGGCAAATAAAGCGTCGCGCCGGCGCCGAGTTCCTTGTTGTCGAGATTGCCGCCCATCGCGCGCGGGATCAGCGAGGAGATACGGCCCCAGCCAGGGGGCGGCGACACGCCCATCACGCCGAAGAACGGCTTGAGCGGCAGATCGAGGCCCCACGGCATGCGGCCGACCATCCGCGCCCGGTCGAGCGGGATGTTGAGGATGCGGGTCTCGTGGAAATCGTCGGGCAGGGTGCCGGACAGCGGCTTGATCATGTTCCAGCCCCAGTCCTGCCGGAGCTGGACGTCGAGGATCTCGACCGCGAGCACGTCGCCGGGCTCGGCGCCTTCGACCGCGATCGGGCCGGTGAGGATGTGGCCGGGCAGCATGCGCTCGTTGTTGGCGTGAACCTCGAACATCTCGGGGGGAATGTGAAACTTGTCGCGGTCGGGCAGCATGTCGGGGCCGCCGCTGATGGTGTCGACCGTCACCTCGTCGCCGCTTTTGATCGTCAGCACGGGCTTGAGCGCGGCTTCGAAGAAGCCCCAATGGCAGGTTTTGGAGCTGGAATGCAGGTGGTGATGGGTCATTTGCCGCGTCCGGTCGCTTTCATCAGGCCGGGCTTGACCCGGCGATCGATCCTCTTTCAAGAAGATTTCTGAAGATCGCCGGGCAGGTCAAGCCCCGCGCGGACCGGCCAGTTCATTCCAGCGAGGCTCCCCTGTTTTTCGTCCTTTCCAAGACGCTTGGCACCGCGCTGCTGCCGATCAACTTCATGGTCGAGCTCGGCATCGTCTCGCTGCTGCTGATGGCGACGCGCTTTGCCGCGCTCGGCCGCAAGCTTGCGGTGACCACGCTCGTGCTGCTGGCGCTGGCGGCGTTCTCGCCGCTCGGCAATCTCCTGATCTATCCGCTGGAGTCGCGCTTTCCGGCGTGGGACCCCGCGCGCGGCGCGCCCGATGGCATCATCGTGCTCGGCGGCTCGGTCGACACCGATCTGTCGGCGGCGCATCGCACGCCCGTGGTCGCGCACGCTGCCGATCGTCTGTTTGCGCCGGCCGAGCTCGCGCGCCGCTATCCGAATGCGCGCATCGTGTTTACCGGGGGGACCGCGAACCTGGTCGCGACCGACGCCAGGGAGGCCGACTACTCCGCGCCGATCCTGGAAAATCTCGGCATACCGAAGCAGCGCCTGATCCTCGAGCGCAATTCCCGCAACACCTGGGAGAATGCGATCTTCACGAAACAGCTGGTAACGCCGAAGCCGGGCGAGCGCTGGCTTCTGGTGACATCGGCCTTCCACATGCCGCGCTCGATGGGGATCTTCCGCAAGGCCGGATTTGACGTCGAAGCCTATCCGGTGGACTGGCGGATGGGCGGGCGTGACGATCTCTTCTCCTTCACCAATATGGGCGCGGACGGGCTGGGCCGAACCGAAGTTGCGGTGCGCGAGTGGATCGGCCTGGTCGCCTACCGCCTGATGGGCCGGACCGGCGAGTTGCTTCCGGGACCGGGCAAGGACTAGAACGAGAGCTGCAAAATAAGAACACAGCGCCGGCGCACGATCGCCGGGCCGGAGGAAGCCATGCAACAGCAAAGTGCAGACAGCATCGATCTTGGCGGCGTCGTCGCCGATCTCAACGGCCTCCTGCGGCTGAAGACGACTGTGATCGGCATGAAGCTGTTCGCGCAAGCGGCAGAGATGGAGGCGATCCCGAAAATCCGGCGGCCGAACGCGATCCACACCACCGATCAGATCGTCAGCATGGCTGCGCGCCTGGGCTGGACCGTCGGCATCACCGCCGACGACCTTGTCGGCGCACAGTGCCGCGCGGTGATCGGGCTCAGCCCCCAGGACGACAAATGGCTCGCCGGCGAAAATTATGTCGGGGTCTGGCACGGCACCGCGGAAGACGCGCGCAAGCGCCAGGAGGCCCTGGACGTGGTTCCGTTCGGACAGTATCAGGCGCTCGCCGTCAGTCCGCTCGCCAGTGGCCGGCTCGATCCGCCCGACATCTGCCTGGTTTATGCGACCCCCGGGCAGATGATCATCCTGATCAACGGGCTGCAATATACCGGCTACAAGAAGTTCGAATGGGGCGTCGTCGGCGAGACAGCTTGCGCGGATTCCTGGGGGCGGGCGCTCAAGTCGGGGGAGCCCAGCCTGTCCTTGCCATGCTATGCCGAACGGCGCTATGGCGGCGTGCCGGACGAGGAGATGCTGATGGCCTTGAAGCCGTCGCATCTCGCCAAGGCAATTGAAGGCATGAAGGCGCTGGCCAAGAACGGCCTGCGCTATCCGATCCCGCCCTATGGCATTCAAAGCGACGTCCGTGCCGGCATGGGCGTGAGTTACGCGAAGAAGTAAAGGCCAGTCATGAGCTCTGCGAAATTCGACATCGTCGTCTACGGCGCGACCGGTTTCACCGGCCAGCTCGTCGCCGAGTATCTGGCGGCACACTACAAGGACGATAAGGCGCTGACATGGGCGATGGCAGGCCGCAGCCTCGACAAGCTCAAATCGGTGCGCGACGCGATCGGCGCGCCCGCGGATACGCCGCTGATCGTGGCGGATGCGTCGGACGCAGCCTCGCTGAAGGCGATGGTGGCGCAGACCAGATCGGTGATCACGACGGTCGGACCGTATCAATTCTATGGCGAGGACCTGCTCGCGGCCTGCATCGCTGCGGGCACAGACTATTTCGATCTCTGTGGCGAGCCGGTCTGGATGCGCCAGATGATCGACAAGTACGATGCGGCGGCCAAGGCGAGCGGCGCGCGCATCGTGTTTTCCTGCGGCTATGATTCCGTGCCGTTCGAGCTTGGCACGTTCTTCGTGCAGGAAGAGGCCAGGCGCGTGTTCGGCGCGCCGGCCGCGCGCGTCAAGGGCCGCGTGCGCGACATGCGCGGCACGCTGTCAGGCGGTACCGCAGCGAGCGCGAAAGCGACCTTCGATGCCGTCGCCAAGGATCTCAGCCTCGTCGCCATTCTCAACGACCATTTTGCGTTGACGCCCGGATTTAGCGGTCCGAAGCAGCCGAAAGGCAACAGAGCGGCCTACGAGGAGGATCTGCAATCCTGGGCCGCGCCGTTCATGATGGCACTGATCAACACACGCAACGTCCATCGCTCCAACATGCTGATGGGCTTTCCCTACGGCCAGGACTTCGTCTACGACGAGATGGTCCTGACCGGTCCCGGCGAGAAGGGCGAGGCCAACGCGAAGCGCGTGATGGCGGTCAATGCCGAGAAGACCGGCCCGAACGCGCCGAAGCCGGGCGAGGGGCCGTCGAAGGAAGAGCGCGAGAACGGTCTGTTCAATCTGCTCTATGTTGCGATCGCGCCGGACGGCCGTCAGGTCCGCGCCGGCGTCACCGGCGACCGCGATCCCGGCTATGGTTCGACCTCGAAGATGATCTCCGAATGCGCGATCTGCCTGCTGCGTGATGCGAGCGATGTTGCCGCGGGCTTCTGGACCCCGGGTGCGGCGATGCAGCACAAGCTGATCAAGCGGCTGGTCGAGAACGCTGGGCTGACGTTCACCGTGGAGAGCTAGCTCGGTGCCGTAGGGTGGGCAAAGGCGCAACGCGCCGTGCCCACCATTGTCCCGATTGGAGAGAGATGGTGGGCGCGTTGCGCCTTTGCCCACCCTACGGCAGCGTTGGTGCCGCTTACACCGCCCGCGCGTCGTAGGCGTACATGAACTCCATGCTCTTTGATCCTAGCGGCAATAGCCATTTCAGCATCTGATTGCGCACCCACGCGCCGGTGGCGCTGAACTCGCGCTTGCTGTTGCCGTTGCGGCGCGCCATGGCGACGATCTTCTCGGTGCGCGGACGACGCTCGGCCTCGAAGGCCTGGAAGGTGGCGCCGAGTTCCTGGCCCTCCTGCATCAGGCGGGCAAGCCGCATCGCGTCCTCGAGCGCCAGCGAGGCGCCCTGGCCGGCGTGAGGACTGGTCGCATGCGCGGCATCGCCGATCAGCAGCGAGCGCTTGCGCGACCAGGTCGGCAGGGTCGCGACGTCGAGCGTGTCGGTGACCACGATGTTCTCGGCGGCCTCGATGATATCGGGGATCGGATCGTGCCAGCCGCGGTGGAAGCCGCGCAGATGCTGCTTCAGCGTCGACGGGTCGAGCGCCCGGAACATCGCGGCGTCCATGCCGTGCGCGGGCTGCGTGCTCCACCACATGACGCCGTCCGTGGGATCGGGGCTGCAATAGCCGTAGCCGAAGAAGCCGCTCTGGCCGAACGTGGTCTCGACGTGGCGGCCGATCGGTCTGCCGTCGAGCACGGCGTGCGGCACGAAGCCGCCGAAGCCGATCAGTCCGGTGTTGAACGGCTGCGGTCCGTCCGGCACCACCTGTCGACGTGTGATCGAGTGCACGCCGTCGGCGCCGATCAGGAAGTCACCCTCGGCCGTGGTGCCGTCGGCGAAATAGGCGATGATCGGCTGGTCGCCGCGGTCCTCGATCTTGATCAAGCGCTTCTCGAAATAGAGCGAAACGCAGGCGCACCAGGCCTTGTCGATCAGGATCTCGTTCAGCGTGGCGCGGCAGACGTTCACCGCGGGCTGCCCGAAGCGCCGCTCCATGTCGCGGTTGATCGAGCCGAGCCTCGCGCCGCCCTGCGAATAGAAGTCGAAGGCCTCCGCGACCGAGCCGCGGCTGATCAATTCGTTCGCCAGCCCGATCTCGTCCATCACATGCATGCCGTTCGGCGCGATCTGCAGGCCGCCGCCGATGCCCTTGGAATAGGGCCAGGCCTCGTAGATCGCGGACTCGATGCCGGCGCGGCGGAGCAGGATCGCGGCCACGGGTCCGGCAATGCCGGCGCCGATGATCAGGGCCTTGCGTGGTCGATAGGACATGGCTTGCTCCCGACGTTTCCGTGGTGCTAGGAGGAATTACGGTTGCTAAATCTCTTAGTGGCTAAGATATATATCGCGTAAGATATGAGGTGGGCCTTGTCAAGGACGAAGGCGCGCAACGCGCTGCTGCAGGAGCTCGAGGAGGCGATGCGCCGGTCGTCGGCGCAGGGCGTGCTCTATGGCCAAACCGTTGCCAACGTTGCCGGAATTGCCAATTCCGATCTCGAATGCATGGACATCCTGTATCTCGAGGGACGCGTCACCGCAGGGAGGCTCGCCGAGGTCACGGGCCTCACGACGGGCGCCATCACCGGCGTGGTCGACCGGCTCGAAAAGGCCGGCCTGGTGCGCCGTGAGCGGGATGAGAAAGACCGCCGCAAGGTCTTCATCGCCGTCGTGCCGGACGCGGCGATGAAGATCGGCCAATTCTACGTGCCGATGCAGCAGGCGATGGAGAAGGTATTCGGCGGCTATTCCGACGAGGAATTGCGGCTGCTGCTGCGTTTCGCCAACGAAGGCTACAAGGGTGTGCTCGCGGCGACCGAGGCGCTGAAGGGCCTGCTCGACACGCCACCGGAAAAGCGTCCGGCTCTCAAGTTGAAGAAGCGTCGTCCCTGATCTTGTAGATCTGCGCGGCCGCGATCATGCCCCACATCGCGCCCAGCATCATCCAGAAGTGCCGCCAGTGGTCGGTGTCGATCACGAAGCTTTCGCCGACGGTGCCGACGAAGGCGGCGAACACTGCGAGATAAGCACGTTGCCAGGGCACCGGGACGAAGATGTGCCGGAAGCCCATGATGACGGTGGTGAAGACCAGCGCGGGATAACACACGCCGGAGAGCCAGCCGCCGGACATGAAGGCGTTGAGATAGGAATTGTGGGTGTCCTCGGGGAAGAAACGGTGGAATTGCAGCGGGCCGATGCCGAACGGCAGGTCGAGCGCCATCTCCGCACCGAGGATGTGGCGGCCGAACCGGCCGAAGCGGCCCTCGTCGTAGCTCTGGTCGAAGCTCGCGCGCTGCTTGAACATCTCGGCGGTGGAATCGAACGACAGCAGCACCGCGATCAGCGCGAGCCCCAGTACCGCGGCCACGATCGCCATGATGATGATGCGCGAGCGCTGCGCGTTGGTGCGGCTGGTCAGCACCATCAGCGCCAGCATGAAGGCGGAGGTCAGCACCAGGCCGCCCCAGGCGGCACGCGAGAAGGCGAGCAGGATCGCGAGCGACATGATGCCGAAGGCGATGACGTTGCGGAACGCCTTCCCCAGTCTGTCCGAAACCACGCTCTGCAGCGCAAACAGCGCGGGCAGGATCAGGAAGGCGCCGAGCACGTTCGGGTCCTTGAACGTGCCGCGCGCGCGGCCGTAGAGTGTGAGAAGGTCGTTGCCGCCGGGCACCAGGTGGAAATAGCCGGCGACCGCCAGCAGCGAGGCGATCATCGCGCCGACCACGAGGCCGCGGCGGAGCATGTCGAGCCGGGCCTCGGTATCCTCGGACGTGACCATCGCGAAGAACACCACGGTCACCGCCATGTACCAGGAGGTCGCGATCCAGCTCACCACCTCGGACTGCTCGAACAGCGGGATCGCGCTGATGGTGTAGCCGACATTGAGCAGGACCAGCATCAGCACCAGCGGCATCAGCGCGAGCCGCAGCCGCAGGCCGGTGGCGAAGAATGTGACGGCCGCGAGCAGCGTCATGATCTCGTAGGGGCTCGGCTCGATGAAGACGACCGCGCCGGAGGCGCCGACCAGCCACACCAGTGCGCGCTGTAGGGCCAGCACGCCCGCCGCAGCCGGCACGGCTACGTTCACTCCACCGGCTGTCGCCGCATACGCCATCACATGCTCATACGCTTACGCAACTCGTCGTCACAAATTCCGCTGTCATCGCCCGGCTCGACCGGGCGATCCAGTACGCCGTGGCGGCCATTGCGCAAAACAGCTGCCGCTGCGGCGTACTGGATGCCCCGGTCAAGCCGGGGCATGACGGAAACTCAATACGCGTTCTCGTTCTTGGTCAGCAGCGAGATCGGCGTCTTCAGGAGAATGTAGAGGTCGAACAGCACCGACCAGTTCTCGATGTAATAGAGGTCGAACTCGACGCGCTTCTGGATCTTCTCTTCGTTGTCGATCTCGCCGCGCCAGCCGTTGATCTGGGCCCAGCCGGTGATGCCGGGCTTGACGCGGTGGCGGGCGAAATAGCCGTCGACGGCCTCGTCGAACAGCCGGCTCTGCAGCTTGCCCTGCACCGCATGCGGGCGCGGACCGACCAGGGAGAGGTTGCCGGAGAACACCACGTTGAAGAGCTGCGGCAGCTCGTCGAGGCTGGACTTGCGGATGAAGCGGCCGACGCGGGTGACGCGCGGATCGTTCTTGGTCACGACCTTGGAGGCTGTCGGATCTGCCTGATGGTGGTACATCGAGCGGAACTTGTAGACGTCGATGCGCTCGTTGTTGAAGCCGAAGCGCTTCTGGCGGAACAGCGCCGGGCCGGGGCTGTCGAGCTTCACCGCCAGCGCCACCAGTCCCATCACCGGCAGCGCCACGAGCAGCGCGAGACTGCCGACGATGCGGTCGAACAGCCATTTCATCACCAGATCCCAGTCGGTGATCGGCGCCTCGAACACGTCGAGTGTCGGCACCTCGCCGAGATAGGAATAGGAGCGGGGCCGGAAGCGCAGCTTGTTGGTGTGCGCGGAGAGGCGGATGTCGACCGGGAGCACCCAGAGCTTCTTCAGCATTTCGAGGATGCGCGTCTCCGCCGAGATCGGCAGCGCGAACAGCACGAGATCGACGCGGGTGCGGCGGGCGAATTCGACGATGTCGTCGACCTTGCCGAGCTTGCGCGCGCCGGCGCAGGTGTCGAGCGCGCGGCTGTCGTTGCGGTCGTCGAACACACCGAGCACGTGGATGTCGGAATCCTCCTGCGCCTTCAGCGCTTCGACCAGCTGCTCGCCATTGCTGTCGGAGCCGACGATGATGGTGCGGCGGTCGAGCCGGCCCTGGCGCGCCCAGCCGCGCACCAGCGAGCGCAGCACCAGGCGCTCGGCGAGCAGCGCGGCGAGCCCGAGGAAATAGAAGGCGGCAAGCCACAGCCGCGAGATTTCGCTGCCGTATTTGGCGAAGAACGAGATGCCGATGAACAGCAGGAAGACGAACGACCAGGACGAGATCATCCGGGTCATCTGCCGGAGCTGCCCGCGGAACAGCTGCACCTGGTAGATGTCGGCGGCCTGGAAGCAGACCACGGCCGCGATCGATACGGCGATGACCTCGGCGGGATAGACCCAGCTGAAGCCGGAGAGCGGCATGACATAGCCGACATAGAGCGCGATACCGACGAGGCTCAGCAGCGCGAAGTCGGCGACGCGCACGAAGCCGGCGATCACGATCGGCGAATAGGCGCGGGCGACCTTCTGGTTGACGACGTCGAGGGCTGCGGGCGAGAGCCGGCGGCGGCGCTCCACGAAGGGTTGGTCAGCGGGTTTCGCCGCGGCGCTGGTCGCGGCATCGAGCATCGAGCGTGCGTTGAGCGGTTCCACGGGCGTCCACGTCCATTTCAAGCACCCGCGGGCCAATAGCGTTGGCGCCCCGGGCGGCATCCCCTGGTCCTTCGATTATCGAACAAATCGGAAGATTTTCTAAAGCGGGCTTAAGGATGGTTAATGATTGGCAAATGCGTCGCGATAGCCGGCGATCACGCCGTCGACCATGGCGGCTTGCGAGAAATGCGCCGAGATGCGTTCGCGCAAGGACACGGCGCGTTGCGCCGTTGCTGTGGGATCAGCGAGCGCGGCCGCGATCGCCTCGGCCATGGCCTCGGAATCGCTCGGCGCGAACAGGGCCGGGCTGTCGGAGCCGAAGATCTCGGGGATGCCGCCGATGCGGGACGCTATCATGGGAATGCCGGCCGCGCCGGCCTCGATCACGACATAGGGCATGGAATCGCCGCGCGAGGGGACGACCAGCAGCCGGCCCTTGGAGAAGCCGTAGCGTGCCTTGACGTGGCCGATGAAGCGGATCGCATGGGTGAGGCCGAGCCTCTCGACCTGCGCCTTCAGCGCCGCCGTTTCCTCGCCGTCGCCGCCAAGCGTCAGCGTGACCTTCTTGCCGCCCTCGTGCAGACGCGCCACGGCATCGACCAGGAGATCGGCGCCCTTGATGTGCCTGAACTCGCCGACATAGGCGAGGTCGGTCGCATCTTCGGTGGTCACGACAGGCTCGAACTCCTCGGGCGTGACGCCGTTGAAGACGCAATGCACCACGCCCTTGGGCGTGCCGACGATGCGTTGATAGGTGTCACGGGCGAATGCGCTCTCGAACAGGAACAGGTCGGTCGCGTCCATCAGCGTCCGCTCCAGCCGCGCGTAAAACTCGCCCTTGAAGGTGTTGAGGGGATAATGCAGCGAGCCACCATGCGGCGTGTAGATGCGGATGGTGTTGTCGGAGCGTCGCCGCATGCGGATGAAGGCGCCGGCCTTGGCGCCGTGGCCGTGCATGACGTCGGGCTTGAGCGTGGCGATCAGGCGCCGCATGCGAAACCAGACCAGGACATCGTCCGGCGACGGCTCGCGGCGGATCGCGAGCCGGTGCACGCCGAGCTTCAGCCGCGGCGCGAGCTCGGCAAGGGCCTTGTCGGCGCGCTCGCCGCCGGTGAGGCTGTCGGCGAGAATGCCGACATGGTGGCCGCGATCGACCTGGCCGTTGGCGACGTCGAGGATGTGGCGGAAAATGCCGCCGACCGGAGCACGCACGGCGTGCAGGATGCGAAGCGGCCGGTCAGGAGAGGGGGGCATGAATCAAAACCAGCGCTCGACGGCGAATGCCGAACAATTCCCAGGAAAATATCGAGACGGATTAAGGGCCCTCGTGGTTAACAAACGGTGACGAGTGCGCCTGCGCACGTCGCCGCATTCCGCGATTAACCCAGCGGCAACCTTAATGGAGTGTAATCGCCCCGGTTGAGCTAGCTTAGTGGCGTTGCCCCTGCGGGAGTGTTCGATGCGTTTAGCGTTCTGGCGTGCCGGCAAGGACAAGGCCGTGGTTGCGCGGGCCGTCTCGAAGTCCAAACCCGAAGCCGCGCCCAAGGTTGAGACCAAGGCTGAAGTCAGGCTTGAAGCAAAGCCTGCGCCCGTTGTCACCAAGCAGGCACACGTCGAATCCGGCGATATCGACCTGCACGCGCTCGGCGCGGCATTGGCGCGCAAGCGCGGCTGGATCATCGTGCCGACGGTGCTGGCGCTCGTTGCATCCGTCGCCGTCGTCAATCTCGTCACGCCGCGCTACAAGTCCGAATCGCGCATCCTCATCGATGGCCGCGAGAACGTGTTCCTGCGCCCGAGCAGCGACCGCACCGAGGAGCGGCAGGCGCTCGACGCCGAGGCCGTCACCAGCCAGGTGCAGCTGGTGCTGTCGCGCGATCTGGCGCGGGAGATCATCAAGAAGAACAAGCTCGCCGAACGCCCCGAATTCGATCCGGTGCTGCAAGGCATCTCGCCGCTGAAGTCGCTGGCCGCGATGATCGGTATCGGTCGCGATCCGTTTTCGATGACGCCGGAAGAGCGCGTGCTCGATGCCTATTACGATCGTCTCCAGGCCTACGCCGTCGACAAGTCGCGCGTGATCGTGGTCGAATTCCAGTCCGCCGATCCGGACCTTGCCGCGCGCGTCGCCAATTCGATCGCCGACGGCTATCTCGTGCTCCAGCAGGGCGCGCGTCAGGAGCAGGCCAAGAACGCCAGCCAGTGGCTCGCCGGCGAGATCGAGAGCCTGCGCAAGAAGGTCTCCGATGCCGAGGCCAGGGTCGAGGACTTCCGCTCCAAGTCGAGCCTGTTCGTTGGCACCAACAACACCACGCTGTCGAACCAGCAGATGGGCGAGGTGAACACCCAGCTCAACAATGCGCGCGCGCTGAAGGCAGACGCGGAATCCAAGGCGCGCCTGATCCGCGAGATGCTCCAGAGCGGCAAGCCGATCGAGGCCTCCGAGGTCGTGAACTCCGAATTGATGCGGCGGTTGTCCGAGCAGCGCGTCACGCTGCGTGCGCAGCTCGCCGAGCAGTCGTCGACGCTGCTTGGCAATCACCCGCGGATCAAGGAGCTGAAGGCGCAGCTTGGCGATCTCGACAATCAAATCCGCGACGAGGCGGCCAAGATTTCGCGCTCGCTGGAAAGCGACGCGCGGATCGCCGGCGGCCGGGTCGATGGCCTGACCGTGAGCCTCGAGCAGCTCAAGAAGCAGGCGACCTCGACCAACGGCCAGGACGTCCAGCTCCGCGCGCTGGAGCGCGAGGCGAAGGCGCAGCGCGATCTGCTCGAGACGTATCTGGCCAAGTACCGCGAGGCCAATACCCGCGAGACCATCGACACGGCGCCGACCGACGGCCGCATCATCTCGCGCGCCATCGTCTCGAACACGCCGGCCTATCCGAAGAAGCTGCCGATCGTGCTGATCGCGACGATCGCGACGCTGCTGCTCTCGTCCGGTGTCGTCGTCACCGGCGAGCTGCTGCGCCAGACCGCGCCGCGCACGGTGGCCGCGTTCAACCCGGTGCAAACGCAGGCACCGCTGCGCCAGGAACCGGTCGTCCAGCCGGTCGTCCAGCCGGTTGCCCGGCCCGAGGTCGAGCCGATCGCCGATCCGGTCATGGCGGAGCCCGCGCCGCTTCAGCCGGAGATGACTGATGATGCCAACGTCACCGAATTCACCGAGATCGAAAATCTGGCCGGCAGCCTGCGCGCCGCGGGCGCGGCGGCGAGGAAGGTCACGGTGCTCGGCACCGCTTCCGGCGAAGCCATCACGCTGTCGACGCTGACGCTTGCCCGGCATCTGGCGCGCGAGGCGCGCGTCGTCGTGGTCGATCTCGCCGCGTCCTCGCCCACGATTGCCGCGGTGTCCGTCGATGCTTCGGCGCCCGGCCTTGCCGAGCTGATGCAAGGCGAGGCGTCGTTCGCGCAAATCATCACCCGGGACAAGCTGTCGCGGCTGCATCTCGTCATGGCCGGCCGTCCCGGCTTCGACCGAAGCGTGCTGCAATCGCCGCGGGTGACGCTCGCCATCGACGCGCTGCTGCGCGCCTATGATCACGTGCTGATCGACGCCGGCAGCGCCTCCGACCTTCCGGCCGAGCTGCTGACGGCGCATGCCCGCGCCGTCGTGGTGCCCGATGCCTCGATGGCAAGCGATGCGCGCACGCTGATGTGCGAGCAGCTGAAGGCGGTCGGCTTCAGCGAGGTGACGATGCTGAGCAAGCCGGTGCAGGCTTCGGATGCGGTGGATGCGCCGCGCGTGGTGGCGGCGTAGGCTTTTCTTTCTCCGCGCACTCGGAATCGTAGGGTGGGCAAAGGCGCACTTGCGCCGTGCCCACGGCCTGTCCAATACAGCCGCAAAAGACGTGGGCACGCTTCCGCCTTCGCTCTGCGAGCTACGGCGGACAAGTCGCTTTGCCCACCCTACGATACTTGCCTTGCAGGAGCAGGGCAGCTCGCGAGCCGTGAATTCTTACCCGAACGCCTGCCGCAGCCGCCGGGCCAGATCGAACAGCATCTGGTTCTGCTTCACCAGCCGCTTGCCGTGGCTGAGCGATGACATCGCCATCGCCGCGAGCTTTCCGCGCGAGGTCAGTGGGACAAAACTGTCGAAGATGTCTTCGTCGTCCTTGCAGAACATCCGCTTGTAGTCGTCCGAACCGATGCCGAGATCGAGCGAGCGGTAGCCGCGCTCGCCGTAGCGATCGATGATGTAGCGCATCAGGATCAGGCCGGGGCTGTAGCGGGCGTGCTCGGACATCGTGTAGGTGTTGAACATCATCGAGAAGCGCTCGCCGTCGGCGACGCCGGCGAAGATCGCGATCACCTCGTCGTCGCATTCG
Organism: Bradyrhizobium sp. 23AC; assembly: GCF_054863025.1. Lineage (NCBI taxonomy): Bacteria > Pseudomonadati > Pseudomonadota > Alphaproteobacteria > Hyphomicrobiales > Nitrobacteraceae > Bradyrhizobium > Bradyrhizobium sp. 23AC. The sequence continues at coordinate 167,953 of NZ_JAVAYN010000019.1, forward strand.
AGCGCATGGATGTCGATGACGCGGCCTTCACCGCGCGGCGCAAGGCAGGCGCTGCGGACGAACTGCTCGACGCCCGGCTCGGCGAAGACGTTTGGAAGCTTCTGTTCTGCCATCCGCACCGGCTTGACGCGGAAGAACCAGTCGAGCAGGCGGGTGACGTCCGCGTCTGACGTGGCAAGGTGATAGCGATAGCCGGCGAGCGCCTGGAGCTTCTTTTCCTTGCTCTTGAGGCGGCGGCGGAAGGAATTGCTGATCCGCGATGCCGGCGGCCCGCCCGGCTCCATCACCAGTTGCGGACAGCCGTTGATCGGGCTCTGCCGCGGCAATAGGGCAAACGGGTTCTGCTGGCCGTGCCAGCGCTGCGGCTGCTGCGTCAGCGCGAGCACGTCGATGTGCTCGCGCAGCGGCGCAAGCAGCGTATCGAGATCGGCGGCAGTGGTCTGCGCAGCACACGCGGCGTTCCACAGGCCCATGTTGAAGGTCGTATGCTTGCCGCCCATGAAGCAGGCGGTGCGCACGCCGTGGCTTTGGCGCAGCGAGAGCGGCAGCAGCATCAACGGCGCGTGATCGGCGTCACGGGCGATCACGACGAAGGGCCGCGCACCCTCGCGCTCGCCGACCAGTCGCTGCCAGGGGCTCAGCAGATCGAACCGCTGATAGGGCGTGAAGAGATGGCCGGGCTCCTCGAAGGCGCGCCAGACCGCCTCGGCGGCGCCGAGATCGGTGACGATATCGACATGCGCGATACGGCTCGCTTTCGACCGCGCTGGCGCTTCTGCCGTCCGGCTTTGCATCGCCGCAGCCATGGTCATTCGCGAAACCTGTCGAGAAATCAAAATAGACGTAATTCGGCCTGTGGCCGACCTTTGCAAAGAAATGTCAACAAAGGGTAAGGACAATAAGAGAGGGAACGGCGCCTTGGGGGCGCGAAGGTGGGATATTGGCATCCGACGACAGATGGCTGGAACGGCTGCGCCTCGAGCTGGCCTGGTTCACCGGCCAGGCCGCGCTGCGCAGACGCGGTGCCGGCGCCATCCTGCGCTTTGCGCGGGTGCGGCCACGGCGGCGCGGCGGGTTTCAGCCGCTGCGCGCGCACGAGATCACGCCGCAATTTCTCGACCGCGCCATTCGCGCGTTGAAGCGCTGGAACTACGATTTTCTCGGCATGGACGAGGTCTGCCGGCGCGCGGTGACACTGCCGGAGAAGCGGCGTTTCGTGGCGCTATCCTTCGATGGTGCGCCCAAGGATCTCATCGACTTCGCCTATCCGGTGCTGGCGCATCACGCCGTGCCCTTCACGGTCTACGTACCCACCGCCTTTCCCGACGGTGTCGGGCAAGCCTGGTGGCTCGGGCTCGAACAGGTGATCGCGCGCGAGAGCCGCATCAACCTGATGATGGGCGAGAGGGAGCAGCGCTTCACTGTCACCGGCAATGCCGAGAAGCAGGCGCTGTTCTCGCATCTCGAGAGCTGGCTGCGCTCGCTGTCACCGGCGGATCTATCGGCCGCGATCGCCGATCTCTGCACGCGCTACCGCATTGATCTTGCCGCGCTCTCGCGCGAGGCGTCGATGGATTGGGAGGATCTGGCGAAGCTCGCCGCCGATCCGCTCGTCACGATCGGCAGCGCCACCGTGAACTATCCGGTTCTCGCCAGCATGAAGGATACGGCAGCCTTGCGCGAGATGGCGATGGGCAAGGCCGTTGCCGAAGCGGCCTTCCGCCGCGATGTTAGGCATCTCGCCTTTCCGTTCGGCGACCGTACCTCGTTCCGGCGCAGCCACGTCATGATGGCGGAGGAGGCGGGCTTTGCCAGCGCGGTGTCGACGATCCCGGGCATCGTGGACGCGGAGGGGCGGACCAATCTGCGCGCGCTGCCGCGGATTTCCTGGGACGGCCGCGTGCGCTCGCTGCGCATGTTGCGCGTGCTGGTGTCGGGTGTTGCGTTTGCGCCGGTGAGGCCGACCGCTACGAGCCAGACTTGACGCGATCAGGCCGCTGCATCCAGCTCACGATCGGCATCGCCGGCAGCACCCAGCCCATGCCCACGACCACGTAGTAGATCGCCTGCCGCCAGCCGGACTCGGCAATCCACGGAATCTGCGCAGCCGCCATGCCGAGCAGGGCCCAGACCGTGGCCAGCACCAGGAGCAGGATGGCGCCGAGGAACTTGCGGGTGCGGATCGTCATGACGGACTACTAGCGGCTTTCACGTAACTTGCGCTGCGGGAGCGGGGGACTATAAGGGGCACGCAGTCCGGTTCAAGCCCTGGTTTTAGCCTCTGAAATGACGACGAATTCTGTCCCAACCAACCCGCATCGCGCCGTGCGCTGGTGGCTGATCTCGGTCGCCGCGCTGATCGCGCTGATGGTACTGGTCGGCGGCGCGACGCGGCTCACGGAATCCGGCCTCTCGATCGTCGAATGGAAGCCGGTCACGGGCAGCGTGCCGCCACTGTCGGAGACACAGTGGACCGAGGCGTTCGAGGCCTACAAGAAGATCCCGCAGTATCGCGAGCTCAATGCGGGCATGAGCCTGTCCGAGTTCAAGCAGATTTTCTGGTGGGAATGGAGCCACCGGCTGCTCGGCCGGTTCATCGGCGTCGCCTATCTGCTGCCGTTCCTGTTCTTCCTGTGGCGCGGTGGCCTGTCCGGTGAATTGAAGCGCAGGCTGTGGTTGCTGTTCGCGCTTGGCGGTCTCCAGGGCGCGGTGGGCTGGTGGATGGTGGCCTCGGGCCTGACGGGACGGGTCGAGGTGTCGCAATATCGGTTGGCGACGCATCTTGTGCTCGCGCTCCTGATCTTCGCTGGCATCGTCTGGACGGTGCGGCGGCTCAAGGAGCGGCCGCAGATCGCAGCACCGGCGCGGTTGCGCTTCACGAGTGCACTGCTGCTCGTCGTGACGTTCGTGCAGATCTATTTCGGTGCGCTGGTTGCGGGCCTGCGCGCCGGGCGCGCGTACAACACCTGGCCGCAGATCGACGGCGCGTTCATTCCCTCGGCCGAGCGGCTGTGGTTCGAGACGCCGTGGTGGCGCAACATGTTCGACAATGTGCTGACGGTGCAGTTCGAGCACCGCATGACCGCCTATGCGCTGTTCGCGCTGGCCGCGCTGCATGCGATCGACGCGGTGGGTTCGCGCGCAGGTGCGGCGGCAAGCGGCGCGCTCTGGCTGTTCGCGGCGGTGAGCCTGCAGGCGGTGCTCGGCATTCTCACGCTGCTCAACCAGGTGCCGATCGACCTCGCGCTGTCGCACCAGGCCGTCGCAATCGTCGTGCTGATGCTCGCGGTGATGCAGGTGGAACGGCTCGCTTCGCGGCGATCTGCGGAGGCGCAGCCGCGTGCGGTTCCGATTAGCCAGCCCGGCTGATCAGCAATAGCCGTAGATGCCGCACGCGTAAGGCAGGCGCCAGAAATAATCGACCTGCTTCCCGCCGTAATACGGGCCCTGATAATCGTAGCTCCAGGGGCGGCCGTAATAGCCCGGCAAGGTGTTGGAGCCGGGCAGGAGCGGCGTGCCCGGCAGATTGCGGATGTAGCTGCCGATGCCGTAGGCCGGCGAGATCAGCGCATCCGGGTCGGTATCGACATAGACCTGCGGCGGCTCCTGCGGCGGAACTGCGGCGCGCCGCTTCGGCGTGGCCGGCAAGTCAGCGGCAACGGCGGCTGAAACCGTCAGCATCGCCGCAAGGGCAGGCACCATCCAGCGCAGCATCGTCGGCTCCGAATCAAAGGGGCGATCCAAAGGCCATCTATGCGGTAGATATGGTTAATGACTGTTAACTGACGGCGGCCAAAGCCACCATCATTCCGGGGCGCGCGTGAGCGCGAACTCAGGTGCGCGATTGCGCACCCGAGAATCTCGAGATTCCGGGTCTGGTCCTTCGGACCATCCCGGAATGACAGCGATGACTACGCCCCCAGCGCCTGCTCCAGATCGGCGATCAGGTCTTCCTTGTCCTCGATGCCGATCGAGAGACGCACCACGTCAGGCCCGGCGCCGGACTTCACCTTGGCGGCGTCGTCGAGCTGGCTGTGCGTGGTGGAGGCCGGGTGGATCACCAGCGAGCGGGTGTCGCCGACATTGGCCAGGTGCGAGAACAGCTGCAGTTTCGACACCAGGCTGACGCCGGCGTCATAGCCGCCCTTCAGGCTGAAGGTGAACACGGCGCCCGCGCCCTTCGGCGCGTATTTGCGCGCGAGCTGATTGTACTTGTCGCTCGCAAGGCCGGCATAGCTCACCGAGGCCACCGCCGGATGGCCGGCGAGGAATTCGGCGATCGCCTTGGCATTGTCGCACTGCTTCTGCATGCGCAGCGGCAAGGTCTCGATGCCGGTCAGGATCATGAAGGCGTTGAACGGCGACAGCGCGGGGCCGAGGTCGCGCAAGCCCAGCACGCGGCAAGCGATCGCGAAGGCGAAATTGCCAAAGGTCTCCTGCAGGCGGATGCCGTGATATTCCGGCCGCGGCTCCGACAGCATCGGATATTTGCCGCCGGTCGACCAGTCGAAGGTGCCGGCATCGACGATGATGCCGCCGAGCGAATTGCCGTGACCGCCCAGAAATTTCGTCAGCGAGTGCACGACGATGTCGGCGCCGTGGTCGATCGGGCGGATCAGGTAGGGCGAGGCCAGCGTGTTGTCGACGATCAGCGGCACGCCGGCCTTCCGCGCCACCGTCGAGATTGCCTCGATGTCGGTGATGCTGCCGGCGGGATTGGCAATGGACTCGATGAAGATCGCCTTGGTGCGCGGCGTCACCGCGCGCTCGAAGCTCGCGACGTCGTCGGGATCGGCCCACACCACGTTCCAGCCAAAGCTCTTGAAGGCGTGCGTGAACTGATTGATCGAGCCGCCATAGAGTTTTCGCGCGGCGATGAACTCGTCGCCGGGCTGCATCAATTGCTGCAACACCACGACCTGCGCCGCATGGCCCGAGGCCACCGCAAGCGCGGCCGTGCCGCCTTCGAGCGCGGCGACGCGCTCTTCCAGCACCGCGTTGGTGGGATTGCCGATGCGGGTATAGATGTTGCCGAACGCCTGCAGGCCGAACAGCGAGGCGGCGTGGTCGGCATCGTTGAACACGAACGAGGTCGTTTGATAAATCGGAGTCGCGCGCGCACCGGTGGTGGGGTCGGGCTGTGCACCGGCATGCACGGCGAGGGTTGAAAATCCCGGAAGGCGATCGCTCATTGAGGGCGTCCTGTTCTCTTGGTCTGAAATCGCGCGGCATGCTGATGGGCGCCGCGCTCGCCGTCAAGGCGCCGCGTCACGTCAAGACCATTTGGGAATGATCTTGCTACGCATTGTCGCGTTAGCAAAATGAATCCCTCGCAATTGCGTCAGCTTTGCTCGGTCTTGTTCTTGGCGGCACGATCGGAGGCCGCAGTGTCGCCGCCGCCGACGCTCATCCGATTGAGGGATAGTCGCATGCCTTGCGTCGGTGCCGGCGCGCGCTTGGAGCTGAGCGTGCGCGAATTCACGCCCATCCAGGAGATCTCGGACGACAGGCGGCCATATTCGATCTTGGGGCAACGGTTCATCACCACCTTGATACCGACCGACTCGGCTTTCGCTGCCGCCACGTCGTCACGTGCGCCAAGCTGCATCCAGATCACCTTCGGCAGCGGGTCGAGCGTGAGAGCTTCCTCGACGACAGGCATGATGTGGCTGGAATTGCGAAAAATGTCGATCATGTCGATGGGACGGCCGATGTCGGACAGCGAGGCGATAAAGGGCTTTCCGAGCAGCTCCTTGCCGACATGGCCGGGATTGACCGGGATCATGTCGTAGCCACGCTGCGCCAGATATTTGAATGCGAAATAGCTCGGCCGCACATTGACCGGCGAGGCGCCGACCATCGCGATCGACTTCACGCTGTTGAGGATGGCGCGGATGTAATTGTCGGGATAGGCGTCGTGGTTCATGTGATCCTTCATTCGTCATTCCGGGGCGACGCGAAGCATCGAACCCGGAATCTCGAGATTCCGGGTCGGCTCTTCGAGCCGCCCGGAATGACAGCATAAGAACTGCTACTACTCATCCCGCCATGTCGGCGTGCGCTTCTCGATGAAGGCGCCGATGCCTTCCTCGGCGTCGCGCGCCATCATGTTCTCGGTCATTACCTCTGCGGCATAGCGATAGGCCTCCGCAAGGCTCATCTCGGCCTGGCGATAGAACGCCTCCTTGCCGAGCTTGACGGTGTAGGCCGATTTCAGCGCAACCTGCTCCGCCAGCGCGATCGCGGCGTCGCGTTCGGTGCCGGCGGGCACCACGCGGTTGATGAGGCCGATCTCGCGGGCGCGCGCGGCCGCAACAGGCTCGCCCGTCAGCAGCATCTCCATCGCCTGCTTGCGCGGCACGTTGCGCGACAGCGCCACCATCGGGGTCGAGCAGAACAAGCCGATGTCGACGCCAGGCGTTGCGAATTTCGCGTCCTCCGAGGCGATGGCGAGATCGCAGCTGGCCACGAGCTGGCAGCCGGCCGCGGTCGCGATACCCTGGACGGATGCGACCACAGGCTTTGGCAGATGCACGATCGCCTGCATCATCGCGCTGCAGGCGGTCATCATCTCGGCAAAGAAGGCGCGGCCGCGATCCGGGTCAGTGCGGCGCGCGGTCAGCTCCTTCATGTCGTGGCCGGCGGAGAAGGCAGAACCGTTGGCGGCGATCACGACGCCGCGGACGGCCTTGTCATCGCGGATCTCGTTGAGCTCCGCATGCAGGCTGGCGATCATCGCCGCCGAAAGGCTGTTGCGCGCGGCGGGGCGGTTCAGCGTCAGCACGGCGATCGGGCCTACGGTCTCGCGCAGCAGGATCGGCGGTTGCGGGGAGGGGGCGCGGGCGGCCTGGGCGGACATCGAAGCGTTTCCGTTGGATTATTGCATTTGAATGACGCAGATAACTTAATGTAACAGGGCGAGTGAAGCGAGGGTGGGGAACAGCATGGCGTTAGCGAAAATGAGCGTGGCAGAGGTCGAGCAGTTCCTCCGTCACGAGTTTCCTCAGGCCTTCAGCGGCGACGACATCACGATCGAAAGCGCGGACGGCCAGACCTGCCTTTTGCGCCAACGCTACAGCGAAAGGATGCTGCGACCGGGCGGAACCGTGTCCGGCCCGACGCTGATGGCGCTCGCCGATTTCGCGATGTACGTGGTGCTTCTGTCCGCGATCGGGCCGGTCGGGCTCGCCGTCACCACCAATCTCAACATCAACTTCCTGCGCAAGGGCCAGCCGGGGCAGGACGTGCTGGCGGAGGCGCGGCTGCTCAAGCTCGGCAAGCGGCTTGCGGTCGGGGAGGTGAAACTGCTGTCCGGCAGCTCGCCCGATCCGATCGCCCATGTCACCTCGACCTATTCCATTCCAAATGTTTGAACTTTTTGCAGGTAATATAGCACCATATTTTTAAGTAATTGATATTACGGCACTAATTTCCGTTGTCGGGCATTGACCGTTGCGCGTCTCTTCTCTAGAAAAACGCGCAGTCCGGTGCGGTGTTCGCGCCGATGCTCCCCGTCCACGGAAACTCTGACATGAAAACCTTTTCGGCAAAGCCGGCTGAGGTGACGAAGAAGTGGGTACTGATCGACGCCAAGGGTCTGGTCGTCGGCCGCCTCGCCACCATCGTCGCCATGCGCCTGCGCGGCAAGCACCTCCCGACCTACACCCCGCACGTTGATTGCGGCGACAACGTCATCATCATCAATGCGCAGCATGCGGTCCTCACGGGGCGCAAGCGCGAGCAGAAGACCTATTACAAGCACACTGGTTATGTCGGCCACATCAAGGAGCGCACCGCGCGCCAGATCCTCGAGGGCAAGCATCCCGAGCGCGTGCTCGAGAAGGCCGTCGAGCGCATGATCCCGCGTGGTCCGCTCGGTCGTGTCCAGATGGGCAATCTCCGTGTCTATGGCGGCGCCGATCATCCGCACGAGGCCCAGACGCCCGAGAAGATCGATATCGCCAAGTTGAACCGCAAGAACACGAGGGCCGCATAACATGGCCGAATCCATCCAGTCGCTCGACCAGCTCTCGCAGCTCAAGACGGCGGCGGCGCCCGATGCGCCCAAGCACGAGAAGAAGGTCGACAAGTTCAACCGCGCCTATGCCACCGGCAAGCGCAAGGACGCGGTCGCCCGCGTCTGGATCAAGCCGGGTGCCGGCAAGGTCACGGTCAACTCGCGCGAGGTCGAGGTCTATTTCGCCCGTCCCGTGCTGCGCATGATGATCGAGCAGCCGTTCTCCGTGGCCGCGCGTTCGGGCCAGTACGACGTGATCTGCACGGTTGCCGGCGGCGGTCTGTCCGGCCAGGCCGGCGCGGTCCGTCACGGCATCTCCAAGGCGCTCACCTATTTCGAGCCGGAGCTGCGCTCCGTGCTCAAGAAGGGCGGCTTCCTGACCCGCGACTCCCGCGTGGTCGAGCGCAAGAAGTACGGCAAGGCCAAGGCCCGCCGGTCCTTCCAGTTCTCGAAGCGTTAATCGCTTCGGTCACATTCGCCGCGAAAGCGGCTTCAATGAGATGCAAAAGGGCGCTGATTTCAGCGCCCTTTTTGTTGTTCGTTTGTATGCAAATTGATGGCGTGTTTCCCGAAAACTTGGCCTCCCACGAAAACCTGAATGGAACTCGCGCGACCTAGCGTCGCATTCGGAAGGGCGCGCAAATCGGCTGGGGCCGGTCGCGTAACTGCTATTTTCTAGAGGGGGCCGACATGATGTCGCTCGATAGCATCACGCTCTATTTGGTCGCCACCATGGTCGCCGCATTGCTCGGCGCCATGATGGTGTTTTTCGGCAGGCAGGAGAACAGCCCTGCACTGAAATGGTGGGGCACCGCCTATCTGCTCGGTGCCGCCTCCGTCGCGCTGTGGACCGCGGCCGGCGACAGGCTGGGCCCGCATCTTTACCTTGCGCTGAACGCGGTCGGATTCGTCGCCTGCGGCATGGTGTGGAATGCGGCGCGCGTCTTCCACGGCCGCAAGCCGAACTGGCCGGGTCTCCTCGTCGGCGCGCTGGCCTGGGTCGCCGCCGTCACGCTGCTCGCCCCCGAGGCATCCATGTTGCGGATGATCATCGGCGCCGGCATCGTCTCGGTTTATGCGGCATTGACCGCCAGCGAGCTCTGGACCGAACGGCGCAAGAGCCTGCAGCGGCGCTGGCCGGCTTTCGTGATGCCGGTGATGCATGGCTGCGTGTTGATGCTGCCGGTCCTGATCGGCAGCTTCCTGCGTCCGCACGATGCCGGCTTCTCCCAGAGCATCTGGGTCAAGGTGTTCGCGGTTGAACTCATCCTATATGCCGTCGGCACCGTGTTCGTGATCTTCATGCTGGTGTCCGAGCGCACCGTGACCGCGCACCGCACCGCCGCGTCGACCGATCCCCTGACCGGCATGCTCAACCGGCGCGGCTTCTCGGAAGCCTGCGGCCGCGTGATCGAGCGCGAGGCCAAGGCCGGACGTCCCGTGACCGTGATGATCTTCGACATCGATCACTTCAAGTCGATCAACGACCGCTTCGGCCACCCTGCCGGCGACGAGATGCTGAAACTGTTCTCGACCGTCGTCGTCAGCAATTTGCGCATCACCGACATGTCGGGCCGCATCGGCGGCGAGGAGTTCGCAGCGCTGCTGCCGTGTTCGCTGGAGGAGGGCGTGCTGGTCGCCGAGCGCGTGCGCGAGGCTTTCGAGACTTCCGGCGTCGTGGTCGACGAAGGCCCGGTGGACACCACCGTCAGCATCGGCGTCGCCGGCGGACCTGCCGGCACCGAGCTCGAGGTGCTGCTGGCATCCGCAGACACCGCGCTCTACCAGGCGAAGCGCGGCGGCCGTAACCGCGTCGAGGCGGCGGAGGAGCTGCCGCTGTCGCTGGAGAACTGGCGCCGCCAGAGCGCCGCGCGGATCAGTGCGCCGCAGCCGCGGCCGGCCACCGCCTGAGACGCAGAGCAGCATCGCGGTAATCCTCTGTTTACCATTCGATCCCTACCATTGCGGTCATGGAATCGATCCGTCGACAGAACCCGCAAGCTGCCCTGATGTCGCTCGAAGCCGCTGCGGCCTCGGCACGCAGCGGCTTCGCCTGTCTGTTCTCCACTGCGGATGAATACGAGAGCGCGCTGATCACCGAGCGCCGCGCGCAGGGGCGTTACACGCAAGGCCGCCGCAGCTACTGGCCGCTCGCGCTGTTCATCGGCTGCGCCCTGATCGTGGCGGGCACCGTTCTGCTGCTGATCTGAGAGATCTGCATTTTTTGGCCGACCAGGGCGCCGTTTCGGCGCCTTTTTCTTTTTCGCCGGCTGCGCTAGACACGCCCATCGAACAAAAAACGGGTGGAAACCGATGATCACCGAGATCGCGCAAATCGACGTCAAGCCGGGCAGCGAAAAGGACTTTGAGGCCGCCGTCGCCAAGGCCAAGGCCGCCTTCGGCCGCTCCAAGGGCTTTCACGGCTTCGAGCTGCACAAATCGATCGAAAAGCCGCAGCGCTACCGGCTGATGGTGAAATGGGCGACGCTGGAAAACCACACCGTCGATTTCCGCGGCTCGGAAAACTTCACCGAATGGCGCGGCCTTGTCGGCCAGTATTTTGCCTCGCCGCCCGAGGTGGAGCACACCGAGACCGTGCTCACGACCTGAGGGTTACGCCGCTTCTGCCAAAGGCGGCGCCTCATAGGTCTTGAAATGGTCGATCATGACCTTGGCGATGGCGACCAGCGGCAGTGCCAGCGCCAGGCCCCAGATGCCGAACACGACGCCGAGCAAGATCTGGAACGCGAACAGCGTGGCCGGCGGAATGTCCAGCGCCTGCCGCTGCAGGATCGGCGTCAGCACGTAGCTCTCCATGGCGTGCACGCCCATGAAGAGCAGAAAGGCCGATAGCGCCGGGATCCAGCCCGAGGCAAGGCTCGCCAGCACCACGACGACGCCGGCGATGATGGCCCCGATGGTCGGGATGAAGGCGAGCAGGCCGGCCTGAATTCCCAGGATGAACGAGCTGGGGATGCCGATGACGGCAAGCCCGATCCAGGTCACCACGCCGACCGCGAGCATGACGATGATCTGCGCGATCAGCCAGCGCTCCAGAGTCTCAGCTGTGCGATCGATGATGAGGGCGACCCGGGTGCGGTGCCGGGCCGGCGCCAGGAACAGCAGACCGTCGTGATAGACGGCGGGCTGGGCGGCGAAGGCGAAGCCCAGGAACAGCACGATGAAGATGTTGCCGACACCGTGGATGGTGCCGAGCAGCAGCTTGAAGGTCTGGCTCACGATCGCCCCGCCGCTGGAGGCCAGCGCGCCTGCGCCGGGCAGGGGACCGCGCGAGGGCGCTGCTGGTGCGGGCGCCGTCTCCGAGGGCGCGGTGGTCGAGGCGTCGGTCGCGCCGTTGCCGAAATCGAAGAAGCTGGTGTCGATGCCGTGGTTGTCCAGGAAGGACTTCACATTTCCGATCTGCGACTTGATGGTCTTGCTCAGCAGCGAAGCCTGTTCGGCGATGGTGGCGCCGCCGAGATAGGCGATGCCGGCGAGCATCAGGGCGAGCGCAGTGCAGACGATCGCGAGCCGCACCGGATGCGGCAGGGGCACGCGGCGGCCGAGCGCGCCCGTCAGCGCGTTGAGGCCGAGACCGAGCAGCATGCCGGTGAAGATCAGCAGCAGGGTGGCGGCGAAATACCAGGTGAAGGCGAGCAGCGCGGTGAACAGCACGACGCCGATGCCCCCGACCGAGATCGCCCAAGCGAGGTCGCCGCGGGTCCGGGAGCGTTCATCTTTGGACATGGTCACATCGGGTCCTTTTCAGCGCAATGCGCGCCGCACTCTCTCGACAAACGCGCTTTGGATCAAGACCGCGTCAACGCGCTGGTTTGACGTCGGCGCGCCGACGGTGCAGAGCGATGAGGAAAGAACAATGGGGGCGGTTTGAGCTTCATCAGCAAATGGGCCGGTCTGCTCGGGCTTCTGGCCGTGATCGTGGTCGGCGACCAGATCCGGATCAACCGGCCCGGCCACAAATTTCGTCTCACGGTCGAGGTCACGACGCCTGACGGGATCAAGGCCGGATCCGGCGTTCTGGCCGTCGTGCCCGACCGCAACTATAACCGTGGCGGCCGCACCACGATGCGCGGGGAGGCGGTGTTCGTCGATCTCGGTCAGAGCAAGAATCTGGTGGCATTGCTGGCGCACCGGCAGGACGCCAAGCTGGACTTTGACGACATCAACTATGTCGCGCTTCGTGCCTATGGCGCCGCGCGCGGCGACCGCGTCTCGTTCAACGATATCCACCGGCAAACCGGCGTTGTCCCGGTGCAAGCAGACCTCGTGCCGGTGCTCGTCAGCTTTGGCGATCCCAAGGATCCCAAGACGGCGCGCCTTGTCGCCGGCGACCATGCGGAGGCGGTTCTGGGCGAGGGCTATGCGATCCGGGGCATCACGGTCGAAGTCGTGCCCAACGGGTTCTGGCCGGTTGATTTCGGTGGGGTGCTCGGAGAGCCCGTGACGCGCGGCATCAACGCGAAACTGCCTTGGCTGGCCGCCCCGGGCGATCCGGCCGCAACCGCACTGCAGGCCGCCGGGCTGCCCGCCGGGGGCGAGGCCCGGGAGGCATTTGCGCGAAAATAGCATTGCCGTCCCGCGATCCCTTCTGTTGAATTTGTTCCAGCCCAAGGGCATGTTTGGAGAATCTTCTTATCGGAGAGGCGCGGAACGACAGATGAGAAAGCCGGTCGTCGGCGTGATCGGGAATGCCCATCGCGTCGAAAATCGATTTCAGGTCCAGATGGTCGGCGAGCGCAATTTGCGCGCCGTGGCTGAGGTTTCCGGTGGCCTGCCGATGATGTTCGCGGGTGCGCCCGATATCACCGATATCGGCGCGCTGCTCGACGTGGTCGACGGGATCGTGCTCACCGGTGCCCGCGCCAATGTCCATCCGACCCGCTTCAATGTCGACCCGTGTGAGCGCCACGAGCCGTACGATATCCATCGCGACGAGGTGGCGCTGGCGCTTTCGGTCGCCTGCGTCGCCCGCGGTGTGCCGCTGTTCGGCATCTGCCGCGGCCTGCAGGAGATGAACGTCGCCTTCGGCGGCTCGCTGCATCCCGAGATTCGCGAAATTCCCGGCCGCATGAACCATCGCATGCCCCGGCTCGAGAACGGCGAGATCCACCCCGATCCGACCGTGGTGTTCGCCGACCGTCACGACGTCGAGCTGACGCCGGGCGGAGCATTCGCAACACTGCTCGGCTGCGAGAAGATCAGGGTCAATTCACTGCATGGCCAGGGCATCCTCGATCCCGGCAAGCGCGTGCTGGTCGAGGGCGTCGCCGAGGACGGCACCATCGAGGCGATCCGGATCGCGGAAGCTCCGACCTTCGCGCTCGGCGTGCAATGGCACGCCGAATACGATCCCCAGCGCAATCCGGTCAACCGCAAGCTGTTCGAGGCGTTTGGCGAAGCGCTGGTCGCGCGGCAGCGCGCGGCGGCGTAGGGCACACGCGTGTCCCGGACGCGCTGCAGCGTTCTTACGCTGCTGCGCAGAGCCGGGACCCAGCGCCCTGGACTCCGTTGCGGCATGGGCCCCGGCTCTGCAGCGCACCGCTGAAGAAGCGCTGCGCTGCGTCCGGGGCACGAGAGCGGAAATCTGGCGCACAGCTGCATCAAACTCGTCATTGCGAGCGTAGCGACTTGTCCGCCGAAGCCTTGGCGAAGGTGGAAGCAATCCAGAGTCTTTCCGCGACGGGATTCTGGATTGCTTCGTCGCAAGAGCTCCTCGCAATGACGGAGCAAG